>CAZJFE010000006.1:0-36617 GCA_964545345.1 uncultured Candidatus Saccharibacteria bacterium | reverse complement strand
TTCAGAAAAAGATTGACACTGCCCCGGTGGTGAAGGAGGTGACGGACGCTTTGCCAAGTGAAGAGCAGACGATGGGTTTTTTAAAGAAAATTGGTCAGGCGTTGTGGGTAGTAGTGCGTTTTATCGCCAAAATCTTTGACTGGGTTCTGGAGATAATCTCCAATCTGATCTACGGAGTTTTAAGTAAGATCGGCCTAGGATTTCTTGGCAATTAAATTTTTCGGAAAATCAGCACATCGCCTAGAAAAGTTTCGTAGTTACCGAATAATTTTTGAAAGACAAAACGTTCCGGGAAAGGATGCCAGAGCCGGAATTCTTTAATCAGCTGATAAGGCGAATTGCCGCTAAGCATCGCTTGGATGCTGACGCACTGGTTGTAATTTTTGCAGTGCAGGACTTCATCACAACAGGTCGGAATTTTAAACGGAGTAGCCAGGGATTTCCAGAAGCGTCCGTAAAAGGTTTCTTGCATCACGATAATTTCCGGAAAAGCCGCCGGTCCGATTTGGGATGGCCCCGGCATCCTCAGAGTTTTGGCGTATTCCGTGTAATCAATCGTCGCTCCCGCGACCGTTGGATCAGATAAAATAAATTGCTCCGCTCGGTATCGCGGGTCATTCAGAAACTGCGCCTGGGAGATGGCCGCCAGCAGTCCGGTATAGCCGATCACCGAATAAACCGCTATCTTTTTCAATTTTTCACCGCTGTTTAGTAATTCCCCGAGCCCATAGGCCGCCGCTAGGGCGACGAATGGCAGAAAAACATTAATACGGCGAACGGACAGATGCGGACCGAAATAAACTAAGAGAAAAGCCCCGATTAAAATGAGAGACCAGAGTAAGGCGATCTTTTTTAGTTTCGGTTGGTCTTTACGCTTGAAGATTCTTAAAAGAGAGGCGGCCGCTACTAAGATAATCGGCAAACTGGTGCCGGCGGCTGTGATCAGTATGTAAGCCAGCGGTTTGTAGAGAGATTGGCCATAAGGAAAAGATTCAATTCGATTGTCCTCAACAATTTTTTTGTATGATTTCAGAAAATCCTCCGGCGAATAGTGGAATCCGGTAAAAGCGAATAGCAGGAAGACATTTAGCGCTAGAAACCAGATCATTGGAAGCGCTAATTTGGAACTTTTTTCCTGAATCATTTTCCAAAGGTAAAGGGCGGCGATCGCCAACATCGGAATTGGATCAAAGCGGATCGCTAGAGCGGCTGAGGAGGCGATAGTCATAAGAATCCAGGAATATTTTCCGGCGAGGTTGGTCAGGCGACTGATCGCGCCGATATTCGGGAAAAAATACAACGTGGCAAAAAATAGAGCGCCCAAGAACCAAAAAGAGTGAACGATATCCGGCGTTCCGTAATGACTGTAGGTGGCGTTTAGATCAAATAAAGCGAGAACCGCCGCCGCCAATAATGCTTTCCGCCGGTCATTGAAGAGCCATTGACCGACCAAAAATACCAACAAAATCAGCGACAAGGAGAACGCTAGAGAGACCAATCGGGCGAATATTGTTAAATCGGTATGCAAGAGAGCGCGCCCCAGTAGGTCCAGTGTCTTAAATACCGGATAGCTGGCGATGCCAATTCCAGCGCCGTACCCCCAAGTGGTCCAGTATCTTTGAACTTTCGCATCCGGCACCATTTTGTTATCAACGGAATTTAGAATTTCTTTGGCGACTTGTGTGTGCGCCCACTCATCGGGCTCAAAGTATTCAATCACGCTTTCCAACCCCCAACCCATTCCGGGGAGACGGAGTAGTAACGCCATTACCAGTATGATTAAAATCGCCCGGTTTTTTTTGACCGCCTCCAGAGTAAACATGCTTTGATATAATTAAATAGTAATAGTCACCTAATGGCAAAACCTTACCTCTCGGTAATCATTCCCGTTTATAACGAAGCCAAGCGGCTTCCTTTAACGTTAATTGACATTGATCGCCATCTTTCGGAGCAGGAATATTCTTATGAGATCTTAGTGGTCAATGACGGCTCCAAGGACGCTACGGCGGAGATCGTGGAGCGTTTCAAGCCGCTGATTGAAAATTTAAAATTGCTCAATAATTTGGAAAATCGTGGTAAGGGGGCGGCGGTTCGGGACGGTATGCAGGCCGCGAAGGGGAATTGGCGTTTATTTATGGATGCTGACAACTCCACCTCTATCATTGAGTTCAATAAAATGATTCCTTATTTGGATGAAGGTTATGAAGTGGTGATTGGCTCGCGCGCCGTGAAGGGATCCAAACTTAATCCGGCGCCTAGTTTGCTTCGATGGTTGGCCGGGAAACTCGGCAATGTGATCGTCCAGTTACTACTACTACGAGGGCTGTGGGACACCCAGTGTGGCTTTAAGTGTTTCTCGGAAGAAGCTGCTCGGCGAATTTTTTCCATCTCGCGTCTCAACGGCTGGGGGTTTGACGCTGAAGCGCTAGCGCTGGCAAGGAAGCTGGGGTATCAGATTAAAGAAATGCCGATTCACTGGGTGAGTGATTCTCGCTCTCACGTTCGCTTTGGTTCGTATTTCCGGGTTCTGTGGGATACCATCCGGGTGCGTTGGTGGCTGTGGAGGAAGTCCTACAAGTTTGATATTTAACGAGATTTCTTATAGTATTTACTAATTACTAATTGCCAATAACTAATAACTATTTTATATGGATTACCATTTAACACCCGAGCGGCTGGAAGAACTTAAACAGGAATTAAGCGCCTTGAAAACCACCCGACGAGCTGATGTCGCGGAGCGTCTTAAACGCGCCAAAGAGCTAGGGGATCTTTCCGAAAACGCCGAATATATGGAAGCGCGGGAGGAGCAGGTGATCGTGGAAACTCGCATTGTTGAAGTGGAGGAGATGATTAAAAACGCCATTTTGATTCAGCAGGGAACCGGCGATAAAGTGCAGATCGGCTCCACTATTGAGGTAGAGCGGGGAGGCCAATCTTCCACGTTTACGATCGTCGGCCCGAATGAGGCCAACCCTTCGGCTGGGAAAATTTCCAATGAATCGCCGCTTGGCAAAGCATTTGTTGGACGGTCAAAAGGTGAGGGCGTGAAAGTGAAGACACCGGGCGGAGAAGTTGTCTATAAAATCGTGTCCGTTAAGTAATGCTTGAGGATTTAATAAAAGAAAGATTAAAGAAGAAGGACGCGCTGGAAAAGCTCGGTTTGAATGTTTATCCCGCTCGGGTTAAGCGTTCGCATTTGGTGGCGCATGCCGTGAAGGATTTCGCCGCTTTATCAAAAAAGAAAACTAAGGTTTGGCTGACTGGGCGACTACTCGGTCTACGGGTTCAGGGCGGAGTGGCTTTTGCCGACTTGGCTGATGGTAGCGGGGCAAAGATTCAGATCGTGTTGGCGAAAGCGAAATTGCCGAACTTTCAGGCGCTGAAAGATAATTTGGATATTGGGGATTTCGTGGAGGTATCCGGTCCATTGTTTAAAACCAAGAAAGGGGAGCGGAGTATTGAAGCGAAAACCTTGCGGGTAATTGTGAAGAGTGTCCGGCCCTTGCCGTCGGTTTGGCATGGCTTGAGTGATATTGAAGAGCGCTTCCGAAAGCGTTATTTGGATCTTTTACTTAATGCCGATGTTAAAAGCAAGCTTCAAAAACGCTCACAGATAGTTCAGGATATCCGGAATTCTTTAACTTTGGAAGGATTTTTAGAGGTGGAGACACCTTCTCTTCAGGCGATTCCAGGTGGAGCAAAGGCCCGGCCTTTCAAGACTCATCATAATGCGTTGGATGTGGATTTTTATCTTCGCATCGCCCCGGAGCTTTATTTGAAACGTCTACTGATCGGCGGAATGGAGCGAGTTTTTGAAATTGGTAAATCGTTCCGTAACGAAGGCATAGATAGGGATCATAATCCGGAATTTACTTCTCTGGAGCTCTATTGGGCTTATCAGGATTACACAGGCCTGATGAAATTCACCCAGAAACTATTGAAGAAATTCATCCCGGGAAAATGGTCTATGGTGAAATTCGCCGATATTTTTAAAAAGCACTCCGGCAAAGACTACAAACAAGTTAATGCCTCCGATTTGGATGAGGTATTTAAAAAAGAAGTTCGCCCAAAGATCGTTGAGCCGACCTTCGTGATTGATTATCCGGAATCTCTAATGGCTTTGGCTAAACTGCACGAGAAAGATCGCTCCTTAACTGAAAGTTTCCAGCTTATCGTCAATGGAGTGGAAATCGTCAAAGGATTTTCCGAGTTGAATGACCCGGTTTTTCAGCGCGACCAAATGGAGCGGCAGGAAAAGGATTTCCGAGCAGGGGATGAGGAATCGTCCCGCAAAGACGAGGATTTTCTGGAGGCCTTAGAATACGGTATGCCTCCTTCCGCCGGATTGGGTATTGGCATTGATCGCTTAGTAGCTATCGTCACCAAAGCCCACGCGGTAAAGGAAATCATTTTGTTTCCCACCTTGCGTCCGAAATAAGGCGCTCACCAATCCTCTCTTCCCTCAACCCGTTTCGTTTGCTCCAGCGGCAAACTTCACTTGTCGCTCGCGCTAATCGGGTTTTTGTTAAAGATACATTATACAAAAACCTCCAAGCCGATTAAGCTCGCTTGGGTTTCGGAGAAGAGAGGATTGGCTCGCTTAAGTTTAAAATAAAGCTATTTTAGCTCTATTGACAAAGTGGGCATATATATGTTATACTCCAAACAACCTCAAGTGTGAGGTGCGGCACACCAAAAACAACCAAATCAAGGAGGAGTGATGAAAACGAAAGAAGAAATTCTCGTTGAGCTTTACGCTATCATTTCTGACATGAAGTCGTCATATGATTGGGGTGGCGGCGAGGATCCAGAAAGCGGCTCGTTGCGTCCAGGCGAACCGGATTGGGACGGCGCCAAAGAGAAGATCAAAACGATCATCTCCGCTAACTTCCAGTAATAGGTTTCTGGAGGATTTCCTAAAAATCCTCCTCTGTATCCCGATGTGTATCGGGGCTGATGATCCGGAAACGGTGAAACAGAAAGTTCTTTTTCCGCCGAAGGCGGATCCTCCTTCGGAGGATAAAAAACAAAACTCAAATCAAGGAGAAATTCATGATCCGCTTCCTGAAGAACCTGATCGGACGTCTGTGCGGGTACCGGACGTGTCCGAACTGCAAGGACAGCATGAGATGGAAGGAGTGGGCGCCCCTTTACTATTGGCGCTCCGAAGAATGGCCATGGTATCGGAAGGTAATTGATCTTTGCACGGAATGCGTCGATGATCCTTCTTCGCTCCGAGTCGATGCTATCTGCACAGAGATCCAGAAGTTCGGCTGGGACGATCAGGATCTTTACCAGCTGAGGACCGGCTTGGGAAATTACATCAAAGAGCAAACGACCAAGACTTCGGTGTAGAGGCAGGAAGTAAGGTTTTCGGAGGATTTCCTAAAAATCCTCCTCTGTCCTCGGATGTGTGTCCGAGCTGATAAGTCCGAAAGGACGAAACAGAAAGTTCTTTTTCCGCCAAAGGCGGATCCTCCTCCGGAGGATACAAAACCAAAAAGGAGAGTCTATGGGCTTCATGGGTAGAGAGTACAAGACGATCACAGCTCTTCGCAGAGGTGAAGTCGTTGACGTTGGGGGGATCTCACTGAAGATGGCCGAGGGAGAGATTCAAGTCGGAGACCTGTACGTCGCGGAGCGAAATACTGGTCCGAAGATTCTTACGGCTCGGGAGGTTATCAGGGAAGAGAATCCCTGCGGAGGCACTGTGTTTCCGACCACTTCGGATTACTGCTTTGATTTTTGGGAGTGCGTGAAAGTTCAGGAAGCCTGACCCCTCTTCGGAGGGGCTTTTTCTTGCTCGTTAGCGCGGGTTGACCCGATGGTTCCGATGTGCTAAAATAGCCAGCAGCGTGTCCCTCACATAAAGACTTATGTAAGGGATAAATTTAAGGAGTTGGTTGTGAATAAGCTCAATCTCGCTCAGCTGGTGGCGGCGCTGAAGAGCGGCGTGAGTGGCGCCGAGGTCAAAAAGATTGATGAAAAGACTATTTTGGTTGAGACCGGGATGGGGACCGTTGAGATGATGAATGAAATTACCTGGGAGCTTACTTCCCGTTTTGTGATGTCACAGATCGGTCTTGGTCAGCTGGTAGAAGCTCTGAAGAGCGGCGTAAAGAGCGCCAAGGTGAAAGAGGGCGACGAAAAGACAATCTTGGTGGAAACCGATATGGGCAGTATTGAAATGGCGAATGATATTTCCTGGGATTTGATTTTGGCTGATAAGCCCTACAGTTGTTAATCCCAAAGCCCCGTATTCACGGGGCTTTTCTTTTACTTTATACTTAGCTGTATGTTGGATATTGAGCTGATTCGTAAAAATCCGGAGAAAGTTAAAGAGGGAGTAGCTAAAAAGAAAGTTCCGGCTAGCGCCGTGGATGAGCTTTTGGCGTTGGATAATTCTTGGCGCGAAAAGGTGAAGGTAATTGAAGATTTGCGCGCGAAACTGAATCAGTTGAGCAAGGAGCGGAATATTGAAGAAGCGAAAAAAGTTAAAGAAGAGCTTAAGGGTTTAGAGCAGGCGCTGCCATCCGTGGAAGCGGCAAGGAATTTGGCTTGGGTAAAATTACCGAACCTCCCCGCCGATGATGTTCCGGTTGGGCCGGATGAATCCGGCAACAAGCCGATCCGCCAATGGCCCACCCAGGCGGGTAAAGGCACTCCGCCGAAGTTTGATTTTGAACCGAAAGACCACATCGCACTCGGTGAGGCGCTGGGAATTATTGATACCGAAACCGCCGGGGAGGTTTCCGGTAGCCGTTTTGCCTATTTGAAAGGCGACGCGGCGCTTCTGCAGATGGCGATTATTAAATTTGTTTTTGACACGCTCGGCAACGAAAAGATCCTGAAAAAACTCGCCAATCAGGTTGAAAAAGGATATTCCTCCAAGCCGTTTATTCCGGTATTGCCGCCGGTAATGATTAAGCCGGAAATTTTCAAAAAAATGGCGCGGTTGGATCCCGGCCAAGAGGAGGAGCGATATCATTTGGCCAAAGATGATTTGTATTTAGTTGGTAGCGCCGAGCACACCTTAGGCCCAATGCATATGGGTGAATCTATCCCGGAAAATCAGTTGCCGATTCGTTATATCGGTTATTCCACCAGCTTCCGACGCGAGGCCGGCTCGCACGGCAAGGACGTGAAAGGGATTTTACGAATGCATCAGTTTGATAAGTTGGAAATGGAATCTTTCACTACTCCGGAGAATTCCTTGAAGGAGCAGGATTTCATTGTGGCGATTCAGGAATATTTGATGCAACAGCTGGAAATTCCGTATCAGGTGATTTCGGTTTGCACCGGCGACATGGGCGGGCCGGACTATCGGCAAATTGATATTGAGGCCTGGCTACCGGGGCAGAATAAATATCGGGAGACTCACACTTCCGATTTAATGAATGATTATCAATCTCGCCGTCTTGGAACGAGAGTGAAGCGAGCGGATGGTAAAACCGAACTGGTTCACATGAATGACGCCACTGCTTTTGCAATTGGCAGAATATTAATAGCGATTTTAGAAAATTATCAGACCAAAGAGGGGATGGTGCTGATTCCGAAAGTTTTGCGGAAATTGGTTGGAAAGAAGGAAATTAAAACCTCCGTTGGGTAACGGAGGTTAACTCAAGAGTTTCGTTCCCACTCTTGAGGCGGCGATGACTACGAAATTGACTCCCGCGTGCAAGACAATGCAGTAAAGGATATTTTTTGTTTTTAGCATTAGCCACCCAAGAACCAAACCGGCGGCAAAAACAGTTGCCGGATAGGGGTGATCGATCGCCCAGAAGTAGTTGAGGAGTAGAAGCATCGGCCAAACAATCAGTTCGGCGACGGTCCATCCCGGCCAGACCGTCATTTGAAGCGTTGATGGCTTTCCGGTCTTCTTGGAGTATAGATAGGAAATTAACAGCAGGGTGAGCAGAAGGACGTAGGCGGGACCTCGGAAGGTGAGTTCTTCGATAATCGGGGCCTTGACTGATCCATGGTAGACCGCAGGCCAGAAAGGACTTTTCAGGGTCATATCCTTGGATGCTTCCAGCAATTCCGCGTCTTTGATCTGCCAGATCAGCGAAATCGCGCTGATCGGAGTCACCAGAAGGATGAACAGTAGGATAGATTTCAGAACAGGGTGTACTTTCTTGAGATCGGTCCAGATTTGGTTCAATTCCTTCAGCAGATATTCTTTCACGGCATTCTCCTTTACGCCAAGCTTATTTCGTGTTAAAATCTAAAAGAGCTACGGGTAGATTCTACTATAAATTATTATTTATGTCCAGTAATTTTAAGGTTTGGATAGAAATTTATTCAAAGGCGCTTCAGCGCAATTACCGGACCATCCGGTCGCTTTTGAAACCAAAAACCAAGCTTTTCGCGGTGGTGAAATCCAATGCCTATGGCCACGGTCTCGTGGCCTTTTCCAAATTGGCGGATCGTTTCGGAGTGGACGGGTTTTGCGTTGACAGCGTCGTGGAGGGGGTGCGTCTTCGGGAGGAGGGGATTACCAAAACCATTTTGGTGCTCGGTCCGACCTTCAAAAATCTGTTAAAAGATGCCGCGAAAAATGAAATCACCATTACTGTTTCCAGTTTGGATGCTCTCAAGGAGTTAAGGTATTCCAAGTACCACCCTGAATTTCACTTGAAGATTGACACCGGTATGCACCGCCAGGGATTTTATACAAAAGACCTTCCGTTAATGCTAAAGACTATGGACTTTGAACTTAAAGCAAACTGCACCGGTGTTTACACCCATTTTGCTTCCGCGAAGGACATTAACTACCCAACTTTTACGGACGGCCAATTCATCGAATTTCAAAAGGCGATTAAGATTTTAGAAAAAGCAGGTTTGAAGAACTTATTGCGTCACGCGGCGGCTACCGGCGGGACTCTGGTCAATCAAAAGTATCACTTAGATGCGGTCCGGATCGGTATTGGACTTTATGGACTTTGGCCTTCCACGGAATTGGGAATACAATTATCAAAAATAAAATTAGAGCCGGTGCTATCCTGGAAAACTTTAGTCAGCGAGGTTAAGGAGTTGGCTCCGGGTGACTTCGTGGGGTATGACTTGATAGAGAGGATTGGTAGAAAAACCAGATTGGCGGTTTTGCCGATTGGTTATTGGCATGGCTATCCGAGGGCGCTGACTAGCGTTGGCGAGGTCTTGGTTAGTGGTAAGAAGTGTAGAGTGTTAGGCCGAGTTTCCATGGATATGATTGTGGTGGATGTCACCGGTATTCCGGCAAAACGGGGCAGTATCGCGGTGTTATTGGGCAAACAGGGAGCGGAGACGATTGATGCCTACAGATTGGCTCGGAAGGCCGCCGAAGCTAGTTATTACGAGTTGGTAACCAGGATTAACCCTTTGATTGAGCGGGTAGTTAAATAACGAATGCAAAAAATATTCCTTTCCAAGGGACAACGCCGCCGACATTATAGAAAACTGCGAATTAAGCTTTATCTTGTTTCGGGATTATTGATAGCGGCGGTGGTTGGATCAGTCTACGGATTGTTAAATATTCCTTTTCTGCATATTCAAAATTTTGAAGTTTCCGGATCAGCCGATTTTGAAGAGATCCGAGGCGAGTTGCTCAAAGGAAACTTGGCGCAATTTCTGGGTTTTAAAAATTTTCTGGCCTGGCCTTCTAAAGTGGCCGGATTCGCGGTGGAAAAGGATTTACTGACCGGAACGTTGCGGATTATCGCTGGCATCGCCGATCGCTTTGCCATCTGGTGCTACCAGCAGGGTAGCGGGAACCAATGCTATTGGATTAATCGGACCGGTCAATTATTGGAAAAAGCTCCGGACACCGAAGGGGCGGCGATTCCTAAAATTATTGATGTTGGCGGGAAAATCAGCCGCATCGGCGCTTGGGCGTTGGCCGTGGAATTTTTTGATAATGCCGAGAAGATCATTTCCGGGCTGGATCACCTTTCTTTGGGGATTCGGGAATATTCTTATGATGAAAAACTTCAGGAACTAGTGGCTAGAGGAGTTCGGGGCGAACGTCTGATTTTTAGTGTTCGTTTTGCTCCATCGGAGAAGCTATTTTCTTACATCCGGGAAATGAATCTTTCCGGAAAATTAAGATCCGCCGAGTATTTGGATTTTACCGTTGAGAACCGGATTTATATCAAGTAATTTCTAATCACTCAAGCGATATAGAAGGATTGTTTTGCCTACCCGGTCGTATGGCTCAAGGCCGTCTAGCCAGACATAGTCCCTATTGGTGATCGGAATTGCCAGCCAATCAATACCTTCTTCTAGTGGACTGCCGAGCGATGAAGCCCAAGGTCGCGCGACGTCGCCTAAGTAGTATTTCAATGATATTTCGTCGGAGTAATCAACGGCGATTTTTTCGCGATCAGCAAGATTCAGGCGCGTCCAATCCGCTAGGCGTTTTAAATCTTGACCGCGGTTGTAGTCCGATTCATTCAGGTGGGTGTGCGCGTTTTTGGTTCCTCCGGCAAGTAGGTTTCCGAATGGCAGGAAATGAGGGTAAGTAATTAGTGTCGTGACCCCGTAACCCACTATCAGCGCTCCCAAAAGAGTAGTTTGGAGAGATAATTGCAAAAATTCTTCATAAACCAGGAAAATTTTAATAACGAAATTCTTTGCCGGATCCAGCGCTTTTCCCGAGAACCATTTCTTGACGCCGCTAGTCATGAGCAAATATAAAAATGGCAGAGTTGGCAGAATCTGTTCGTAACCCCCGGATGAGTTTATTGAGATCGCAACTCCCAATCCTAGTCCAACGAAAACCATCGCGGCGAATTCAGAAAAGTTAGTGCTTAAATAATCAAAGAGATTATGAGAACGTCGGCGCAACATGGACCAGCTAGCTTTAAGAATATTCCAGATTGCTAATCCGGCCGCGATTGTTAGCAACAGTAGAGAGGCGATTGGTTCTTTTAGTAGGAACGTTTTAATTACTGAAAGGTTTGGATTCCAACTAATTGGGTAATTTTGATAATGATTTATTACTCCCAGGGTGTATTGACCGAATCCTCGTAAAATCGGGATTCCGGAGATTTTCCTAACACCATCTTTAATCCAAATAGGAGAGAAGTTGTTAGTCACGAACTCCGTGTCGGATTGTTGTTTCTCAATCGGATATTCGAGTGTGAATAGGGCATAACTGCAAATAATGATAATAAGGCCGGTAAAAAATATTCCCATCAACGCGTTAGAGTAGCGCATCGCCCGTTTGCCGAAACGGCTAGTTCTTCCGCCGACTTCCGTCATAGACCAATCCTGGCGGATGCCCCAGACATAAAAAATTAATAGAATCAAAATAAGATAGGGTATTAAAATCAGCGCCGTGAAGCTGGCAATCTGCGCCAATCCAAATAGCAGACCGCTAAGCAATAATTTTTTTCTGGACGGTGATTCCAGGAATTTTAAAAAAGCAACAATCGCCGCGAAGATCGTGATTGCTGACCAGGCGTTGATTGTCGCGTAGTGTCCGTATGCCAAAGCAAGCGGCGAGAAGGCGACCAGAAAAGAGGGGAGGAGCGCCCACCACTTACCGATTAAATCCCGGCTAAGAATGTAAAGAAGAATTGTCAGAAGTAAGATTGCGATGATGGAGGAGAGGCGGCTATGTCGCAGGATTAAATCGGGATCATTCCCTTGTTCGTAGAAAAACTGACTAGCCACCTCTTCCTTCGCGTTAATGTCTCTCTGCCAATTAATGTTGTTGATTGGGAAGCTAATTTTATTTAAAAGCAGGGGAGCGGCCGCTAAAATTTTTCCCAGAGGTGGCTGTTCCGAGTCTAGCCGATAATCCAGATAGCGCAGATGAGAATAGCCGGCAGTGATAGTTTCCGCTTCACCGGTGATAGCGGAATCGCTCCCAGACGCTTTAAACATCATTACCGCGGCCAAAAAGATGATAGCTGATAAGATAATAAGGCGGACTAATGCCGATAGACGTCCCATTACTTATATTATAAGCTTTTCTCAACCATGTTTTTAAAGTTTCCCAAGAATGACAAAAATTTCCGATGGACTCAGCACATTAAAGATAAGATGGTCTATTACGGACTTTCTGAACAGAAGTTGAAGACGGTTTTGAAAAATCCCAAACGTAAAGAGGAGGGGATAGCCGAAGGAACTTTGGCGGTGATGATGCGAAATGATACCCCAAAAAGGAAGCAGGAAATCTGGTTGATGTATGCGGTTGGCTCTGGTGAGCCAACTAGTAAAAAGTTAAAAGTGAAAAGTTCAATGAGAGTAATGATCTCCGCCTGGCGTTATCCGGGCCAAAGCAAGCCGGGAAAGCAGTTGCCGATTTCCGATGAATTGCTGGAAGAAATTAAAAAAGTTTGGTTTGAAGAGGAAAAGTAGAAATTAAAAAAAGAGTGGTTTGAGCCACTCTTTCAATTTTCTAAAAAATTATTTTTGTTTCTCAAGGTCGGGGAGGTCGACGGGCATAATGCCATCGGTCAGCCATCCAGCTTCTCCGTCCATGATGCGCGACGCCAGTCTGTAAACACTATTTTGCGTTCCCTTGGCCATCCAAGAAACAAATGATTTCGGATACAACTTTTCACGCTTCCTGCGACAGTAGTATTCGGCAAGTTCCTTGATCATGGGTCTTTCCGGATGAGCCTCCGCCCAGGAAAGAACGAGGGACATTTCGAACATATCCGTGCCGCGATTTGCGATCTGTTCCATGATAAGTTCTTTGAACTTCATTTTATCCTGGTGATACAGAGACGCAGTAATAAAGTCTCTGACTAGCTTTTTCGCTTCACCCGCCATGAAAGCCTTATGGCTACCAAATTTCCTAGTCAGCGAAGATCCGGGGCGGATATTTTTGACGTACTGCTTAAAGAACCAGAAGCCAATTTTCGCTTTTTCCGACAAACTCGCAGGATTTTTCTTGTTCGTCATCTTCATTCCTCGCCAGATATATTCTGCCAATCCTTCTCTGGCAACCATCATCCGCATGATCGGATTAGGACCTTCGAAAATAAGGTTAATATCGCAATCCCTCAGCATCCGCTCTACGGCTACTGGAGTTTCACCTCTATGCTGAAGAGAATAATAAGTCTCGAATCCGCGCCCACCGCGGATCATAAAGAGATCCATCAATGATTCCCACAAAATTTCCGTACTGATAATCTTGCTTGCGCCCGATTCGATCCTAATATCTTGGTTTTTATCAATCATGCTAGAACACCAATGTGAAACGGCCTCTAGTACCAAGACTTTAGATGCCATATCCACAATCCTCCTCGAATTAAGTTCGTGTTTCCCGATTTCAAGATCGAACTGAACACGGTTCTTGGCCCACCAGCAAGTCGCTCGCAAAGCCTGCTTAAGAGCCCCTTCGCAAATAGCCGCGATCGTGAGTCGGCCAATAGTAAGAATTTTGAAGGCGATTTCCAGACCTGCGCCGTCAGCACCAATCAACTCATTGGGCGAAAGTTCAACTTCTTTAAAGAGGGTCTCACCATTAAAGATCGATCTCAGCCCCTTGAAGTGACAACGTTTGCCGACTTTATAACCAGGCGTTTCCTTTTCCACCACGAACAGCCCATATTTCTTTTTGACACCCTTCGTGTCAATTTCTTTCGGATCATCGACAATGCGAGCGATCACTATGACCAGGTCAGCTAGGGCCACGTTATCGTGACGAACCGCGTTTGTGGTATAAAGTTTTTCCGCTGTTAGCCGATATCCGATAATTTCGCCTTTTGAATTATAGACCCTCCGGGCGTAAGCCCTCATTTTCGAAGGATCGGAGCCAACACCATTTTCTGTTAGTGCGAAGGCGGAAATAGCTCCAGCAGCCAGCTTCGGCAGCCAACGCCGCTTTTGCTCGTCAGTGCCATATTTCATCAGTGGCAGCGTCGCGCCAAGAGAATTATGCGCGGAGAGTAATGCGGAGGTATTGCCGCACCAACTACCAAACAATGTTGCCGCGCGGCGATAATTCGACTGTGAGAAGCCAAGTCCGCCGTATTCCTTCGGCACCTTAATGCCAAAGGCAGTGAGTTTCCGCAAACCATCGAGTACTTCATCGGACATATCGCCGTCAGCGTCAATCTTATTAGGGTCAACTTTTTCTGCCAAAAAATTAGCAAATTGACTGAGCCATTCATCAGCTAGCCGCTTGTCTTTTTCTGGTTGCAATGGGAAGGGTGACAACGGTTTGTACTTACCCATCATCAAGTTAGCAATAAAACCCGTATGAGCCTCTTTTTCTCTCAAAGACTCCATCAGTTCCATAGCCTCTTCATCATTGCCCTTCTTTTCTTTGGCCTTGCCGTCCTTATCCTGAGCACCGGCCTCTAAAGATTTTCCCATATCAATTCCCATCTTTTTTCCTTTCAATAAACCGAAGCTATTTTAAAACAAAAAACCCCCTTTGAAAAGGGGGAGTGTGATGTTAAGCAGTGATAGTCACCGGAGGATTCAAGAGCAATCCACGGCGATTTGCAAACAACATAGCGCCGTGAATTAGGGAGAGATCAACCATGTCGGGAGATTTACAGACGCCCGTATCAACAATCTTTTTTGCTTCCCTTGTCATAGAGAGCAGAAGCAGATTGCGGGCGGCGTTCACGTCATCATTGGACGAGCATTCAGTCTTCCAGCCGAACTTTTCCAGAATGGCTTTGTTCGGTTTGACCGCTTCCTCGCCCTTCCAGATGTAAAATCCTTTGCCGGTTTTTTTACCGAGCAAATTCTTATCTTTGTTCAGCGGAATGCCGGCTACCGACTGCGGATAGTCCTGCGGGTAGTAGCCCATCATCACTTTCATCACATGGTAGCCGATATCAAATCCGACTAGGTCCAAAGTTTTGAATGGACCCATCGCCATGCCGAATTTTTCCATCGCTTCGTCAATTTTCCACGGATCAATCTTCAGCGTCTGCAGTTGGTCCAAGGCCCAAGCCATACCGGTCACCAATACTCGGTTAACGATTAAACCGGGACATTCCTGATCAAGCAGTACTGGGACTTTTCCGAGGGCTTTAGTAAGAGCCAAAGTCTTGGCGATTGTTTCCGGCGAACTTCCCTGCGTAGCGGCAATTTCAATCAGTTTCATTGTCCGAACCGGATTGAAGAAGTGCATGGCGCAGAAGCGATCCTTGTATTGCAGTTCGGCGGCCAGATCGCTGGGCAAGAAGGAAGACGTATTGGTCGCGATCACCGCCTTCGGCGAAATAACTTTCTCCAGCTCGGCGAACATCTTTCGTTTGAGTTGCAGATCTTCGGGGACCGCCTCAATCACGAAATCGGCGTCGGCCAGAGCCGATAGATCGTCTCCGGTGGAAACTTTCAGCAGACGCCGCTTAGCGGCCGCTTCCTCGGCAGTCATTATGCCGATTTTCACGGCTTTGCCGAGCATCGTCTCAATGAAGATCACCGCTTTGCCAACCGGATCCGGGAAGGTATCATGCAGGACCACCGGGATATTGCTGGAAATGGCCGCGTAGGCGATACCGCTTCCCATAATTCCCGCTCCGATCATGCCGATTTTCTTCGGAACCTCCGCCTTCACTCCCGGCAGCCAGTCTTTAGAGCGGGCTTCCTTATCCAGGAAGAATACACTGGTCAGACTTTTTGCTTCCGGAGAATTAGCGCACTCAGCGAACAATTTTCTTTCCAGCGCCAGACCTTTCTCAATAGATTTAGAACTGGCTCGGACGGCTTCAATCGCTTTTAGTGGTGCCGGATAGGCGCCCTTAGTTTTCTTCAGAACTTCCTGAAGCGCTCCACGTAGAATCAATCTTTTTCCGACACAGGGGATGCTTTCCGGAAGTCTCAGGTTTTTCGGCTTGTGATCAAACCGCTCATTCCATCCCTTTTGCGTTACATACGCTTTCCAGCGCGCTTCCGACATCAATTCCTCGGGCTTCACGCAGGCATCAGCTAGACCGCATTTCGCGGCTTCGGCGCCGTTAAGCTTTTTCTGTCCGTTGATGATTTCCAGCGCTTTGCGAGCTCCAACCAAACGGGGGAGCGTCTGCGTTCCGCCGAATCCCGGAATAATACCGAGACTGGTTTCCGGAAGAGCAAAGGCCGTTTTCCGGTTATTAGTCGCCACGCGGGCGTGGCAGGCCATTGCCAGTTCCAGTCCTCCGCCGAGGCATTCACCATCAATCGCGGCCACTACCGGATAGGTAGCGTTGCGGATCTTCATCAAAATACCGTGAGCTTTTCGCAGAAGCGCGTCCACGTCAGCCGGATTTTTCAAAACCTCCAGGATTTCTTCCACGTCCGCTCCGGCGCAGAAAGTATTCGGCTTTCCCGAACGGATGATCAGATAATCCGGGCTCAGTTTCACCAGCTGATCCATAGTCGCGTCCAGTTCTTCCAAGACTTTACGTCTGAGCAAATTCTTTTTTTCCTGCGGCCCCAAGTCCAGCGTCAAAATCATTCCGCGAGCATCTTCCGGATCAGCGTCCAATTTCCAAAATTCCATACCGACCTCCTCTTTCTCTGTAAACGTGCCGAACTTAAAATAGCACATTAGTTAGAAATTGGGAATTAGTTATGAGAAATTAAAAAGCTCTGATTTTTCATCAGAGCTTTAGTTTCTAAAATCCAGGGCTTTCAATCACTGCCGCCTCGCCCTGTCCGCCACCAACGCAGAGAGTTACCAAACTGAAACCCCCTTCTCGTCTATTCATTTCTTTCGCGCAGGTAAGCACCAAGCGGGCGCCACTAGCCGAGATCGGATGTCCGATCGCGATCGCCCCGCCGTTAACGTTCGTCTTGTTCCAGGGGAGCGGGCCGAGCGGTTTTGCCAAACCGAGTGTTGCGCAGTATTCCGGAGATGCCATGGCCTTTGATTGCGCAAGCACTACCGAAGCAAAAGCTTCGTTGGTTTCAATCAGATCAAACTGATTCAATCCCCAGCCATTTTTCTGACAAAGTTTGGCGATCGCGTTCACCGGCCCGAGTCCCATTTTGCTAGGAGTACAGCCAGCCACCGCTGATTTTGTGGAATCCATCATCGCCAGCACCGGCCAGTCCTGATCTTTTGCCATCACGAATTCCAGGTCGGCGATAATCAGCGCCACCGCGCCGTCGCTCACTATTGATGAGTTACCGGCAGTGGTTACACCACCGGGATTCAGAGGCCGCAATTTCGCCAGCTGTTCCAGCGTCTGACCCTGCCGAATTCCGTTATCTCGGAAGTCGTTCTTGTCCCATCCTTCCGGAACAGCAATCTCTTCATCAAATTTTCCGGCCGCCTGCGCGTCCGAAGCTCGGGTGTGCGATTCTTGCGCGTACAGATCCAGTTCCGTTCGAGAAATTTTCCAGTCCTTAGCAAGTTGGTCGGAAATCTTATCCATACCCAAACCGCAGAAGGGATCGGTCAGACCGAGTTTGAGCATCCATTGCGGATCGTGGGGCATGATTTTGGTCTTCGCCAGCGCCCAGAGTTGAGACGGAATTTTTTTCCAAAGCGACTTTTTCTTGGACGCGGTGAGAATGTTTGAGAATTTTTGTCTCTGTTCCCGGCTGTAGACCGCCGTGTAATCGGACATTGATTCAGCGGCCACTACCAGAACGCATTTGAATTGGCCAAGCTCAACATGCTTTATGGCATCCAATACCGCGTGCAAGCCGCTGGCGCAATTGATGTTTACTGTCCAAGCGGGGACCGTTTCCGGGATTCCCGCCTGCAGAGCGATCAAGCGAGCCAAGTTTGAGCCATCGGGTGGCAGGGCCTGATTGCCGATGTTTGCGCCAATCACGCAATCAATTTTATTTCTCAAGTCGGGATAACGAGCCAGCAATGCCATCACCGGACCCAGAGCAAGGTACCCGGCCGGCTCGGCTCCCACAGCTCCTGCTTTCACAAACGGAGTCCGTAAACCATCAACAATTACCGCGGTATTCATGTCAGCCTCCTCTTTCTGTTAAGTAACCGGCTTGACTTTAACACTTATTTAAGTATAATACCAGTCAGAACACTTACCCTTTTGAAAGGATTCAGCGTGGAAAAGACGGAAAAGGAACTACTGAATTCTGACGCCTACTTGAAGTTTTTGTTCATGCTAGGAATGGTGCCGGCAAAGTGGGTGAATGATAGATTCGATAATATCCGCTGCTTTTCGCAGGAGAGGAAGAACTTTGAATATTGCCCAATTACGGCGGTTGCCGCTATGGCGACCGGATTGAACTACTTGCAGAATAGTCTTCGCAAAGCGGGCAGTCGCGTTGGGCTCTCTCCTGAGATGTCAGAAGCGATTGTTGGCGCCGCAGATTGTTCTATGCGCAGACTTGATGGCCCAACAAAAAAGATCCGCCGCGATCTCCTGATGGCGACCGGACTGATGAAGCCCAAAGCGTAAAATAAAGCCCCCTCAATGAGGGGGCTGTTTTTTACTTCCGGAGCGCCAGAGCAAAGTTAGAGTATCGCGGATCGCCGGTGACTTCTGTAACTTTTCCAAGCCACGCCGGCATATCTCCGATCTCTTCGCTTTCCTCGGTCAACTCAATTTCCAGCAACGCCAGACCACGGAGCCGCTCCGGTTCGGTGAAAATATCCAATTCAAAATATTTATTTACGTGCGAGAAGCAGTAGCGGTTCTTTCTGATCACATCGCAATTAGGGTTCGCGTTCTTTACTTTGCGGTTATAGGTCACCGCGTCAATTTGCTGTTCGGTTTCAATTCGTTTCATCGGCGACTCAGTCGGCTGCTTGAAGGTTTCGTAGTAAACCGAGCCTTCATTATCTTGACTGCGTCTCCTGATCCGGGATTCTCCGGCGCTCCCGTCGGCGATGTAAATCTGCTCAATTTGAATCTTCTGGTGCGACACCGGTGGTATCCAGGGCAGGGTAGTGCCATCCAAGAGGAATTTTCTTTCAATTTCCAGCGAGACCGGAATGCCAACGATTTTCTGGACTACCTGCAGGACTCGTTTCAGTTTTCCATCAAACAAAGTGGAGTTATCAATAATTACTTTATGACTGTGGCCATCCCAAGCGGCTAGCGTCTTGTCGTCTGCTTCACGCGCTTTAGCCGGGTCGGATTCCAGACGGCTCGGGTTGTTTTCCAGAGTGTAATATTCTTCTTTGCCCTTAGCCGCTGTCATCAGGTGGATTACCGCGTCGTATCGCAGATCCCGAATGTCCGACATGGTGAGTTTTTTCCGCCGCAACATCTGATAAAACGCGTTTTCCTCCATGTAGGCCTTGATATCGGGACAGCCTCGGTCGCAGACGATAATTCTTTTGTTTTCCGGAACTGAATCTTTCGCGCGGGTGCTTTTAATTACCAGCGCGCGTTTATAATTTTCTTCATCCGCAATTTGCGTGTCCAAAAGCAGTTCTTCAAACGGATCAAATTGTTCCGGCGACATAAATCTCGGATCTAATCCGGCTCCGATAATTCGGCTCGCGACTTCTGGAACAAAGATTGCCGAAAATCCCAGATCGGCCAGCTTTTCTTTCAAATAGTTAATGGAAGTGCTTTTTCCGCCACAAGGTCCTCCGGTCAGTGCGATTCTGTGCATTAGCCTCCTCGTTTCCTGTAAAGCTCTATCGCGACACAGCAAATTTTATTCTTAGAGCGAGGCGCCCGGATTGGAGAATAGAAATCTATCTCCAATCCAGGCAACAAAGCTATCAGATAAAATTCGTGTGTCCCGTGAGCGGGTTGCGGTTGAAGTTCGCGGATAACTACGTCAATCGTCCTCGGCGTGTATTATACACGCCGTCGTCCTCTCTCCTTGTTCCCGCGAACTTCTCCTCGCAACGCGAAGAGAGTTTACAGGAAATGAGGAGGCCACCTCCTTTGTCAAAGAACTCCTTAATTATACAACGCCCCCCAGAAACAAATAGTTTCCAGGAGTTCCTTTTTGTTGTATAATCAAGCGAATGAAAGCATTCACCTCAAAGCACTGGTTCAAGATAGCTATGATTGTAATAACCACGGTTGCCGTGATCGCCGGGATTGTTTTATATCAACAGCGAGTCTCTATGCTTGCGAGGCAGATCGAATTACAAGAAAGAGAAGTGGAATTAAAAGAATCGATTACAGAGCAGCAAAGGGCAAGCGCCCAAGAGGATCAAGCATTTCAAGAGTGGGTCAACCAATGTATTTTAGCCGCTCAAGAAGAGCGCGATCAACGGAAGGGCAACCTTAATGTCTTGTGGACTGATTGCTTGTCAAAAAGTTCCTTGGATAAGGAATATTGCGATGTATCATCTCAACAAGCTAAGGCAAGCGTAGACGCATATTATCGGGACTGGGAGGCTAATTGTAAAAGAGGAATCGTTAATACCTATCAGAATAGATAAGTATCTCGTGTTAGGGATCCTAAAAAATAGTTTCCAACGGATAACTTTTGTTGTATAATCTTTGAAACGAATATGATAATCGATGGATTGAAAGATGTGTTATTGCTTATTCTCGGATGGTTATTGGGTTTGTTAGCGCCAGGGATTGTTGCCCTTATTCGCGACAAACGAGAAGGTAATATCATAAAGAAGGCATTAGTATCAGAACTTCACGAATTCCGATACAGGCTTATGTTAAATGTGTATCAAATCGAGTCCAAATATGGGAGATTGGATCACGATTTTTTTGAATGGGCACAGGCCATACTTGTTGATTATGAGGGTATTAATTCAGAAGAGTCCCTACTCAATACAATCGGCCCATTATTAAAATTAACCAAAGATGAGATGAAGCAATTTGCGCAGGTTGCGCAGCAACAAAGGAAACCGAATTCAGGGTTATCTTTGAAGAGGCACCATCTAGTTTTGCTGGACACAAACATCGGAGCGCTAGCCAAACTTGACCCAATTTTTCGGGGCCGACTTTTGGAGATAAAGATCCGAGTCGGGTTTCTTAACGAAATTATTGAAGATTCTCGTTATTATTATAGGCTTTCCTTTCAAAATAGTATTTCTGCTGAGAATTATAAGATCGCAGATGCAAATATGGTTGAGTCCTATATATTTTATGCTTCGCGCGCGAAGGATGTTATTGGGATTATTGGAAAAGTTTTAAATCAATGAAATTAAGTATTGGAATCGTCGGCATGCCGAACGTGGGGAAGTCCACGCTTTTTAAGATTCTCACCAAAAACGACGTAAATATCGCCAATTATCCTTTCTGCACGATTGATCCGAACGTCGGCGTGGTCACTGTGCCGGATGAGCGATTGGACAAGCTATCGGAGATGAGCAAATCCGCCAAGGTGATCCCAGCGGTAGTGGAGTTTTATGATATTGCCGGTTTGGTGAAGGGCGCGAGCGCCGGCGAGGGATTAGGTAACCAATTTCTGACTCATATTCGTGAGACCAACGCCGTTTTGATGGTGCTGCGGGTTTTTCAAAACGCGGAAATTATTCATGTAGAAAATTCGGTGGATCCGATCCGGGATATGGAAATCATCAATGCCGAGTTGGCGCTGAAAGATTTGGAATCCATTGATAAGATGTACAAAAAAACGGAAGCCGAAACCAAAACCGGCGGTCCGGCGCAAAAGCAAGCGATTAAAGATTTTGAAGCGGTGAAAATAATCAAAGCCGGATTGGAAGCAGGGGAGAATCTTATCGCGTCAAAATACGCCGAAGCTCTGGAAAATGAAAAAGTCCGCGCTCTGAATTTGTTGACCGGTAAAAAGCAGGTTTATTTACTCAACGGCAAGCCGGAAGATGTCTCGGAAGATTTGAAAAAGAAAATTGGGGAGAGGGGAGCGGGTTACGTGGTTGCCGATCTTTCCTCCGCGACGGGAGTTCCGGAGTTGGTGAAGAAAGCGTATGAAGTGCTTGGATTAATGAGCTTCTTCACTACCGGGCCGGATGAAACCCGCGCCTGGACGATCCGGCAGGGGAGTAAGGCGCCGCAAGCGGCCGGGGCAATTCATACTGATTTTGAAAAGAAATTTATCCGAGCCGAAGTTATCAATTGGCAAAAACTTTTGGAAGCGGGTTCTTGGAGCGCTGCTAAACAAAAGGGTTGGCTTCGTTTGGAAGGTAAGGATTATGTCTTTCAGGACGGCGACGTGACTGAAATCCGCCACGGATAAAAAATAGCCCCCGTGGTGGGGGCTAGCGGAATTCCTCGGCGATTACAGCGCCAACATGGACGGCGAAGTTGTAGACGGCATGGACGATGACGGCCGGTAGGATGGAGCCGGTTGTTACAACAAGCCAGCAAAGGGTTAGTCCCGCGAAGGTTGTTAGTGAGAATACGGCGATAGAGCCACCAAAATCAACGTCGCTTAAGACGAGAACATGAGGGATTCCGAAGATAATTGAAGATGTGATGATGGCAAAATTCAGGAACTGATCTGAGCCACCGCATGCCAGAACTAGAAGAATCGGAAATCTAAAGATGGTTTCTTCCAGCAGAGGCGCCTGAATGCACGCGATAAAAATCCTGTCACCGAAATTTTTTGCTCTTGGTTTTCTGACATTGAAGTCCAGAATTTTTATCACAACGATTACGATTACGGCGGCCGTTAGCAGGACTCCAAGAGTTTGCAAAGATGGATACATCATTCCTGCGTTTAGCTTAAAAATCGCTCTCCTCCCTGTTTAGTTGTTAAGGTGATTCAACAGAATAGAGAGTAGCAAGTTTTTAGATTAATGTCAAGCTAGCGGTCTTGACATAGGCCGAGTTTTACGCTATAATTGCAGTTAGTCATTAGTCATCAGTTGTTAGTCGTCAACTCGTTTTTTAGGAGAGACTCATGTGACTAAGAGACAGTTGGTGCCCGCGTTCCTGTGCGCTGGTCTGGGTTTCACTCTGGCGATGCTCAAGCCATTGTATTATGGCTACGAGCTTCCCTGGATGATGGCCACGATCTTCGCGGTGATCGGCGGAGTGGCTGGATGGTGCGCCGCTTCCTGTAACTCACCAAGGGAGCGCAAATGATCACACCGGCAGCCCAATCCCCATAGAATTCTAAATTCTATGGGGATTTTGTTTCCGAATGTGCCGGGGTTGCGGTATAATATTGAAATGGCAGAAAACATCCAACCAAATTTAGAACATTCGGCGCTGGAGCGAGATATCCAAGAGCTGGCGAAGGAGGTTAAAGAAAAAGGGCTTTCCGATCAGGGAAGGCAGGCTTTGCAGACGGTTTTAAAGGAAAGAGTTTCAGCGACTCCCGGCACTCCAGTCTCGCCGTCACCGGCGCCTGCGCAACCGGCTCAGCTATCCCCGAACCTGCCCGATTACACGAAAACCGAGCCCGCCGATATTAAGCTGAAAATAGAGAAATTATTGGATATGGCCTGGCATAAAGGCGTTAAGCACGCCGCCAAAGAAGCCGCTAGCGCCGGGCCTCTAGTTTTGGACGCTTTCCACGACGCTTTAATAGATAAGTTGTACCCAGAATTCAAAAAACGTGGTTTGCTAAGATAATATAGTGACATCTAAACTCCCTCTTTCCCAATTGATAAGAGAAATTTTGATTCAAGCTCAAGGCCTATTTGCGCCGCAGCATAAACATGCTGCAAGCGAATTTAACGCAGAGATTGATCAAAATTTCCTTACCCTCCCGGGAGGCCCGACTATAGTCGATTTCTTTGTCGCTTCTCCTTGGAGTGTTGTGATACACACCTTCGTCGTCGCTTCGCGAAATCTAGGCTATAGTCGTGGCCTTCAATTGGGAAAGGAGGGAGTTTAGATGTCACCATGGATCAATACATCGCTTTAGCCGTATCCTTTGGCGCTCCCGCCTTATTAGCCCTTATCGTTTATGGGGGATTTCTTTTTTATCAGTACCGAAAAAAACAATTCCTCGGTCTTTTAAAATTACGTTTGCTTTCAATCCGTTTAGGCCAAAAAAGCGATTCCCAGGAGAAGCGCGATATTATGCAGGAGATCGGTAATTCCAGTCAGCTTTTCAGTTTGCTCTCCAGTTTAAAAATTCCTTTTTCTTTGGAAACTTCGGTTCACAATGTCGGTGAGGAGATTCATTTTTATATCGCCGTTCCCGAGGAATCAGTTGAGTTTACCGCCCGGCAGATTCAGGGGTTGTGGGCGGATGCCGAGGTGGTGAAGTGCGATGACTACACGATTTTTAATTCTCAGGGAGCCGTTAAGGCGGCTTATTTGAAATTAAAAGAGCATTACGCGGTCCCGGTCCGCGCTTTTAATGAAATTAATATTGATACTTTTTTACCGATCCTTAGCAATTTTTCCAAGATTGAGATGGCAGGGGAAGGTTTGGCCATTCAGATTCTGGCGTCGCCAGCCGATTCCAAAGCAAAGAAAGCGCCGTTGGAATTTATCGGTCGGTTAAAAAAGGGAGAAAAGTTTAGTGACATCTTTCATCCGAAATTTTTCAGCAAAGCCCTACTGCCGAAACAGAAAAAACCGGACGACAAACCGGAGCCGGTCGTGGTAGATGATGAATCGGTTAAGATGCTCAATCAAAAGATTTCCAAACCGTTGTTCAACGTGAATGTTCGCTTGGTGGCTTCAGCGCCAACGGCCTACCGGGCGGAAGAGTTACTCTATTCGTTAACCGGTTCTTTTGGTCAATTTACCGCCCCGTTGAGAAATGAATTTAAAGTCGTGGAGCCGAGAAATTCTAAGGATTTGGTTTTCAAATTTGTCTTCCGGGAATTTGATGCCTCCCAAGCGACAGTTTTAAATACCGATGAAATCGCCAGCATTTGGCATCTTCCAACTTCCCTCACCGAAATTCCGAAACTGAAATGGATTAAATCCAAAGAAGCCGCTCCGCCACCGGCGATTTTACCGGAGAATGGCAATTTAATCGGCGCCAGCAATTTCCGAGGAGAAACCAAAAATATTTTTCTTACTGATGAGGATCGTCGTCGCCATATCTACGTAATCGGTCAGACCGGCACCGGTAAATCTACTCTATTGGTTAATATGGCGCGCTCGGATATTGAATCAGGCAAAGGCGTAGCGGTAGTGGATCCACACGGGGAGCTTATTGAATCAATTTTAGGCTTGGTTCCGGAAAATCGGATGAAGGACGTGGTTTTGTTTGATCCGGGCGATCTGCAAAAACCGCTCGGTTTGAACATGTTGGAATATAATCCCAATCGGCCGGAAGAAAAAACTTTCATCGTCAACGAGATGCAAAGCATCTTCAACAAGTTGTTTAACCCTGAGACGATGGGTCCGATGTTCGAGCAATATATGCGGAACGCTTTATTGCTTTTAATGGATGATCCCAATGAGCACGCCACCATCATGGAAGTGCCGAGGATTTTTACCGACGTGGAATATAGGAAGCGTCTTTTACAAAAAGCCACCAATCCTACGGTAATAGATTTTTGGGAGAAGGAGGCGGTGAAGGCGGGAGGGGAGGCCTCGCTGGCGAACATGACGCCTTATATCACCTCTAAATTTAATAATTTCATTTCCAATGATTACATGCGGCCAATCATCGGTCAGCCGATTTCTTCGCTGAATTTTCGGAAAATTATGGACGAAGGAAAGATCTTGTTGGTAAACCTATCCAAAGGCAAGATAGGGGATATCAACGCCGGGTTGCTGGGTATGGTGGTGGTCGGCAAGCTTTTGCTATCGGCGCTGTCGCGCGTGGACATTCCACAGGAAGAACGGCGCGATTTTAATTTATTCATTGATGAGTTTCAAAACTTCACTACCGATTCAATTGCCACCATTCTTTCCGAAGCCCGTAAATACCGCCTGAACTTGGTAGTAGCCCACCAATTCATCGGTCAGCTAACGGAAAAGATTCGCAACGCGGTTTTCGGAAACGTCGGCTCGCAGATTGTATTCCGGGTGGGCGCGGAAGATGCGGAATTTTTAGTGAAGCAATTTGAGCCGGTGTTTACAAAAAATGACTTATTGAATATTGATAACTTCAACGCTTACGTGAAGCTGTTGGTGAAGGGGCAGACGACCAAGCCATTTAATATCAAGCTCTTCCCATCCCCGAAAGCAAATACGGCGATTGTGGAAAAGATTCGGGAATCCTCCCGAACTACTTATGGCCGCGACCGGCAGATTGTGGAGTTGGATATTTTGAAGCGATTACGCGGCTAGAAAATAGAATCTAGAAAGTAGTAAATAGAATTTAATACAATCAGATAAAAAAAGCCCCCGCGTTTTCACGCGGGGTCTTGGTTATTCGTCTGGGTGGTTCGGAGGGCAGGAGTATCTGGGCTCATCTGGGATCTCATCATCGTCCTTTGCCTCTTCCAGATCAGAGGCCTGTTCCTGCTGGCGGACACCATCCTTGGTGAAGCCAGCGTGATCGCCCTGTCGGGACTCATCTTCCAGCGCGATCTTCGGAGTAGGGAAGAGCCCGTTGGCGCCCTCTTGCTCCATCACCGGTTTTTCCGGCTGGAAGGGGTGGCAGCCATCTGAATGATTCGGTGACTGCATCTCCGCCGTCGCTTCGCTCAGATCTTCTGTGTTAAGCGGGATAATGGTTTTCGGACCGAATTTGCCTTCGCGGATCACTGGCTTTTCTCCTGGTGTCTCAGATTTGGTAGTGGCCATCAGCATTTCCGGGAAAGTGTAGGTAGCGATTGGTTTGATCTTAGTGCCCCAATCAGCATGTTCTTTTCGAACCTCTTCAGCAAATTCTTTACCGCAGAGGTCTTCCGCGAACATCAGCATTTTCTGATCCAACATTCTCAGCTGTTCCAGCGGTGCCTTAGACAGGGGATTGGCGATAGCTTTGCCGGTCCACGGGTCCACGCCTAGAGCGAGGTTACAGAGAGCGGCCTTCCATTCACTGTAGAAATTGAACGGATTCATGTCCGGTCTGCCGATGAAGTCCAGCTGGCTGGCCAGGAACTTACTGAAGACGATGATGTCTTCTGAGCAATCGCGGAGATGTTTTTCAATTTCCACCAACTGCCAGAAGATCCAGTGCGTGGACACGATCAGTGTCTTTTTCACGGCTTACCTCCTTAAAAGGTGTTTGAGTTGCTAGAGAGAATATACCAAAATAAAGCTTCTTTGTCAACTGCTCGGTCGCATTGCTTCTCGGAAACAGAATAACTTTCCTCCTGCGGAAAAGTTTTCTTCGCTCTCGGCGGTTGTTCGTTCGGTAGATAACGAACGAGCCAAGCCCAACCGCCTCCGAGATGTTCCTTAAAGCAATACGCCCTCGCTTTGGGCGGAGAGATGACTTTGGATTAATGTGATAAAATATAAGCACGATGAAATTTGAGCGACCGGAACAATCAATCGAGAAGTTGGATAGGGGAGAGTTTTTTGCCGAGAAAATTGTTGAGATGGGGCCGGAGTTGAGATTGGAAGCAGAGAAGCTAAACAAGCTTGGATTCTCGGTAGATGAAAATTGCCGGATCAAACCAGAGCTATTTCTAGGGCCTATTGCGGTTAAAGAGTTAAAGAATGATCTGCAGAAAGTGAAAGATTTGAAAGCCAAGTTTGATGGTGAAGCTAAGCGCAGTCCGGAAAAACAAGCCGAGAAAAATATCGGGGAAGCGTTGGAGATGGCGAAAACGATCGGCGTGAACGGACATTGGTTTGGCGGTCGCTTTTTGGCGGTCCGATCTTCAATGTATGACGATTTTTGCGGCAATAAAGTGGATAACTTGATTTACGATTCTCAGACGTTTGAACCATTGGCGGCTATTGATGCCACCACCGATCAGGCGTCAAAATTACCTCAGCAAAAAGAAATTTTCAAAAAGATTTTGGAGGGAGCCGAGGTGAAGTATGGCTATAAACTGGAAAAATCCGATCAAGCTCCGGGATTCAAGGCGGTGAAGAATCCGAATATGAAATTGCCCTATTTCATTATTTCCTTTAAGCCGGACGAATTAGAGGAGATCGCCCGCAGCTTGGCCGCGGGAACGGGCGGTTCGGCCTTACATGACGCCTCCAAAGGTTTAGTGGAACGTCTAAGTGAACAAGCCGAAAACTTTTCTCAACACCCGGCGATCAAGCCGGAGATCAAAGCCGCTTACGGAAGATTTCTGAAGATTTTTGAATCCTTACGCTTCTAGATTTTATTTCAGGTAACCGGCGCGCTTTAGCCAATCTTCGTTTTCCCACTCCCAGAGTTTCTTGGCGCCAAGAAAGGCCTCAAAATCATTTTTCCAAAGAGGAAATTCTTTTAACTCGGCGATGCCGGTAAGAGGGGACCAATCATGTTCTCCATTAGGGCAGATGCTGGCTTTGGCGCCGCGGACTTTTTCTTTCCCGCCCTTCGGCCGCATTGTCGCGGCGCAGCGATAGCATTTTTTCTGCTGATCAATCCGGAAAATCCAGCGGTTTTGTAAACCCTGAAGCAGTGGATCTTTAGAGAGCGCGGCAATGTAGGCGGAGGTCTGTAAATTGTAGTCGCGATAAATGGCTTGTGATGTTTTGATATCCAAAACTCCGAACTGACCGCCGATCATTGCCAACGAATCAATCGTGCCGGCATAACGATGTTCAGTGTCGTAAATCCGGCGTTCAATATTCGCGGTATCTATCTGAATATTTTTTTGTTCAACCAGCTCTCTGGCCGCTTTAATCGCGGGAGCGATGCTTTCCGGAATTTCCGGCTCCTCACCCTTGAAGATTTGCTCCATGGTGTTGTGAATCAGCGTACCTTCTTCGGCGGAAATTTTTGTTTGAGCTAGCGCGGCGGCATAGCTCGGAGCTTCAGCGTAATAAAAAAGCAGGGCCGGTTTGTTTTTGATCCCGACAATTTTGGTAACGCGCG
Source organism: uncultured Candidatus Saccharibacteria bacterium (assembly GCA_964545345.1). Classification (GTDB taxonomy): domain Bacteria; phylum Patescibacteriota; class Minisyncoccia; order UBA6257; family WO2-44-18; genus JAUSKF01. The sequence continues at coordinate 7,988 of CAZJFE010000006.1, read as the reverse complement.
GATACCAAACACCATCAATGGTGTAGCCGCATTGCTCTTTGAATTGATCAACAGTTGTGAAGTAGTCCATATAAAATAACTAACGACTAATGACTAACGACTTGGTTAACTCATTGATGGTTCCGGCGCCCATCATAACAATGACAGGGGGCAACTGACGACTTACGACTAACGACCGCACAACCAAAGAAAGAGTTGTTTTTAGATCCTTCTCCGGGTGGGGGACGTAGGTGGCGCCGATAGCTTTGGCGAGAGCTTCCGAGCTGTATTTGTGCTCAAAACCCCGTTCCCGGCCAGCCACCTCATAGGTAGGCAGAATAACCACCCGATTAGCCCCTCTAAAGGCCGTTTTAAAGGCCGAAAATAGCAGTTTCAGGCGTTGAGCTTGATGGGGCTGAAAGACGCAAATAAGGGCATTTTTAGCGTACTTTTGCCTTAATCCGGATAGGGTGGCCTTGATCTCAGAGGGGTGGTGGCCATAGTCATCGTAGACAGGTATTTGTAGCTTGTTGTTAGTCGTTAGTCGTAAGTATCCTTTCAATTCCATTCTCCGCCAAGCGCCCTGATATTTACCCAGCGCGGAAAGAATTATCCTTTCCGGAATACCCAAAAAAGCAGCGATTGCGTAGGCATTGAGGGCATTTTGGACGTTGTGCTCACCGGGGACTTTGAGAACACGACGCACCTTGTCGGCAGTTTTTTTATCGGCCGGCCGCTCTACTACCTTGTGGCAACGCGCTTTGAATATTTCAAAAGATTTCTTAACGCCGTCAAAATTTTTATAAAAATCCAGATGCTCGGCATCAATATTGGTGATGGTGGCTACGAAAGGGGAGTAGTGATGGAAAGCGGCCTTCCATTCATCAGCTTCCAAGACCAGATACCCGCCTTTTCCTTTCCGGAAATTTTTTCCGCCGAATTCTTTGAGTTTCGTACCGACAATTACATTCGGATCAAACCCGGCTTCAATCAGAATCAACGCCGTCATGGAAGTAGTAGTGCTTTTACCGTGCGAGCCGGCGATGGCAATGGTTTTATAGGTCGTGGTCATTTCGCCAACCACTTCCGGATAAGTGCGGCAAGCCAATCCTAGATCGCGAGCGCGTTTTAATTCCGGATTAGAGTCGGGGATGGCGTTGTTATAAACGATTAGTTGGGAGTGGGGGGCGATATTTGAAGGTTTGTGACCGATAAAAACTTTCACGCCTTCTTTTTGTAATTCCCTAGTGATATCGGAAGCGAAGAGATCGGATCCGGAGACCTGCCATTTTTCCGACAGAAAATATCGCGCCAGCGCGCTCATTCCGATTCCACCGATGCCGATGAAATGAACCTTGTTTTTTATTGCCACAGTAATTAGTATTATATCAGTTTTTTCAATTGGAGGATCTGTGACCAAACAAAATGATCATTGGGAACCGAAAGAACTCACAGAGAAATTAGTAATTCTGACTATTGAGGGGAAGCTCTTATGGAAGTGTACTAGTTGGGGTTTTAGGGTTTTTATCCCTGCCGGATCAGTTTTAGATCATGTGGTTATCGATCTAGAACATAGGGAAGGCGATTCCGGTTCAGAGATTCCTTATATCCCACCAACCGCGGATGTTTACGCGCTGTACATAAAAAGCGCGGTATTAAATGACCTGCTATTTTGGAGTAAAGAAACCGATCTCATTAAGCCGTTATGGATGGCCGCAGATAGGAAAAATCAACCCAAGTCAGCCGGACATAGGTTGAATGGTAAAACTTATATTGAGGTTAATAAGGCTTGGCCTAAGAGTAGAGAGTGCGCCGCGCTTCAGAAAGCGCTGAAAGACCTTTAGCAGAACCGCCCACCCCGGGCGGACGTGTCCCATACATAATTTATGTATGGGATTTTTTTATTTGCGAAATTGATCAATTTAGGTTAAAATACCTGCGGTTCATTAAAGGAGAAAGTGATGTGCGAGTATTGTTACCACGAGGAAGACCCAGTCACACTCAAACTAGACAATCTGTGCACTCTTCTTAACAGTCTGACGCTCAACGGGATGATGGATTGGCAGGTTTGTTCGCGTCCCAATGATTCTCTTGGCAGAACTGCAACCGGTTTTAGATTGGTTAAACCTCTGAGAATTGATGGAAAAGACTATTGGATTTCTGTGTATCGGTTGAGATACCCGGGTCACGATGAGGATAGCGCTCAGGCGGATCTTGAGATCTCCTGTCTCCAGGATGGAAATACAGAAAATTTTCATGGATATTGGTGCGCTTCTTTTATGCATTCTCTCATCAAGAGCGTGCGGGGAGGAGAAATGGATACCAAGGAGGGGACTCCAGAGATTATTGGTGACAAGAAAGAAAAACGGCTTAAGCTTTTGGATAAGATGATCAGACCGCTTGATGCAGTGTTAAAAAAGGAAAGAAAGAAAGTTTAAACCGCCGGCACCCGGCGGTTTTTTTGTTCCATCTCTAATGGTTGGGGGGAGAGTTAGTTCTTCCTAAAGTACCTGTCGCACAAGAGCTGTTTTGCGACAGGTAGGCCCACCAAAGGCGGGTAAACCTCTTAAAACTGGGGCTACTCCCCCGGCTTGGCAAAATTTGAAAGAACTAAAAATCCCTCGGCTCGAGGGATTTTTATCTAATCTCTTTAAGATTTAGGATTCTTTCTGACTCTCCTGATATGCTTCTATCGCTTTGACGACTTGGGATTCATCGTCCAAATCCTCAATGAACATTACTTGGGCTCGGTTTATCTTCATCTCATCTTTCGGCTTATGAAGTTCCGAAATACCCAGTTTGGCTAAGTTTACCGCTGTTTGTGGTTGTGGCTCTTTTCTGCCATCCACCGGTTGGAGCACTTGGCTTACTTGGAGATAATAAACATCGCGTAAATTGACGTAATTGGCGTTTAAATTGGATGCCCGGCCGAAGTATACCTGTCCATTGGTCAAAAACACTGCTTGATACGGCGCTTTAGTCAAAATGGTTGGCACTTTCCAGTTGGGGCCGCCATTTTGCCACAAATAGTATCCTAGTAATAAAACGACCGCGATCACCGCCAAAACGATCACTGCCAAAATTGTTTTTTTCTTTGAATTTGATTTTTCCGGCATGTTATTTAATTTATTTCTTGTCCCATACATAATTTTTATGTGTGGGATTACGACTTTTTTATTATAGCAAACCACATCTCAAATCCTAGTTAAAATCTCGGCGCCATTTTCAGTTATCGCGACCGTGTGTTCAAAATGGGCCGATAGACTGCCATCGGCGGTGGCGTAGCTATCATCCTTCAGTTGCACGATTTGGGGCTTACCGGCGCTGATCATCGGCTCAATGGCGATTACCAGACCAGGTTTTAAAACCATCCCAGTCCCCTTTTCTCCTTCGTTAAAAACGCTTGGATCTTCATGCAATTCTTTTCCGACTCCGTGGCCGGTAAGACCTTCTACGATACTAAATCCATGTTGTTTAACAGTGTTGCTGATTGCCGCGCCGATGTCGCCAAGATGTTTGCCGATGTTTATCGCTTTGATGCCATCAAACAATGCTTTCTCCGCGACCCGGATTAATTTTTGGGCTTTCTCGCTGATTTCTCCAACGCCGACTGTCCAGGCAGCGTCGGCATAATAGCCGTCATAGACTACTCCCATATCAATAGACACAACGTCTCCGCTTTTTAATTTGTAATTTTTCGGCGTTCCGTGGACTACCACATCGTTCAGCGATGTGCAGAGGGTGAACATATATGGCTTGGCCGCTCCATAGGGTTGATAACCCAAAAAAGCCGGTTTCCCGCCAGCTTCAATAATTAATTTCTTAGCGGTTTGATCTAGGTCCTTTAAATTAACGCCGACTTCTACCTGTGGCAGAAGCGCTTTGGCGACTTGCGCCAAAATCTTTCCCGCTTTGCGAATTTTTTCTATTTCCTCTCTGGTCTTTAAAATCATTTTTTGTACTAATTACGAATGATTCACTAATTAAGCGAATGGCTAATAGGAATTATTCGTCATTAGCTTAATTCGGTTTTATTCGTTATTCGTAATAGCCTTCTTTAAGCTATCAAAGACTACATAAGGCGATGGGGTTCCGTCAATTTCATTTATTTTATATCCACGGCTGGTGAGTTCAGCAATGATTGGCTTAGTGCGCTCCTCATATTCTTTAATCCGCGTTTGTAAGACTTCCGGGTTATCTACGGCTCGTGTGCGTAGCTTAGCGCCACAGAGTGGGCATTCGGTGTGGTGATGGGTGGAGTCGTTGTATAAGATCGCGGTGGCGCAAAGCGAGCAAACTTTTCGATTGGCATTTCGCTTGATGGCGACTTGCGGATCAATCCTCAGAAAAACAAAATTTACATTATCTTTTCCGTAAACTTTTTCCAAAACCGCGACCAGTCCCTCGTTTTTGTCGTCTCCAAAAGCTTCAAACATCGTGCGAGGCGAGCCGCTGAAGGCGACGTTGAATCCGGACTCCCCTATCTCCTTGGTTTTTTCGGTGGTGATTTTTAAAACGAAAGATGGAGTGACCAAAACACCGGAGTCAAATTGCTTGCGCGCTTCCTGAACCTGTGGATTGCTAGCTTTCTCCGGATTGTGGATTGCTTCCTCAATAAATTTTCCGGTATCAAAATGGATGAAGTTTTTAGTCCACGCCAAAAGGTTGGCTTGTGTCCCCTTCCCTGACCCCGGTGGTCCGTAAATTACAACTGCTTTTGCCATACGGAAATTATACATCAGTCACTGGGCACTGGAAACTAGTAATTAGAAAATTTGAATAAAAAAGTCCCCGGTTTTATCCGGGGGTGGTCTGGGACCTTTTTTTGCTTTGGAGATGACAGTTGGCACAGATCATTCGCGACAAACTCATGATCGGTTTTTCCTGCTCGCATACCGAGCAGATGGCGACGTGTATCTTGCGTTTGTACGTTTTCCAATAGCAGCGCTGGCAGATCGCCTTGCCATCAGCGCTGTAATTGACGACATGCGCCTCCGTCTGGCATTGGGAACAGATTGCCTTAGGGCGCAGTGTTTTGGGATAGCACGTGACGCAGATCGGCATTCCGTTTGCGTCATGAGCTTCAGCGGTCCTTTCTTGGCCGCACACGCTACAGATAGCCGTGGGTCGGAAGACCTCCTTTTTCGTGCCGGGATGATTATAGCAGGTGACGCACACCGTTTTGCCGTCTTCGGTGCGTAGGGAAGAAATTGCTTTCTTGCCACACGCGAAACATTCATGCTTGGGTTGGAAAAGCTTTCTGTGGCAGGATCTGCACACCTCGCGACCCGTCTTCCGATTGCGATGCACTTCCGCTCTGAAGTTCTTGCAAACGTCGCAGGTTCCAGCGGTCATATGCTACTCCTTAAGCGAGGTTTTGTTTGTTAACTTGGCTGCCCAGATTCTAGCACGCCTGGCTTGAAAAGTCAAGCGAATAACCCCGCGGTAATTAAAAATTAAAACCACCGATGGTTAGTCGGTGGCGATGCGGGCTAGCTTTTACGTTCACCCTGGATGATGTTTTCCATCCACTTCAGGGTATTTCTGCTGTTGCTCTGTTTAGAATTGAGCTTGACACGCCAGTGAGCGAAATCCTCAAAGTAGAATTTCATCCAGCTGGTGGAATGACAATCATTAATCCGCCCAGTTCTTTCTTTGACGAATCTGTAAACATCTTCAGTAACCCGGATTCTTTTGTCGGGTGCTCCGATGAACCAATAGCTGGAATTGTCGGTGTCGCCAGTGGTTAGCCATAAGCCATCGTAATTTGTCAGCTCTTCATGGGTGATGGGGCGGGGATTTTTGGCTAGCATTTGACGAAGAGATTTCTCCTCGTCTCCACACATCAGACTTATTAGGGAAATTGCCACGGAAAGGACCGCTAGCGCTCCACATCCCAAAGGCGCAAATAGCGCGTCCGGTCCCCAGAAGTGATAAACGCCATAGGCGGAAGCTAACGCTGTCATTGCAAAGATCGCGGAGCCGACTTTATAACCGGTCGGAATCTTGACTGGCAGAACTGGCTGAATTTCTTTCGCCTGGGCTTCCATTTTCTTCTCCTATTTAGGGTTTTCAAAGACCGTTGCTATTATACTCCAAAGTTAAATTTTTGTAAATAAAAACGCCCCGTCATTAAGACGGGGCGCCGTGCGTTAACTGTTCCGCTCTTTCAATCAATTCCGGTAAGTTTCGTGCCTTGCCGTTCTTCTCTTCAAGCCAGACGACGAAGTTTTTGAGGTAGAAGAATTGTCTACGGCCCTCACCGATTTTAGGAATTGTCAGCATGAATTTTGCCACTTGTTCATCGATGTGGAGCTTAACTGACTTCCCTGAGCCAAGCAGTCCCACGACTGAATATGTCATATCGGGGCCGCTTAAAACCTCCCAGCCATCATACTCGGAAAGTTTTTGGTAGCTGACTACCGGCTCATTGGCCACGCGCCGTTTTTCGCTTTCCATACAACCCAGGACCATCGAGGTGATTGATCCGATTAGCGACAATACCCCGAGCACTTTGAACATCCCGTAGGGACGATTGGGATTTTTCTCCGGATCAATCAGGAATAGCGCTAAAAGGCAAAGTAGGGCGATCCCAATTCCAGTATAAAATCCAATCCAATTATCTTTCGGAATTCTCTCATCAAACTTTTTCTCTGGCTCTTTCTCGCTAGTTTCCTGGCCCATCTCGGCCTCCACTTTAGAGTTTCAAAAAAACTGCAGGTATTGTAACAAGAAATCTGCTTTTTGTAAATTCTTCCTTCAATACGAACAACCGCCGAGAGCGAAGAAAATCCGGCCGCAGGAGCCGGATTATTCTGTTTCCGAGAAGCAATGCGACTGAGTAGTTATGAGAGAAGAAAAGTAGCCGAGCGCCTATTCCAAGCCCTCGTACTGACGCATGGTCAATTCGGAATCCAACTGTTTGATGGTTTCCAAAACGACCGAGACTACGATTAAGAGAGCGGTGCCGCCGATGGTCAGGGTTTGAACGCCGGTTAGGAGTTGAGTGAGGTTCGGCAGAACCGCGATTAAACCCAAGAAGAGCGCGCCGAAGAAAGTTAATTTTTTCGTCAGTCCTTTCAAGAATTCTCCGGTTGGCTCGCCTGGGCGGATGCCCGGCACGAATCCCCCGCTTTGCTGTAGGTTCTTGGCAATTTCTTTCGGGTCAAATGTGACCGAAGTGTAGAAGTAGGTGAAGCCAACTACTAGGGCGAAATAAATCGCGCTATAGATCAGCTGATTATTCAGGAATTGATTGACGATATTTTGAAGACTGACGGAAAAGTCCGGGGAAAAGATTGAGGCGATCTGGGCGAAAAATTGCGGGAAGAGCATGATAGAAATCGCGAAGATAATTGGAATAACTCCGGCTTGGTTAATTTTCAACGGCAGATAGCTGGCAACGCCGCCATAAACTTTATTTCCTCTAATACGCCGAGAATAAGAAATCGGCACTTTTCTTTCCCCTTGGTTCACGAAAACTACTCCGGCAATAATTAAAACCGATAAGATTACGAACGCGACGTAGACGGGTAAATTAGCCGGGTCAAAACCGACGACTGTGTTACGAATCGCCACCGGCAGACCCTGCACGATACCGGCAAAAATCAAAAGCGAAATGCCGTTGCCGATTTTTTGTTCGCCGATCAATTCACCGATCCAAGTTAAGAGTAAGCTACCGGTGGTTACGATAATCACATTTTGGATCATTCCCAAACCGGAGAGCGAGGTAAAAATTTGTTGGCTGATCAATAAATTCAAAAAGCCGTAGGCCTGCAAAGCCGCCAACGGAACGGTAAGATATCGGGAAATTCTATTGAATTTTGCCCGTCCGGCCGCCCCTTCTTCGTAGTACATAACTTTGAGGGACGGGAAGATCATGGTTAGCAACTGCATGATGATCGTGGCGGTGATGTAGGGACCGACGCCCAACATGACAATGGACAGATTAGACAAACCACCTCCGGAGAACAGATTAAAGAAACTGAAGATTTGATTGCTATTTAAAA
>CAZJFE010000005.1:0-40693 GCA_964545345.1 uncultured Candidatus Saccharibacteria bacterium | reverse complement strand
AAGACCGGCAAATGGGAGATACTGTTTCACCTTTAAATTATACCGAATAAAGCCCTAACCTACGAATTCATTGACAAAGGCATCGGTTTTTTGTATAATGCCATCGCACATTGAAAGGTTGGATCAATCCATTGTGGGTTGATCGCCTGATCAGCGGATTTAATTTAGGGAGTCAACAATGGACGGCGGAAAGATTTTCGGAGTTGTCGCGGTAGTGGCTCTGGTTGCTTTGGCGATCGGCGGTATCGTCTGGTGTGTCGGATCGGCGAATCCGGATACTCCCGGAGGTTACGTCGGGTATATCACCCGAGGAGCGGTTTTCGGTAAGACGGAGTTCGTCGGTTTGCAGACCGGCCCGACATCGCCCGGCCGGGGATGGTTGCTGAACGTGGTGAATATCAGCGTTACTCCTTACACCGCGACCGAGGAATTTAGCGGCGCCGACAGCGTCCTCTCCAAAGACAATCTGAAGATCAGTTTCCGTCTGCACATGGTTTGGCGAGTCAATCCGGAGCGGGTGCAAATGTTTATTGAGAAATACAGCACCCTACATGAGGGTCAGGATCCGAACAAGGTAGTTGAAGTGGCTTATAATAGTTTTCTGCGTGAGCCGCTTCGGACCTACGGTCGTGATGAGATTCAGAAGTTCGGCGGCTTGGATATCAAAGAAAATATCACGCCGATTGGCATGGCCGTCCAGAAGCGGGCTCAGGAGTTGACCAAAGATACTCCGTTTGAAGTTCAGTCGGTGGTGGTAGGAAACGTGCAGTATCCGGACGTGGTCGCGAACGCGGTTTCCGAAAAGATGGCGATGACTCAAAAGCTGGAGCAGATGAAGACCGAGCTTCAGATTGAAGAGATGAAGAAACAGCGGCGGGTGATTGAAGCGCAGGGTATCGCCGCGGCCATGGATATCATCAATCAGAAGCTTTCGCCGATGTACCTTCAGCACGAAGCCATTGAGGCGCAGAAGGCGATGGTTGGTTCGCAGAACCACACGACGATCTATATTCCCGTTGGTCCGATGGGAGTGCCGATTATCGGCACGATGGACGTTGATGGAGTTAAGGAAGAAGATAAGAAGCAGAGCGAAAGTCCGAAGTAAGAAGATTTAGTGACCGCCCCGACTTTACGTCGCGGGCGGTTTTTTATTCCCAGGAAAATGATTTATAATTTTAGTAATGCAAAAAGTTATTGAGGATTTCCCGAAACAGTTTAGCTGGGAACCGAAAATTGAGAACGAAGATCAGCTACAAAAATATTCCAAGTTTATCGTTGCCGGCATGGGCGGTTCCAGCTTGGCGGCGGATTTATTAAAAGTTTCCGATCCGATTCTAGATCTGGTTGTTCATCGGGATTACGGTTTGCCGGAGGTGGCCGATGTTGATTTAGACCGGACCTTATTAATCGCCAGTTCTTACTCCGGAAATACCGAAGAGACTTTGAGCGCTTTGGATACCGCAATAGAATTTGGCGTCGCGGTAGTAATCATTGCCACCGGCGGAAAATTGCTAGCCAAAGCCAAAGAGCTGGGTTTGCCTTATGTCCAGCTTCCAGAAACCGGCATTCAGCCGAGAATGGCCACGGGGTTCAGTATTAAGGCGTTATTGGCCGTTTTGGGTATGGACGAGGCATCTAAAGAGATCTCTGTGCTTGCCGAATCTTTGGACATGAAATCGGCGAAAAAAGATGGCGAGCAGTTAGCGAAGAAGTTGGCCGGAAAAGTTCCGGTGATTTATTCTTCCAGACCGAATTTTCCCGTGGCCTATAATTGGAAGATAAAATTTAATGAGACCGGAAAGATTCCGGCGTTCGCCAACTGTTTTCCGGAATTAAATCACAATGAAATGACCGGTTTTGATTCTGTGCCGGCTTCCGAAAATATAATCAAGAATTTCCATTTTATTTTTCTGATGGATTCCGAGGATCATCCGCGCCATCAAAAGCGGATGGAGGTTACTTCCCGGTTGTATGAGAAAAAGGGGATGGCGGTTGATCGCCTGATGCTTAAAGGAGAGGGGATGTGGGAGAAGATTTTTGCCAGCACAATCATCGCCGATTGGGCCGCTTATTCAATCGCCCAGGCCAACGGCGCCGATCCGGAGAATGTGCCGATGATTGAAGAGTTTAAGAAAATGTTGTAGTATAGGCCAGTTGGTCTCATCGTCTAGCGGCTAGGACGCTGCCCTCTCACGGCGGAAACATGGGTTCGATTCCCATTGAGATCACAAATTTAAAGCAGGCACAAAAGTGCCTGTTTTAAATTTCATGTTTTTCAGGTATTGCCGTATAATTTATTCAGCAATTTAAGGGGAAGCCATTGACCCGCTTTCTTAAGTGGCTAGAAACTCCGGCGACATCGGCGAAAGAAATTTTTAGTTTGGCGGTCAAGACGCTTCTACTATCGGTACTTTGGGGAACGTTGATGGCGCTTATCACTTGGCTTCTGGTAGTGCCGAATTATCCGGTTGGTAGCGCGACTCTGGAGCGCAATATGGATCAGTTTCTATCCAATTTCACGGAAGAATTCTTTTTCCGAACGCTGTGGTTGGCATTGGCGGTAATGGTAATCGGCCGGAATAGGGTAATGGGGTTGGCTCTTATTCTGACTTTCACCGGTTCTCTAGTTTGGGGCTACGACCATCGTTTTCAGTTCATGAAAATTACTACTCCGAACATGGCTGCGACGATCGCTCTTTGCTGGATTGGTGGAATGGGCGCGCTGTTTAATATCTTGGCCATCAAATGCGCCACCAATGATGACCTTTTGCAGTTGAAACCTCTAGGCATTTTCACCATCGTCCACTTTGGCTATAACCTGATGATCGTCCCAATTGTTAAGGTGATCGTTTTGCTAAGCGGCGTCAGTTAAATCGTTTTATTCCGCTCCCTCCCGGAGCGGTTTTTTGTTCTCATTGTTTCCCCACAGTGAAGCCAGATAGTTTATCCGGAACATCCCGTCTTTCCAAAGCGAGCCAGCTTTTTTCGGTTAGACTTCCCAACAGCGAATGAGGGTTTCGGCAAACTCCGTGAGCAAAGTCGCGGAGTTTTTCTTTCCCAAAGCGAGCCAGCTCTTTTCGGTGGCAACCATAAGCGGAGGTTAGCAATAAAACAATGAATGTAGGGAATATTTTTGGTTAAAAAATTAGCCGGGCGGAAAACCGAGCATAATTGCTCGGGTAAACGGGACCCGGACTAATTTATCCCAAAAATAGACCGGAATGAACTTGCCCGCCTAAGGCGGGTGAAGTTTTATCTAACCGGAGCGGGTTGCGAGAAAAGTAGCTGGCGAGCCCTTGACTAGGGGAGATTTTTTTGCTATACTACCCAAGTTATATGCCTAAGAGCGCCGTTAAACATCAAGAGGTGACTCAAATCCTGAACGCGGGTGGCGTTATCATTTTTCCGACCGAAACCCTCTATGGTTTGGGTTGCGACGCGACTAACCCTCAGGCATTACTGAAAATCTACCAAATTAAGAACCGGGCAATTGGTAAAGCATTTCCGATTTTGGTTAAGGATTTCAAAATGTTGACCGAATACGCTCATTTCACCACCGACCAGAAGAAGGCGATGCAGAAAGCCAAACAGCCGACCACTTTCATTTTGAAAGCCAAGAATCTTTCTCCTTTGGCCGCCATGAGGCACACCGGAGCTTTCCGGATCGCTAAAAGCGCTTGGATTAAGAAATTATTCCAGTATTTTGATAAGCCGATCGTGGCGACTAGCGCTAACATCGCCGGAAAGGATCCGTTACGCGATCCGGCTGAATATAAAGAAATGTTCAAGAAAGCCGCCGATATGATTGACGCGGTTATTCACGCCGGCATTAATAAGAAAACCAAAGGATCCAAAATTGTGGACTTAACCAAGAAACCCTACAAGATCGTTCGATCTTAATTCCTAATATCTAAATTCTAATTTCTAAAAAATTAGTTAATTTAAATTTTGAGATTGTTTAGGATCTAGTTATTAGATATTAGAGCTTCATTTTATGGAATTTGAAATACTAAAGAGATCTAAGAAAACCAGAGCTCGCCTGGGTCTTATCAAAACTAAGCACGGCGTGATTCACACGCCGGCTTTTGTTCCGGTGGCGACGCAGGCCGCGATTAAGGGATTGACCACTGATCAATTGAAAACGATCGGTTTTGAATCGCTCCTTTCCAATACCTATCATTTATATTTGCGTCCAGGCGATGGGTTAGTGAAAAAGATGGGTGGTTTGCACAAGTTTATGAATTGGGACCGCCCGATTTGGACCGACAGCGGTGGCTTTCAGGTTTTCAGTTTAGGCGCGGCTATTGAGCACGGCGGCGTGAGTAAAATTATTAAAAATTCCAAAAAGGCGGAGGGAGAAGCCGAGCACGCGACGAGAGAAAGATTTACCAAAATCAGCGAGGAGGGCGTAGAATTTAAATCGCACTTAGATGGTTCTCAGCATTTTTTGACTCCGGAAAAATCCATTAAAATCCAGGAAAATTTGGGCGCGGACATGATTTTCGCGTTTGATGAGTGCACTTCACCAATGCATGACAAGGAATATACCAAGAATTCCATGGAGCGCACTCACCGTTGGGCGAGGCGTTGTCTGAAGGCATTCAAGGGGAAGAAAACAGGTTTACCTGCCGCTAGGCAGGCTCTGTTTGGGATCGTCCAAGGCGGCGCCTACAAAGACCTGCGGATTGCTAGCGCGAAAGCGATTGCTAAGATGGGCTTTGACGGTTTTGGGATCGGCGGCTCGTTTGGAAAATTAGAAATGAAGAAAGTGCTAAATTGGACGATTCCGAATTTACCGGACAACAAACCACGGCATTTGCTTGGTATTGGAGCCGAGAAGGACATTTTGCAAGCAGTGGAGCAAGGGATTGATACCTTTGACTGCGTGGAGCCTACTCGTTTGGGACGCAACGGCGCGGCTTTATTGCCGGGCGGGAAGCGATTGAATCTTCGCGGCGCCGTTTGTCGGGAGGACAAAGCGCCGATTAATAAAAATTGCGGTTGCTATGTTTGCAGGAATTACTCCCGCGCCTATTTGAATCATCTCTTCCGCGCCAACGAAATGCTTGGCCCGATTTTACTGACGACGCACAATTTATTTTTCATGGAGGATCTGTTGCGGAGTGTTCGGGAAAAGATTGCGAAAGAAGCATAAAAAATCCGCGCGAAGCGGATTTTTTATTGTGCCGCGGGGGTGAATCGAACACCCGACGCCAGCCTCTTCAGGGCTGCGCTCTACCACTGAGCTACCGCGGCCTAAGGATTATTATAGCCAAAATGGTATAAAAATCAACGCGTAATCTTTCGTTTTTTTGGTGTAAATGTTATATTTTCGGGAGTTCTAAATTCAGGAGATGGTGATGGAATCGCCGCTTAGTTGGACGCCCGTTCACTATTTGATTTCCGAAGCTATAAAAGAGGGCAATGAGGCATTGGAAGCAAAACTTCCCGGTCCATCGCTAGTTCATCGCATTTATTTGAAGTTAGAGGATGAGGGTTACTTGAAAATGCCCGAAAAACCTACTGAAACCGGAAAAACGTAGCCGGTTTTTTTATTTCCAACGAAAGTGTCTTGCTATGGTTTTCTGTGGATTGCTTGCGATTTTGCTAGCCAAGTAAAATAAAAGTATAATTGGTAGTTAGAACCTTACCAATTTAGAAAAGAGGATTGCTTGAAGAAGGAAAAAGAGAAACCGACCAAAGAAATGTTCACCAGCGTAAAAAAACGGGACGGAAAAGTTGTCCCATTTGATCAAAACCGCATTACCAGCGCTGTTTTTAAGGCGTTGAGCGCTACTAAAGAAGGAAATGAGAAGGACGCCGAGCGAGTTGCCGATAAAGTAATGAAAGTTTTGAGAAAAGAACACTCCGCTAAAGAAGTTTTGGATATTGAAACCATCCAGAACGTGGTGGAAGAGACGCTGATGATCATGGATTACACGAAAACCGCCAAGGCCTACATTATTTACCGGAAAGACCGGGCGCAGGTGCGTGAACAGAAGCGGGAAGTCCCGGAACGAGTCAAGAAATTGGTGGCCGACAGCAAAAAATACTTCCGAAATCCACTTGGTGAATTTATTTTCTACCGCAGTTACTCCCGTTGGATTGAAGAAGAGGGTCGGCGCGAGACCTGGATTGAAGCCGTGGATCGTTACATGGCGTTCATGAAAGAAAATCTCAAGAAAAAGCTGACTGATAAAGAATACGCGGAAGTTCGCGAGGCGGTTCTGAATATGCGAGTGATGCCGTCAATGCGACTTTTATGGGCTGCCGGTCCGGCCGCCCGTTCTACCAACGTTTGCGGTTACAACTGCTCCTTCATTGCCATTTCCGAACTTCGCGATTTCGCCGAGATCATGTATCTCTCCATGTGTGGAACCGGAGTCGGTTTTTCCGTGGAATATGAGAACGTGGAAAAACTTCCCAGAATTGAAAAGCAAAAGGGCGCTCCGAAAGAAAAGATTGTCGTGGAAGATAGCAAGGAAGGTTGGGCGGATGCTTTCGCGGACGCGATGGAACACTGGTTTGAGGGGAAGGATGTTGAAGTTGATTACTCCAAGCTTCGGCCGATGGGCGCGCGTTTGCATACGATGGGCGGACGCAGTTCCGGTCCGGCTCCGTTGAAAGCGCTGATGGAATTCGCCCGCGGGAAAGTCTTGGCGCGTCAGGGTCGACGCCTGAAGCCGATTGATGTCCACGATATTGCCTGTAAAGTAGGGGAAATCGTGGAAATGGGCGGCGTGCGCCGTAGCGCTATGCTTTCGCTCTCCAGCATTGATGATTTGGAAATGCGGACGGCTAAATGGGGTGAATTCTGGAACCAGGGACAAGGTCAGCGTCATATGGCCAACAATTCGGCGGCCTATAATGACCGACCGCACTCCGGTGATTTCATGGACGAATGGAAATCTTTGAAAGACAGCAAGAGCGGCGAACGCGGAATTTTCAACCGCGCCGGTCTGAAACTACAGCTTCCGGCCAGGCGTTGGAAAGTTTTTGAGAAAGACGCGGCTACTTGCGGCACGAATCCGTGCGGCGAAATTATTCTGAAATCCAAGCAATTCTGCAATCTAACCGAAGTGGTTTGCCGTCAGGAAGACACCGAAGAGACTTTGTTGGAAAAGATCCGCCTCGCGACCATCCTCGGCACTTATCAGTCCACTTTGACTAATTTCCAGTATCTTTCCCGTCAGTGGAAAAAGAATTGCGACGAAGAGCGTTTGCTTGGAGTTTCTTTGACCGGCCAGTGGGATTGCCCGATCGTTCGCGATCCGGCGGTTTTGCAGAAATTGAAAGACAAAGCCATCGCCGTCAACAGCGAATACGCCAAGAAGTTTGGCATCAATCAGTCCACGGCGATTACCTGCGTGAAGCCCTCCGGCACTGTTTCTCAACTAGTTGATTCGGCTTCCGGATTGCATCCGCGGCATGCTCAATATTACATCCGCCGGATTCGCATTTCCGCTACCGACCCGCTGTTTGAGATGCTGAAAGATCAGAAATATCCTTACGCCCAGGATGTCTATCAGACTCCGGGCGCGGTGGCGAATTACGTGTTGGATTTCGTGGTGAAAGCTCCCGAGGGGGCGATTACCCGCCATGATTTGCACGTGGTTTCTCAGCTGGATCACTGGAAGATGCTGAAAGAGCATTTCACCGAGCACAACCCGTCGGCTACTATTTCCATCGGTAAAAACGAGTGGATGAAGGCCGGAAACTGGGTGCATGATAACTGGGATATGGTTGGCGGACTGGCTTTCCTGCCTAAGGAAGAAGACGAACGCGTCTACCCGCAGGCGCCTTATGAGGACATTTTGGATGACAAGGTGGTGGATGAGAAAACCGGAGAGGTGAAGATTGTTAAGCATGCTGAAGAAAAGTACCAGGAATTGCTGAAGAAGCTACCGGCAATGGATTTTGCTGAGATTGTGCTCTATGAGCAGGACGACGAAACTAAAGGCGCTAAGGAATTGGCTTGTAGCGCCGGAGTTTGCGAAATTGTCTAGCTCGCCTAAGCCCGCTGAAAAGCGGGCTTTTTTATTGAAAAAATAGTTCAAAAAGCGTAAGATTACCGGCGGACCATTGAAAGGATAGATAATGGAATGCGGTAAGTGCATTGAAGTAGTGGGAAAGGATTTGCCTGAATGCGCTGATATTGTTTTGACTAAAGAAAGTTTGTCGTTAGTGGAATCTCTGACCAGAACTTACTGGGATGTGATTGAACATTTGCTAGCGCAAAGGGTTTATCGTCAGCGGGGAATTAATGCCGGGAAGAAATTTGATTTTCTTCCGGAAACCGCTCATATCCGTAACGGGAAATGGAAAGCTGGACCGATTCCGGCCGATATTTTTGATCGGACGGTAGAAATGACCGGGCCGGCGTCTCTTAGAAAGGGATTGATTAACGGCCTAAACTCCGGAGCGAACGTGTACATGGCGGATTCGGAGGATTCCGAGTCGCCGACCTTTTCCAACATTCTTACCGGTCAGTGGAATCTTCGTGACGCGGTTCGCAGAACAATCACCTTTGAATCTGATGAGAAGAAATATCAGTTAGAGGAAAAGACTTCGGTTCTGATGTATCGTCCACGCGGCCTGCATTTGCAGGAAAAGCACGTGTTGGTTGACGACGATCCGGTACCAGCATGGATTTTTGATGTAGCGATGTTTTTGGCTCACAACGCCAAGGAATTACTAGACCAGGGAATCACGCCATGTCTGTATAGTCCGAAGACGGAAAGCTATCTGGAAGCCAGACTGATTAACGATATTCTTAATCGCATTGAGTACCTGCTTGGTTTACCCAAGAATTGCGTTAAGGTCACGGTCTTAATTGAGACAATTCCCGCGGTTTTTGAAATGCACGAAATTATCTATGAATTGCGTGGAAGAATTGTCGGATTGAACTGCGGCCGGTGGGATTATTTGTTTAGTTTGCAGAAGAAGTTCTTTCTGTTCCCGGAATTTGTTCTACCGGATCCGGGCGATCTTGGCATGGACCAGTGGTTCCTAACCGCCTATTCACTGCTTTTGATCCAGACTTGCCACCAGCGTGGGATTTTCGCGATGGGTGGGATGGCGGCGCAGATTCCCTCCAAGGACGAAGCGATTAATGCTATCGCGACCGAGAAAATCAATCAGGATAAAGAGCGGGAAGTAAAGGCGGGACACGACGGTACTTGGGTGGCGCATCCGAAATCGGTCAAGCCGTCGCTGTTGAAGTTCAAGGCGTTTATGCCCGGTCCGAATCAGTTGCACGTTCTTAGAGAAGACGTAAAGGTGACGGCGGCCGATCTGTTGGCGATTCCCTGTGGGAAAATCACGGAGAAG
This sequence comes from uncultured Candidatus Saccharibacteria bacterium, assembly GCA_964545345.1. Taxonomy (GTDB): domain Bacteria; phylum Patescibacteriota; class Minisyncoccia; order UBA6257; family WO2-44-18; genus JAUSKF01. The sequence continues at coordinate 31,363 of CAZJFE010000005.1, read as the reverse complement.
GCAACTCGCCAGATGTATCGGGTTTTGCTGATGTATCTTGAGGGTTGGCTGAGAGGAGTGGGCGCCGCGGCGCTGGAGAATTTGATGGAAGACGTGGCGACTGCTGAGAAGAATCGGGTTTGTTTGTCCGCGCGTTTGAAACATAAGGTAAAGCTTGAGGAAGGTGGAAGATTGGATGCGCGGAAGATGCAGGCAATCATGAAGCAGGAAAATCGTCAGTTCAAAGGCGGTAAATACCCGCTCGCTAAAAAGTTGGTTCGGAGAATGATTTTCGCGAAGCGTCTGCCGGAGTTTTTGACACTGGCGGCTTACGAGCATATAATTTCCGTTAGAAACTTGAAAGGGATTTAAATGGATAATGACTATCCTTGGACTTCCGAACGATGGAAGGGAATTAAGCGAAATTATATCTGGAAGGACGTGGAAAGAATCCGTGGCACGTTGCCGATTACCTGGACGCTTGCTCAAGTAGGAGCGGCCCGGCTTTGGCAGATGCTAAATGGTTCCATTCCGGTGCGCGCTCTTGGCGCGATGACCGGTTTGCAGGCCTCCCAAATGGTGAAAGCCGGATTGAAGGCGATTTACGTCAGCGGTTGGCAAACGGCGGCCGACGCCAACTCTGCTCGGGAGACTTATCCCGATGTCAGTGTTTATCCGGTTGATAGCGTTCCGCTGTTGGTGGACAGAATCAATCGCGCTCTTCGGAAAGATGATCTGATTCAAAAGTCCGAAGGCAAGAGCGATATTGATTTCTTCGTGCCCTTGATGGCTGACGCTGAATCCGGATGGGGTGGCAAAACTAATCCCTTTGAGTTGATGAAGCACATGATTGAAGCGGGCGCCGCCGGTGTCCACTTTGAAGATCAACTCGGTTCGGAAAAGAAGTGTGGTCACATGGGCGGCAAAGTTCTCGTGCCGACGAGTCAATTCATTTCGGCTTTGTTGGACGCTAGATTAGCGGCCGATGTGATGGGTGTCCAAACGGTTATCGTTGGGCGCACTGACGCGGAAGCGGCCACTCTGATGACTTCGGAAATTGACGATCGGGACAAGCTTTGGATCCTAGGAGCTAACGACGCGGATGGCAAGGAAATGACTTACAGCGAGGCGCTGGAACTCGGGTTGACTTCCAAATGGACAGCCAAGGGAGTTACCGGTTCTTGGACGCCGCTTCGGACTCCGGAAGGTTATTTCCGAATCCGCTGTGGATTGAAGGCCGCCGCCGCCCGGGCGATTGCTTACGCTCCGTACTGCGACATGCTTTGGATGGAAACTAAAACCGCTGATTTGGATGAAGCCCGCGAGTTCGCGGAATTGGTTCACAAGGAACACCCGGGTAAGCTGTTGATGTATAACTGCTCTCCCTCGTTCCCATGGACTAAAGATTTTGCGAAAAAGCACGGCTTGGATCCGACGAATCAACGGGATCGGCAAGTTTTGGAGGGTCTCTTTGAGAGCTTCCAGGATGAGTTGTATAAGATGGGCTATAAGTTCGTCTTCGTGACTCTGGCCGGTTATCACGCGCTGACGTATTCCATGTTTAAACTGGCGCGCGGTTATCGCAATCGGGCTATGGCGGCCTTTGTGGAATTGCAGGACGAAGAGCTCGCTCTGGAGAAATCGGATGGCTTTACGGCTGTTCGCCACCAGAGGGAAGTTGGCACCGGCTACTACGATGAAGTCGCCAAAATTAATTCCGGCGGTCAGTCTTCTACTTTAGCGATGGAGGGCTCAACGGAGGAACGTTTCCACGGGCACGAAGCCAAGGAAAAACCACCGGTTGCGCCTGATCCATCCGGTTCGCCGGTTGTTGAAGGACAGAGTTGAGGTTAAATTCAAACCGCCCGGTTCGGGCGGTTTTTTCTTATTGACTTTACGGATTTTTCTGCTATTATCTCCACAGTTATTATTCAGGAGTAAAAAGGTGAGAGCGATCCTGGTTCTTCTTGTTCTTTATGTAATGACGAAGATCATCGCTAGTGCTATTGGGATGGATTTCAACCCGCAGTATCCGTTTTGGAAGGTATGCACCTATAACCTTATGCATCTCACGGTCGGCATCATTTTTGGCTACATGTGGATGCAAGAGAAGCCGAAAGAGAAGAATGAGAGCAAACCCCGCGTCTAGCGGGGTTTTTCTTTCTCAGTTTCCAGTAACTAGTTTCTATTGCCCAGTTTCTATTTAAGTTCCTCCCTCGGTTTGGATTTTTTCACTATTTCGTAGGCCTCCTTCGCGGTATCAACAATCGTGTAGAGTTTTAAATCTTCCGGATCAATCGTTTCATATTGATCAACCAACTTCTTTTTCATCCAGTCGTTCAGGTCACCCCAAAAATCTTTCCCTACCAGAACAATCGGAACATTGTCGTGGATTTTTTTTGTCTGGACCAACGTCAGAATTTCCATTAGCTCATCCAGCGTTCCATATCCGCCCGGGAAGAACACATAAGCCTGCGCCGAATAAGCCAGCATTACTTTTCTGGTGAAGAAGTAGTAGAAACCATGTCCCTTTGTTACGTAGGGATTGATGCGTTGTTCATAAGGCAATTGGATATCAATTCCGACTGAATCTCCACCTGCCTCATAAGCGCCACGATTGCCTGCCTCCATGATACCCGGCCCACCGCCTGTTATTACGCTAAATTTGGCTTTAGCGAGCATTTTAGCCAGATCTCGGGCAACTTTATACCAATGATTACCTTCGGCGAAGCGTGCCGAACCGAAGAAGGTGGCCGCCTTTTTGATGTCGGCTAAAAACTGAAAGCCATCCACGAATTCCGCCATAATCCGGAAGACCCGCCAGTGGAAAGAATGCCGCCAGTCATGCGGGTGAGGATTGATTGGTAGATCTTTCGCTGGGACGAGTACTTCTTTTTTCATCTTATTTTTCATAGCTTTTATTTTAACATAACCGAGGTTATACTAAAGGATATTAATTTCTTATGTCTGTTTTACGGGTAGATAATTTGAGGGTGACTTTTGGCAGTCAGGTTATTTTGAATAACCTCTCCTTTGAAGTTAATCAAGGAGAGGTTCTGGCGGTTTTGGGTCCAAACGGCGCCGGCAAGACGGTACTTTTTAGGGCGCTTTTAGGCCTAGTTACCAGAGAGGGCGTTGTGGAGTGGCCGAAGAACATTAAAATCGGATATGTACCCCAAAAACTGGCGGTAGCGAGGGATTTACCGTTGAGCGTTCTAGATTTTCTGAAACTTAAGGAATCTTCCGAGGCGGAAATTTATGAAGCTTTGCGATCAGTTGGTTTTTTAAAAAGCAACGGCGACGAACATCATGAGCGCCACCATTTATTAAACGCGCGCGTCGGAGAATTATCCGGCGGGCAGTTTCAAAGAGTAATGATTGCTTACGCTCTGATTAATCATCCCGATGTTTTGCTTTTTGACGAACCGACCACCGGAATTGATCTCGGCGGCGAGGAGACGATCTACGCGCTTTTAGAAAAGCTCCACAAGAATCATAAGTTAACTATTATTTTGATTACTCACGATTTGAATGTCGTTTATCGTTATGCCAGTAAGGCGCTTTGTTTGAATCGGGAAAAAGTTCATTTTGGCGCTCCAAAGGAAGTTTTAAACCCGCAGGTTCTTGAGGATTTATATGGCGCTAAGGTTGGATTATACACCCATGATCACCAGCATTGATTCCAATTTGCTAATCAGCTTAATTGTCGGCGCGGTCGTCGGCGCCGCCTCGGCTTATCTCGGATCGCTTATGGTTTTAAAGCGACTCTCGTTGGTTGGCGACGCTTTATCGCATGTCGCCTTACCGGGTATCGGCATCGCTTTAACCTATAATCTGAATCCCTTCCTCGGAGCTTTCACGGCCTTAGCCATCGGTATTTTCTTGGTTTGGTATTTGGGAGAGAAGACTGATATACCGGCTGAAGCGATTGTTGGAGTAATCTTTGCCGTTTCTTTGGCTATTGGTATTTTAGTAACACCCGAGCCGGAATTGTTGGAGGCGCTTTTTGGAGATATCTCCAAGGTGAATCTTGTTGACGCGGTCTTAGGAGTTTCTCTATCGGTTTTAGTCATTTTTATCACTATTTTGATCAGGAAGAAGTTGATTTTAGATCTCCTTTCTCCCGATCTTGCCCGATCTCAAGGTATCCAGACCCGTCTTTGGAATTTAATTTTCTTAGCGATGGTCGCGGTTGTTGTGGCATTGGGTGTTAAGGTTGCCGGTACTTTGTTGATGGGCGCGTTGGTGGTTATCCCGGCCGCCGCCTCTAAAAATTTAGCCAGAAATTTCTCCGTTTACGGAGTTCTGAGCTTGGTGTTTGGGGTTGTTAGCGCCGTAGCCGGCGTTCTCTTGGCTTCTACGCTTGGCCTCCCCCCGGGGCCGCTCGTGGTGCTTTTCAGCGCCGGCGTATTCCTTCTTTCTTTAATTGGAAAAAGGTAAGTTTGGCCATTGACTTTAGGGTGAATCTGTGCTATATTCTATCGGTCTGAACACCTAACGCAGATGCCCTCTAGGGCTTTCTGTTGCACATTTCAAAAACATAAGGAGAGAATCATGGTGACCGACGTACATGTTCATGTCGCTGAAGGTGTTACAGAGGAAGATGTTCGTTGCTGGCTGAGGCGGTTTGAGATTGATCACGCGTGGTGGCGGGGAAATTGGCCGCCGGTGGACAGAGATGAATTCAAGAGGGCTTTTACGGAAAAGAACGAAAAAGACCTGGAGTTGTCACATCGGGTACTCCGCACCCCACACATCTTCATTTCGGAGACCGGTTGTGATCTTCCAGGACCTGCTGAGCTTTTGGAAGAATCACTGACCGAAGAAGAGTGGGGGACCAAGCTCCTCGTAATTGATGATGGTCTTATAACGAGGGTGCTCACGGCTCTAGGCAAGGCCGACCAGAAGTCCGGTATCCGGGTTGGGGAAACCGAAAAGATCAAAATTTTTCTCCTCGCTCACAAAGGCAAGAAGGCATTTTTGGTGAATGCATAGAGCGATTCAAACAACACCCCAGAATATAAAATTCTGGGGTGTTTTCTTATCTCACAGGGACTGGCTTAATCGGTTTGTACAATTCTTTATCAATCTTGCGGTCAAAGCAGACCTCTCCGGAATCATGTTTCCAACTCTCCTGGCCGTAAATTTCAGGGTAATAGGGTTTAGCGCCTGACGATTGCGTTGATAAGCTGGCCTTCGCGAAAGTGGCGCACAACTGGAAGCTTTCGGCTCCTTTAACGGTGTAGCGATAGTCAGCTCCGGTCTCCGGGTCTTTCGGGATTTGGATGCCACGGAGATCATCTTTTAAGTCGGCGAGGGTCTTTGGGAGGCGGGCTTTGTTCATCCAGTAGTTTAGGATCTCCGATTGGATAAACTGCAGATTAGCGAGCCGCTGTTCGTCCTGCTCAAAAAGCCGGGCATCTTTCGGAGAGCCGACGATAAAAAACCCGGCGACGATCGCGGCTGTAACAATAGTAATTACTGTATTGATGAAGTACTTCATATTAGTCAGTTTTGTGAGTTCGTAAATCCCAGAGGTAGTAGTGAAAAACACTGCCGGCGACAAAGAATACCGAAACAACTTTTAAGAGGAAGCGAAGAGTAAGTTCCCCGTTCAATAAATTGTTAATCAGGGTAACTAAATCACCAATAATAATTAACGCGGCCACGAAGAGTGTGAAGTAGACCAGCCATTTTCGGATCCAAAGCTTTTTCTTGGCGGGGGTTTTGGCGTAGTTTTTATTCAGGAACCAGGTTACCCAGACATAAACCGGGAAAACAACGATCAGGGAGGAAATTGACCAGCGGATCGCGCGATAAGAGGAAACGAGTTGATAATAGCCGCCTTCCGTTACCGGGTCGGGTATTAAGACGTTGATATATTGGAAAAGTAGCACCAAAAAACTGACCGCGCTGGTATAAAGCGTGATTATTGAAAGGAGATGAAGGAAAACATCTTTCGGCGAAGTTTTTACTTCCATTCTTATTACTATAACACAAAGTCCTGCATTTTGCAGGACTTGTTTAAAGTCTATTTCTTAAACTGCCAGGGCTTCAGTTGGCTCGCGATACCCATCGCGAGAGCGATGATCACCAAATTCTTGATAATGTATTGACCTTCAAGAGTTGGCACCGGAAAAGGATTCCAGGTGACGGTCGGAAGAAGGATGAGGGGCATTACCGTGGTAATCATATGGGGTACTAGCAGAAATATGGCTAAGCGCTCCAGATGAGGTATTAGGAATGCCACTCCGATCATCATTTCCCAGACTCCCAAGATAATAATAAATTGGTTGAAGGTTAAAAACGGCAGTGTTTTTTGAAGCAGATTTTCTACTAGGGGGTTGGCCGGGCTTGCGTCAAAAAGTTTCAAAACTCCGAATCCGAAGAAAACTACAAAGAGCGCCAACCGGGAGCAAGTCGGGAAAGCGGCGCTAATCTTGTGAATAACTTCTTTGTCTACTTTTTCCAGAAAACTCATCATTGTTTCGCTAAATGTTCCATAGAGTAGTTTACATCAATATCCACTTTTTTGCCCGGGTTGAAGATGTTGTGAGGGTCAAAGATTTGTTTGGTCTTCTTGAAGAGGGAAACAATCTTTTTCCCATACATTTTTTCTAGGAAAGGCGTCCGGATCAGACCGTCGTTATGTTCTCCGCTCATGGAGCCGCCAAATTCAAAAACTAGATCATAAACTTTTTGAGAAAGTTCCGGAATGATTTTTCTGGATTCCGGATCAGCTAGATCCATCAAAGGAATGATGTGAAAATTGGCGTCGCCAATGTGGCCGGCGACGGTATAGATTAATTTGTATTCCGACATAATCGCGTTCAGGCGCGGCAGGAATTCCGGCAATTGTTCCGGACGGACGGTCATATCATCAATGAACGGCGCGGTGTGCTTACCCTTAATATGGTGGCGCAAAAGATTGAAGCTCTCGCGGCGGACGACCCAATATTTTTTGGATTCTTCGGCGGTTTTAGTGATTCGGCAGGGGATGTGGAATTCCCGCAGGGCGGTTTTGGCATTCTGCGCTTTTCTGGCGACTTCTTCCTCTGAGTCGCCGGTAAATTCGGCGATTAGGACTAATTTCGGCAGTCCACCGGTTAGGGTCATGAAGAATTCCGGGAGAAATTCCCAGGCCAGTTTAAAAACATTGGTTTTCAGCAATTTCACGAATTCCGGCAGGAAGCGCATGGCCAATTTCAAAGTATTATCATCATAGGATTCAAAACTTTCCGGTTTGTAGGTAAGAACCGTATTGACGATCTTCGCCAACGGCGCCAGATCTTTTAGGAAAATCGCCAGCATTTTGGAGTGGCTTTTTGGTTTAATCAGCCGGAATTTGATTTCGGTAATTATTCCCAGCGTTCCTTGTGAGCCAACGATTAATTTCGGGAGATTGAAAGTTTTTTTATCCCAGACATTCCAGAGGAAATAACCGGAAGAATTTTTAGAAACTTTCGGCTTGGCTTTTTGGAGCGCCTCATAGTTTTTTTCTACCAATTCAAAGATTTGCTTGTAAATTTTTCCTTCCAGCGTGTCTTGAGCCATTTTTTTCTTCAACTCCTTGGCGTCTAATGGCTTAACCGTGTATTCCTTTCCGTCCCGAAGAATGATTTTTAATTCCTCTACGTAGTCTTCTGTTTTTCCATAGGAAAGAGTTTTTTCTCCACCGGAGTTATTACTGACCATACCTCCGACGGTGCAAATTTCCCGCGAAGCCGGGTAAGAAGGCATCAGCCATCCTTTAGCAAGCGTAGCTTTTTCAAAATCCCGATAAAAAGCGCCCGGCTCGGTGGTGGCATAGCCATCATCGCTGACTGCTTTGATGCGATTTAAGTGCTTATTTACGTCTATTATGATGGATTCGCTTAGGGGGCCGCCGGTCATGCAGGTTCCGCCGGATCGGGCAGTGATTGATAGCCCTCTTTTCCGGTTGCGATCTACAAAATTAACCAATTTCCCGATATCTTCACGGGTTTTCGGCGACGCTACCAAGGATGGTTTTACCTGAAAAAGACTGGCATCGCGGCTGTAAATATCTAAAGTTGTTTCATCATCAGCTAATTCACCGCTGAAGAAGGATTTAATCTCGTCTTTTAGGTTCACGAACTTAATTATACCAGAATTAACTGGTGCTAGCGGAAGCGAACGGGGATTACCAATTCGTCGTCATATTCCGGCAAACCGGATGGATTATCTTTTTGCAAAATCAGAGCGCCGGTTTCGGTTGTTGGCTTCTCAAATTCTAAAGTCATTGAAAAGGGGACAAACTCTTCGGTCATCCATTCGCTATCGGCCTGCGCCGGTTTGATCGCCAGTAATTTTCCATTTCCATCCAAGAGGCGCACCGGGAAGGAGGCCTCAAAGTACCAGTAACCGCGAGCCTTGCCTCTGATTAAGAGCGGGCTGGTCGCCAGATCTCCCGTTCTCGGTTGATCCACCATAATCAAGTTACTTTTATCGTTGTTTGGAGTAGTTTTTTTTGGGAACAGATAAAATACCAGCCCAATGGCGATAGCGATTATTATTACTGCCGTTAAACTTAAAACTTTTTTCATAAATATAATATACCACCTGATGCGCGTAACAAAAAACCACATCTATGACGAAGCGGTCTTTGTTGGCGTTCTATTTTCCTTTCCACAAACCCCAGGCCATGACGCCGGCCATCAGGGCTACGATTACGCTAAACCACATTGGGACCGGCCAACCGGCGATTTCTGCCGGCCATTGATAAAACAATCTTCCGGCGTGCGCAACGGCGATGACGGCAAAGATTGCCGCGCCGATTCTGGGAAATTTCATTTTATTCAACAACAATTTCTCCTTTCATGCTGGGATGTAAAGCGCAATGATAAGCGTATTTTCCCGGTTGGGTAAAGATATACTCAAAGCTCTTTCCCTGGCTTAGAATTTTGCTTGTAAAAGCTCCGGTGTCGCTAGTCACCGTGTGGCCGGCCTGATCAAAGTTGGTCCAGGTTACTTTCGTTCCTTTTTTAATAACAATAGACTCCGAAACAAAGGAGAAGCCTTTGATTGAAACTAAGATATTGGAAGTAAATGGCGCCTGACTAGCTGGCTGAACGGCGGGCGTGGGAGCGGAAGATTGGGGAGCCACGCTAGTTTTTGGGACGCTTTTCACTACCGGCGCGGGAGCGGGAGGGGTCACTCTTGATTCCGGCGGAAACAGCCAATAAAAAACCGTGGCCGCTATGCCCGCCAAAATGATCATCGTCGCTATAATTCCTGCGTTTCCTTTCATAGTTTTGTTTAATTTTGAACGACCTTGCTGTTAAAGAGTGTCTGAGAATATCAGACCATCAACCTTAATGATAGTAAATAACGTCCTTCCGCTCAACCGCAATTGTCCACTGTTTCTTTTTGGCGTGTTGGTAGAGTTTTTGGTTCGGATTGAAGCAAATTGGGCGGTCTACCAGTGACAGGAAAGAAATATCACTCCCGGTATCTCCAATGCCCACCGATCCTTTCAAGGTTAGGCCATGTTTTTCCACGGCCCTTGTTAAAATCCTGTCTTTATTCAGGATCAGGTCCGGATAGAGTAGTTTTCCCGTCATTTTCCCTCGCTCGTCTACTTCAATGACTCGTCCGTAAACTTTGTTGAAGCCCAAATGATCGCAAAATTCTTTTACAATTTCTATAGGCGAATGAGAAATTGCCAGCAGGAAAAATCCCGATTTCTTTAGTTTTTTCACTAGATCTCTGGTGAAACGGTAAACCCGGTTTTTATGGAACGAAGCGACTTTTTTGGCGATCTTTTTGAATTGATAATGACTGATTCCCTTTATATAATCGTCAAAAGCTAACACAACGGCTTGGATGTACTTTTCATAGGAATCTTTTCTTTCCAGCCAGTCACGATACGCCTTTTTGTATATTTTAGTGACGGAACTTGGGAAAATACCCTCCTGGATCAGAGCGTCAGTCAGTTCAATTAAAAGACTGGAGCGAAAAATCGTCCCGTCAATATCAAAAACGGCCACTTTTTTCTTTCTCATCCCGTTAGAAATATTGACCAAACAGCGACTTTAGTAAAAACATAAGTTTCATCTAATATTATTACCCTTTAGTCCTCCTAACTCTGTTGAGTAGAATTTCTAACGGGACTCATGAAAGCAACAAAGGTAAGAGTTTTTCCAGGGCTTGCTTACGGTGGCCGATCCGCGCCTCTTCATTCATGGTCATTTCACCGAGAACTTTGTTGATTGAAGGAATAAAGAACATGGAGCGGAAGGGAAATCCTGTAATGATAGTTTCAATCGGTTTTTCCGTGATGATTCCACGCAAAATCCCTTCGGCTAAGACAATGTCTTTTCCCGGAATTTTTAAGGCCATCGCTACTTTGAATTGGGCGCCTCGCTTTTCCGGCGGCACACCCTTCATCTTTTCCATGATTAAACTGACTAATTCATCATCAGTGGCGCGGTGGCCGGGCCAGCGCCGAGATTTAATGCCTGGTTCACCGTTGAGATAATCAATTTCCAGTCCGGAATCCTCAGCGATGGTTGGGTAATCAACATATTTAGAGTAAAAATCCACTTTCAATTTAGCGTTTTCCGCGAAAGTTGGAGCGTCTTCGGGGGCCTCCTCATTGATTCCAATATCTTGCAGAGTTACCACTTCAATCGGAATTTCTTTGAGGATTTCTTTATATTCCAGGACTTTGCCCGGATTTTGAGTTGCGACTAAAAGCTTTTTCATTTATTTCAGTATAGAGGAATCAGAAATACGAAGCCAGCGCTTCTATATTCGCTTTATCCGGACCCTCATCTTCCAGGCCGGGAACTTCCAGTATCCAAATTTTGTCTTTCAGTCTTTTTTCACCCGCCAAGTTGGTGAAGCCTTTTTTCCCGATATATCCCGCGCCGATATTTTCGTGCCGATCGCTTTTAGAATCAAAGGGAGTTTTAGAATCATTGGCGTGGATCGCTTTGATGGCGTCAAGGCCGATTAATCGGTCCCACTGGTCAAAAAAACTTTTCACCGATTTTTGATCATCGCATTCAATCATGCCGGCTTCAAAAGCGTGAGCAGTGTCCAGGCAAATTCCTGTCCGTTCCGGGGGTAATTGGTCTATCAGTGTCGCCAATTCTTTTAGAGTTGAGCCGAGTTTGCTTCCGCCTCCAGAGCTGTTTTCCAAGAGCAATTTTGAGGGGCCCTTTACTAAACTCAATACTTTTTTAATTCCCGTCGTTAAATTTTTCATTCCGCTTTCAAAAGTGGTTCCGGTTGATGATCCGAGATGGAAAATTAACCCTTCCGCTTTTAGTGTTTGAGCGATCTGATAATGCTCCGCTAGATTTTTAATGGATTTTTCCCGGTTTTCTTTTTTAGAGCTGGCTAAATTTACTAAATAACCGGCGTGTAGAAAGACGGGCAGATTTCCCGATTTCTCCCGGGCAGTCAAGAAATTTTTTATTTCTGCCGGCGTGGGGAATCTGGTGAGCCATTGTTGCGGAGAAGATCCGAAAATTTGAATGGCTTTAGCGCCAATTTCTTCAGCGTTTTTCAGAGCTTTGGATATGCTCCCAGCGGTAGAGACGTGAGCGCCTATAATCGTCATATTATCTGATTCCGCTATCAAATTGAATTTCTACTTGAGTAGTTTTGCCGGCTTCTACTTGCACGTATTGCAATGGGGCATAAGGTAATCCGCCGTTGGCCTCCGCTGGACCGATAATGTATTCACCAACTGGCACTTTAATTTCAAATTTGCCGTCCGGTCCGACCGGGATCAACTTGATCAAATTTCCGATTTTGTTGGTAATCCGCAAAACGGTCTGGTGCGGCCGATCGGCGCATTCTTCCTCATAGCCGACTCTAACTACTGGGCAAACCGGTCCGATAGTTACCAATCCTTGTATGCCGGTTGTCAGTCCGGAGATGGCGGCGGCCCCGCTTTGCCAGGGGAAAATTTTACACCAATCTTCAGAACAGGCGGCGGTAATGCCAAGCGCCAATAGGCCGGCAATGGCAAGGGTAGTCAATGTTTCCAGTATCGGATATCCGGCGATCAGTAACTTCCAGTCAAACTTCTGCTTCATATACTTGATTTTATCACAATTTTGTTATATATTTACTTTTAGTTCTGCGGCATAAGTTGTGTCGCGGTGGCTATCAAGGGAATGGAGGCAGTCATGTCGGAACAGCAGACCGCAAGCGCTCTAAAAGAATTTCGGGAAAAGACGATCGCGGAGCTGGCTGGAGTTCTTCATTCTAAGGCCACTGAGCTAAAGGGAGATCAAAAAGATTTTTTTAAATTAGTTCGGCGTCTTTATCACCAGGCTACTAGAGCACTCGAAGACTTGATGGTGACCGGTCTGTTGGATTTTGAACTGGAGACAGTCCGATTGACCATCGGGAGGATCATCGCGGATTTCAATGGAGCTCTACCGCTTGATTACCCATTCGCAATCGCTCTTGGTAAGAGCGAGGATAAACCAGAAGAGCTTTGCTTTATGATCATTCATCGGTCTCAGATCCCTGGTTTGCATGATCTTTTGAATCCTGGATTTGCTCCTTTCTGTCTGGCGAAGACCCTTCGGCAATTGAAGGCAGGGAAATTCACCGTCCAGATGTTCCGCTTCCCGGAAGACTATGAGGGATTCTGACTGTAATTATTTAAAGCCGCTCGTTATTGAGCGGCTTTTTTCTTCTTCTCTTCAAACGCCCCATCATGCTTACCGTCAGTGCAATCACAATGTTTCAAATCCTTCTGATAATCAGGACATTTTGGATCCTGACACTTTCCTTCCTTTTCCGACACGCCCTCGCATCCGCCCAGACAAATGTAATGATGCATACCTTGATTATGGACTAACAATTAACGACTGACAACGGGTATTTTTTAGCCGATTTTGGAGCCGGGCGCAACTTCTTTTTCGGGGATTAAAATGACCGGGCCGTTTTCATCTTTGGCTGCTAATAACATTCCCTGGCTCTCAACTCCCAGCAATGATCTGGGTTCTAGGTTAGCAACGATGACTATTTCTCGGCCAACTAAGATTTCCGGAGCGTAAACTTTTCCAATACCCGCAACGATTTGGCGGTTCACCGGTTGCCCGGCTTCATCTAGATCGCCGGCGCTCAATTGCAACTTTAGCAATTTGTCGGAACCTTCCACTTTCTCGGCGGACAGAATTTTTGCCACCCGCAGTTCAGTTTTTGAGAATTCCTCGAAGGTCATTAGAATATCTGTCCGGAAGTTTTAATTATTTCCCAGGACTGGATTTGGCCGAGTGATTCGCCGGTTCCCAGAGCTTCACCTAGTTCGCCGCCGAATTTTGTCCACGTTGGAATCCCGATAACGCAACGATTGTTGTTATCAATTGCCAGACCGCCGGAGTTCCCGAGATCAATCTTCGCTGAAGTTTTATAGCGCGGCCCCCATTTGGTTTGAATGGTACCGCTGATGATTCCGTCGGTTATGGTCAGAGTATTGCCGCCGAAAGAGGGATAACCAAGCAGAGTGATCCGGTCGCCAATTTTTATTTCGGAAGATTGACAGTAGGGTAGAGGGAATGCGTCAAATTTTTCTTTGGCGTCAAATAGGTGTAACAGGGCGATGTCTACTTCCGGATAATTCGGATCGTATTTTCCGATTAAAGCTACGCGGGGAATTCCAAGCTTAGCATAAGACGGAGATTCCGGTAGTTTAACAATGCAAAAAGAAGTAGGGGATCCGGTAACGTGGAAATTTGTAGTGATCGTGAGTCCCTTGGCGGAATTCTTAGTTAGCCCGATTGTGCCCGATCCGGATCGCTCGTACCGGCCGTTAGAATCTTCGCAGTGCACCCAGACAATCCGGGACATTATTTGGTTTAACAGATTTTGGGGGAGCGCCAAGCGGTCAATTTCATTTTGAGATTTTTCCAGCTCTTCGGCTAAATCTTTATTTTTTGTCTGTAAACTTTTTAAAGAGTCGGAAGTTTGTTGTTGAGAAGTTCCCACCTGCCGCTCAATCAACGCGAGTTGTAATTTAGTGCTTTCTAAATCGTTTCCCAATCTGCGCGCGACATGATAGCCGGCGAAAATTACCCCGGATAAGGAGGTTAAGGCGACAACCGAGGCGATGGTTAAGGCGATCCGCTTCATTAGATAGTAGCTTAGCGTTTTTAGGACAATTTTTCTATTCGGAATCCGATTAGGCGGATTTTTTTGTTCTCCGGATTTTCCCGGCGATCTAGGAACGGAGTGATCAGTTTTAAGGCCTCAAATTCCAATTCTTTGGCGATACTCCCCGGTGTCGGTCGGGAAAATAGATTGCCGGTCCTGGATATTTCCGCCGGTAAAGTCCTCGCCCGGGTCTTGGTGATAAAGTCATGAAAACGGACGGTAATTCCGATTGTTTTGAAAGAGTTAAACTCGCTTTCCATAAATCTTTGAACAATACTCCCGCAGATTATTTTTACCCGGTCGGAAATATAAGTGGAGTTTTTGGAGTCTTTAGAGAAAGTTTCCTGCTCTCCGATGGATTTTCGGTCGTAATCTTCAACTACCGGAGCATCATCTTGTCCGCGGGATTTTTGGTAAATATCCACGCCCCATTTCCCCAGTAGTCTCTCCAGTTCAGCCACGGAATATTTTTTCAGATCCTGGATTTTGGAGATTTTTAAATCAGAAAATATTTTTTCGGTTTTCGGACCGATTCCCGGGATTTTTCGGATGGATAGCGGATTTAGAAATGGCTCAACTGATTCCGGGGGCAGAACGGTCAAGCCGTCCGGCTTTTTGTAGTCGGAAGCGATTTTAGCGACTAACTTGTTTGGCCCGATGCCGATTGAGGCAGTCAGTTTCGCTTCTTTTTTGATTGCCGACTTTATTTTTTCCGCGACTACTTCAGCCGCTGGGTATCCTTCACAAAAACTTAGATCCAAATAGGCCTCATCAACGCTGGCTTGTTCCACGTTGGGCGCGAATCGGCGGATGATTTTCATGATTTCCGCGGAAACCGCGCCATATTTTGGAAAATTTCCTCCAAAAAAAACCGCCGGAGGTTTGCCTGCTTTTTTCGCTTCCTCCGAGAAACGCCAGGCCGTGGAGATCGGCAGAGCCGATTTAATACCGTACTCTCGGGCTTTGTAATTAGCCGTGGAGACCACGCCCCTTCCTCTCCCGGCCAACGGATCGGCGCCGACAACAATTGGCTTACCTTTGTGTCGCGGATGATCTCGCTCTTCCACGGCCGCGAAGAAGGCGTCCATATCCAGGTGTCCGATAATTCTCGGCATGCCCGTTTACTGCAAAAAATTTTGAGCGGCCAAATAAGTACCGACAGCGGCCGCTGTTTCGGCCCTTAAGATTAATTTCCCCAAAGTAATCATAGTCATCTTAGTTCCCTCCGCGGCGGTAGTTTCCGCGTCATCCCAACCACCTTCTGGGCCGATGAAGACACCGACTTTCGGTGGGTAAATTTTAACCTTTGATGGGGGAGCGCCGCTGGGCCTGAAGAAGATATTTGTGCTATTTGCCTCCGCGTGCTTCAACGCGTCATTGAGAGCGATTGGCGTGTGGATTTTCGGAACAATCCCGCGGCCCGATTGCTCCGCCGCTTCTTTAACGATTTTCTCCAACCGTTCAAGGTTGATAGCGGTTTTTACCGTGCGGCGGGTTATTAAAGGGAAAATTTCAGTAACGCCGGCTTCAGTCGCCTTTTGGGCCGCCAATTCAAAATTTTCTTTTCGCAAAATTGAGCAGTAAAGGAAAATCTGGTTTTCCGGTTCGTTTTCGTTTTCTTGCGTCCGCTCAATTTTTAGCTTCAAAATATTTTTAGAAATTTCGGCAATCCTGGTTAGCGCTTCCTGCTTTTTTCCGTCACAGAGTATCAACTCGTCACCTTCTTTCAATCGAAAAACATTTTTAATCTGATTTATGAGGGCGCGATTGGAAGTCTCTAGGGTGTCTTTAGAAAAATCAAACTCGCCAATAAAGCGATGTAATCTCATATCTTTAATCTACAATTAAAATTTTGTTGCTTCAATCAACAGAAACAGAGGAATCTCTTTGCGGGCGAGGTTTTCCGCTTTAGCGCGCGGTCCCGGTTCGCTGGCTTTGTTGGATTCCCATTCTTCTAAAGTAGTTATCGCGAATCCGTTGTTGCGTAAATTTTTAAAATAAACCTGCAACGGGCGGTGAAAAGAAATAGTGTATTCACTCGGTTTTTCTCCGGGGTGCATGACTATTTTTTCTTTGGATTCCGAGAGATAACCATCAACACGCCGATACTGAACTTTGTTTTGGTCATCCCAGCCCCAGGAACTGCGCTTGGGGATACGGAATGCCGGATGATTCAGCACTAGGATAAGTTTTCCGGCTGGTTTTAATAGCCGAGCGCATTCGTTTAGTACTTTGTGCAAGCTGTCCATATTTTGAATTGCCAAAACGGAGAATATTTTATCTACGCTTCGGTCAGCAAAAAACTCCATTCTTTCGGCGTTAGCGGCGCGAAAGTTTATTCCGGGGTGATTCTTTTTTGCTTGCTCAATAAGAGCTTTGGAAAGATCTACTCCCATCACCTTGGCCACCTTTTTCGCGATTTCTCCTGAAAAAAATCCCGGTCCGCATCCCAAATCCAAAACCACCTCATTTTTTTGAGGGTTAAGAAGACGTAGTAAATTTGGGAGGATCACGCTTTTTTGGTAGTGCCCGATGACGTATTCGTCTCCCCAGGAAGTTTGTTTTTTCATTAATTAAGAATAACGAATTATGAATTATGTGGATAGTAACAAAAAACCGCTTTCTACAAGCGGTTTTTGTTGGTAACTAAGACCTTTTGCTTTTCGCGGCTAGGAGCGCCCAGGCGCCGACTGCCAAGTGCAGAATCGTATCCAGAGGATTTTCCAGATTAGCGCCAAAGAAGCTGGTGCTGATGATTAAGCTGTACAGACCGACAACCACCGCGACTATGCCGACGACTATCGTCAGTATCTTTTGCAGATTACCGGGGAGCACAAACGCCGCAATTAAACCGGCTGCGCCGATTATTAGGTGCGCCCAGTTTTCGCCATTATCAAACCACCAGGCGGGACCAAAAACGCTTTGCTCCGGAGTCGGCCCAATGATGCCGAAAAATCCCAGGATGGCCACCAGGATTAAGACCGCGCCGCCGACAGATAAGAACTGTTTTGAATTCATAATTATCGTTATTTAGACGACCTTTTTACAATTGTACCAAATATATCAAACTAAAATTTATAGATTCTGAAAACCGGCTCACTTTTTTGGTTGTTAACCACGGCGGGCGCTATCCCTTTTTTCAGCAGGGATTGCTCAAATTTTGGACCATCCAAGGTTAGTCGTGAAGCCGGCTTAATCAGAACCTTGTCGGTTGGGGTGATGAAGTAGGTGACGTGCGGCGGAAGGCCGAATTTCTGCAGTTCCGCGAATTCCTCAGTTTTGATTACCGGCCAGCCGTGATAGATCTGTAGGCGATCAAAATTCCAGAATTTGCCGGCATCCTGAAGATTACTGTCGTAAATAAATACCACCGAGTATGGCTGGTCTCCTCGCCGGTTAGCGCGCTCTATATCAGAATCAACAATCTTATCCAAAAATCTGTATTTTTGGTTTAAGACAAAAGCCGGAAATTTCCCATTAAGTTCTCCAGCGAGGAAATTATCCAACTCATTGTATCCCCAGCGATAGTTTTCATAGCGCAGGCGGGAAAAGGCGAAATGTTTCGGGCCGACAGGATATGGGAGTAAGTCGGTATTAATTGCATAAAAGATCTCCCATAAAAGAATTAGAGCGAGGGCGACTTGAGTGGTCCGACGAGATTTAATCGGCCATTCTGATATAAATTTCCCGGCTATCAATACCAGAAATGGCGTTAGCATTGCTAAAAATCTCGGTGCCGGACCGATTACTCCCACTATCAACAGAGTGATACTGCTAACGGCGGTTAGTAAAAAGATAGAAGAGGCGCCACGCTTTTTTATTGATTCACGAGCTAGTAACCCAAGGCCGACGGCAGACAATATTAAAAACGGCCAAGAATTCGCCTTCGCGAGAGCGGGGATGAAGTTTTTCAATCGGTCTACCAGTGATCCGGCTTCTTCTTTTCCAGGCGCCGATTGCCAGACCTCCGGATTTTGACCGAGCAGATAGGATAACTGGAAGTCAAAGTGGCCCACGGTAAGATACAGATTCAGGTTGTAAATGATTACCGGCGAGAAAATAACAAGCGCGAGCGCCAGGCCCAGCCAGAGAAATTTTTCTTTAAGCCATTCACGGCGGAACAATAAAATATAGACCAAAAATATTGGCGCTAATATGATTGCGTTGTATTTCGCAAGCATCGCGAGTCCGGCAAAAATTCCGGTTAACAGGAGATATTTTCTTACTTCCTGAGCACGCAGAAAGAAATAAATCGCCGCCAGCATCAGAGCAATTAAAATCGGTTCTTGAATTCCCAGCCGAGCATTATGAACGGCGTTGACGGTTAAAGCGTAGAGCGCGGCGGAGAGTAATCCGACATTTTCCGAAAATAATTTCCTGCCGATCAGGTAGATAAGATAGACGGAAATTATTCCGGCGATGGCCGAAGGCAGGCGGAAGTCGAATTTATTTTCTCCAAAAATCCCCATGGAGACATTTTGGAGGAGGAAAACCAGCGGAGGATGGTCGTGGAAAGACAGTTTCGTCCATGAGGGGATGCCTTGCGAGTCAAACCATTCCAATGGGGTGGTTTGATTAGGAGCGTTGTCGTAATCCAACATCCCGATTGCCCGGAAACCGTAGAATATTTCGTCACTGCCGGTTAGGTCCCCCTGCCAAAGCCAAGCGACTCGGAAAAGCGCCGCTATCACCAAAATGGCAATTAAGAGTTTTTTATTCACTGATTTATATCCTATTATAGGATAATACCAATATGAGGTTAACGGAAAAGCAAATTTTGCTGGCGGCGATTCTCGGCTATCTTCTGGTTTTTGGCGCGCTGACTTCGCTGCGGCACTACAATTTTGAGACTCAGGCCTGGGATTTGGCGGCTTTCGTCCAAACTATGTGGAATACCACGCAGGGTCGGGTGATGTTTAACAATCTGGAGCAGGTCTCTAACCACCTTGGGCTACATATGAGCCCTTGGCTGTTCGCTTTGGTCCCGGGTTACGCTGTTTTCCCGACGCCCTACTTTCTCCTGATTGTCCAAACCTTAGCGTTAGCTTTGGGCGCTTGGCCGTTATATTTGCTAGCTCAAAGGGTTATAGGTAAAAGATCCTGGTCTTTGTTATTAGTTTTTTCGTATCTTCTGTACCCATCGTTGCACTGGTCTAATTTTTATGATTTTCACGAAATAATCTTTTTTATTCCGTTATTTTTAGCCGCCTTCTATTTCGCGGAGACGAGCCGTTGGGGTTGGGCCGGATTATTTTTTGCCCTAGCCGCCAGCACTAAAGAAGACGCCATTTTAGCGGTGGCGTTTGCTGGTCTGTATTTTTTATTTTTCCGTGGGTTTAAGACCGGTTTTAATTATTCAAAAAAGTTTGGTCTGGTAATGACCTCATTGGCTGTTATCTATCTTGTGTTAGCGGTTCGGTTGATCATGCCCGCTCTCGGTGGAGGAGTGCTGCGCTTTGATCGCTATGCTAATTTTGGAGCCACGCCGACCGAGGCCATCCGGACCGCTGTCGTCAGTCCCGGATTAGTAGCGAGCACGATTTTTACCGGAGAAAAAATATTGTATTTGCTGATTCTATTTTTACCGGTGGCTTTTTTGCCGATTCTTTCTTGGCGAACTTTGATTTTACTATTGCCGGGTTTGCCGGAAAATCTGCTGACGAATTATGCGTTTCAATTCAGTGGGTTGTACCACTATGATTCTATTTTGATTCCCGCTATTTTTATCGGAACCATTTTTGGCGCGCGGAATTTCCTAGATTGGAAACCGCGATGGGAGCGTTACCTATTTTGGACTCTAATCGCGATGACCGCCATGGGTTTTTTGACCCGCTCGCCGATTAATTTCAAGAATTTTCCCTTGCATTACTTTCAAACCAGCGCTCAAGAGGACGCCTATCATAAATTAGTGGCGTTGGTGCCGCCGGGGATTTCCGTGGCCGCTACGACTAACTTGGTGCCGCATCTTTCCCATCGCGAGCACGCTTACGCTTTAGGCGTAGAAAAAATGGCGGTGGATATGGTAATCGCCGATTTGGCTGATACCTTCGGTTTTAAAAACGCTGAAGAGATGGATCAATATTTAGAAAGTTATCTGAAGAGCGGGATCTACCAATCACAGCTTTTCGATAGCCGGTATCTGATTATTTTTCGCCAAGGATTAAAACTTGTGGAAGCGCAATAGCAATACTCTCCAGAAGCTTTCCAGAATAATTCCTAGGTTGAATTTTGAGGAGCCGGATTTACGCTCGGTAAAAGTAATAGGCACTTCGCAAATTTTCGCGCCAAGTTTGTGGGCCGAGTAGGTCGTTTCTATTTGGAAGTTATAACCGACCGAGCTTAATTTTTCTAAATTCATTTTTTTTAAAAAATCTTTTCGCCAACACTTAAATCCTCCGGTTAAGTCGCGGTAGGGGAGCCCTAAAACCAGCCGAGCGTACAGATTCCCAAATTTACTGATCAATTGCCGGCCGAAATCCCAATTTTCTATTTTCCCTCCGGGGATATAGCGCGATCCTAAAACCAAATCACAATCGTGGATTTTTTCCAGCATTTTCGGGATCACGGCTGGATCATGCGAGAGGTCAGCATCCATCTGGATCACAATTTCCGCTTCCGAAGGCAATGATTGGAATCCTTGGACGTAAGCTTTACCTAATCCTGATTTTTTCTCGCGATGAATGACGGTGACGGGGTATTTGGTACGCAATTCATCAGCAACTTTCCCAGTGCCGTCGGGAGAGTTATCATCTACCACCATTAAATGCAGATTGGGAATTTTCAACGCGAAAATCCTCTCGGCCAAAATAGGCAGATTTTCTTTTTCGTTGTAGGTGGGCGTCACAACCCAGATTTTTGACATACCACTAAAGTATTAAGTATCAATTGTCAGGTATCAAGTATCAAGCGCAAAGAATGATTTGACCGATATGCTCAACCGTGATAGAATTTCCCTGTCCTTGAACAACTTCATAGCCCCAATCAATTAAGGAAAGTGTTATGAGCGGGAAAAAGCAGTCATCGCCGGATTGTCAGTGGACCGAACAGGACGACATGATCCGTTTTTCGGTGACCAGCGATGGCACGACCGGTGAAAACTGGATCAGTCGTCTGGAAAGCAAGGGCTTCCGCATCGGGGACTATGCCAAACAGGTGCTTCATTCCCGAAATTTCCGGCCGACCAATGGTGTGAGGGTCGAAGTCGTTGTCCTAAAGGGAGATCTTTTTTCCGACAACGACCGGATCATCAGGAAGATCCGCTTCGAAGCTGACAAGCGCAAGCTCGTCAAGCCCAACGCCGAAGTTGCCTGCCTGATCCGTGAGAAGTTCACGGACGAAGAAATCGAGGCAATGGATCTCTGGTGGCTCGACGTAATGCACGAACCCATCAAGGATTCCGATGGCAATCCCGGCCTCCTCTATGTGGGCCGGGATGGCAGTGGTCGCTGGTTGAGCGCTTGCTACGATAATCCCGATGGCAGGCGTGGTCGTGTTGTCGGGTTCGTGTTCGCTGTCGAGTAAGTTTATTCGCATCTAGCGCAATCCAGACCGGCTGCCAAAAGTAGCCGGTTTTTTTATTCCTAAATTTTTATTTCTGACCAGGGCGGAGGACATACTATTTTCGGGGGGTTGCCGGAGCGAGGCCAGCTTGGTCTCTTAGTGGCCGAGTGAGACAGAGGGAGTCGGCCCGCAGGAGGCCGGCTACCCGTCCACCGAAAGTAGTGTGGCCGGAGCTATTGACTTTAAGGGAGAAGTGGTGTAAAATAACCCAGTTATGAAAAAGCTAATTTTGAGCTTATTTCTAGTGGCTTTAGTGAGCGGAAACTTCCTATTTGTAGTTGGGGAGGCGAAAGCGTTCCATCATGTCATTATTTATTGCTGGTTTTCTGATAATTGCGATGACGATGATGACGACGATGAGGAACCAGCCCCGGCTCCTGCTCCAGCGCCCGCTCCGGCACCGGCCCCCGTGCCAGCCCCGGCTCCCGCGCCCGCTCCGGCACCGACTCCGGCCCCCGCGCCATCCCCGGCTCCGAATCAGCCACCGGTCTGGTCTTCTTCTAATCCGACTTATTTCAGCATTAAAGTTGGCGATGTTTTACAGTTTTCTTTGATCGCGACCGATCCGGAAAGCGACCCGCTTACCTATTCTTCCTATTCCGTTCCCAATGGGGCCACTTTTAATCCTTCCAGCCGGACCTTTTATTGGACTCCAACTACTTATCAAACCGGTTATTATTCTCCGCAGTTCACCGTTTACGATGGACATAACTATTCCTATTTCACGGTAACTGTTTACGTTGCTCCGCAGACTACTACTTCGTCCACTAATGAAAAACCAATCTGGGACGGCGGTATTGGGAATAAAGATGTTCGGGTTGGCCAGGTTTTACAATTTACGGTTTCCGCGCACGATCCGGAGGATGAGCCGATTTCCTATAGCGTTTTTAATACTCCAAATGGCGCTTCTTTCCAGAATTCCAGCCGTCTATTCTCTTGGACCCCAACCATCAGCAATATCGGAACTCATATTGTAACTTTTCGGGCTTCCGACGGAGAGAAATACACCGACCGCGATGTCACGATTACTGTTCAGGAAGCTACCGTCGCGGGCGCCAGTAACAACGCTCCGGTGTTCGTGAATTTCAATCCATCAATTCGGGCTACCGTTGGACAACTTTATAGCTATGACTTGAACGCCATTGATGCTGACGCTGACCCGCTAACTTTTATTTTTGTCACCGAACCTTCTAACGCCAGTCTCAATTCCTTGACCGGTATGATTCAGTGGGTCCCGACCTCTGCCCAGCTTGGTTTCAATAAATTCAAAGTCACCGTCAGTGATGGCAAAGTTTCTACGCCGATTGAATTCTTAGTTTATGTAGAGAGTACCTTTGTATCCACTCCGTCCCCAACGCCGTCAAACGGGGGACCGGTTGAAGCCAAGATCGTGATTTCCGATTTGAAAGTGGAAAGCGATGAAGCAGGGGAGATTGTGATTTCTTGGGACACCAACATTCCCACCCGCCATCGGGTTATTTATGATTCTGTTTCTCAAGGTCAAAAGACGAGCAATTTTAGCTATGCTTATGCCACCGATGAGTCTGGTGAATTATCCCGCAGTCACCGGGTAGAGATGGCCGGATTAGATATGGAAGTGTTGTATTATTTCCGGGTGGTTTCCAAGACTAATAGCCAAACTGTTACTTCCAACGAAATTACCTTTGTGCAATTGCCGGATCGTTCCGTGCGCTCTACCGGCGTGGCTTCCATCTTCAATGTCCTCGGGCCTTTAGTTAAAGACCCATTCTTTCTCTGGATGGTGCTTCTGGGATTAGCCGGATTCACTTACTACCAGCATCGTAAAATTAGCCAAGTAAAGATCTAAAAAAGATACCCGCCAGTCGGCGGGTATCTTTTTTATTTGCTACTTATTCCAACCGCGCCAGGTTTTGGTGCTTAAGTATAGAGCTAAGAAAAAAGCCAACGCGATGACCTGGTTCACGAAGAATAGGGCGCTACTCTCGCTGTATCTTGTGGCGGCATCAACCGCGTAATATTCAAAGACCGCCAGACCGATTACCGACGCGATGGTATTGATGATTGCCGTCCATTGTTTTCTCGGATTGGTTAATCCGGCGGCGAGCGATATAACCAGGATCGAGATGATGGAGATAAAAGCCGGCACGGGCAGTATGTTGTTGAAAAAGGGGAGCGCCAGAAGCATTACTACTCCGACACCGACAAAAATTTTGCGGATGTCATCTCCGTAGTAATGATAATGCCCGGGGTCTTCCTTACTGGTTTTTTCTAAGTCGTCCATAGTTTCATTATAGCGTATTTGGTAAAATGTAATAAATAGGTGGCTTGGCCGTCTAATACTACAAAGGTCGGTAAAATACTAATTACCAATATCTTAATCTTACAACAATGAATAAATTAACTAAAGTTTTGTTAGTTTCTAACGTGATTTTTTCTTTGAGCGGAGTTATGGCCTTTGCCGAAACAGCCGCGCCCGTTCCGGTCACAAAAGAGGAGCGGAAGGAAATGAAGGAAGAAAAGAAAGAAGAGCGAAAAGAAGCTCGGGAGGAAAAGAAGGAAGAAAGAAAGGAGACCAAAAAGTTGCGTAGGGAATTGACCGACACTGAGCGAGCTTGCATGCAAGCCGCGGTAGAGAAGCGCGATAATTCTATTATTGCCGCCGCTGATAAGTATCACTCCGAATTGGTTAAGGCTCTGCAGACCCGCCGGGACGCGATTAAAGCCGCCTGGGGATTGAAGGATCCGACCGAACGGCAGAAAGCTTTGAAAGCCGCTTGGGATGCCTATCATCTCGCTAAGAAGCAAATCGTCAAGGGTTGGAGAGAAGCTCGCAAAGCCGCTTGGAGGCAATACTATGCCGACCGAAAAGCTTGCGGAGAACATGCCGCTGTCCAAGATAAGGGAGCGGAAGGATCCGACGCCGACCTCTAATCTCTAAGATCAAAAGCCGCCCGCGTGGGCGGTTTTTGATTTCTTGTCCCCAGCCAAACTGTTCAGTCGTATTACTTCTCGGAAACAGAATAATCCGTCTACTGACGGATTTTCTTCGCCCTCGGCGATTTGTCGTTCGATAGCAACGAACGAACCAAATCGCCTCCGGGATGTTCCTTGAAGCAATACGCCTTCACCTTTCTTCTTCCCAACAGCGAATGAGGGCTTCGGCAAACTCCGTGAGCAAAGTCGCGGAGCCGGTTTTGCTTGGAATCGTTCGTTATTCTCGAACGGAAAACCGGCGAGCGCCTAGTGGTGCCGTTTGCCGTCGGAGCAAACGAACACCCGGTTGTTGTAGGAGGTTGCCGAAGCCCGAGTGAGCCCTTGACAAATAGGCCTATTTTGTGCTAAAATGCCCCTGTGCTCATTGACGTTAAAATAAACCCCTAGATAGGAGAAAGTCATGATTCAGCTTATCATCGCCGTCTCGTTTTTCGCGGTCGCCGCGTTGATCATTCTGGCGGCCGTCGCGCAGGAGATGGTGCGTAGCATTCGCTTTCGTTCCCATATTCCCGCCTTCAAGAAGGGTGACGCGCTTTTTTGGTCTTCCTTCGGACGACTGATGGTCAAGCCGGAGGAGATCGCGGCGGCTGGCACAGAACCCCTACGGGCTCTGGCGGTGAAGGATCGCCCGGAGGAGTGGGACAAGAACTCTTTCCATCCTCAGGCGGTGATTCTCCAGACTCGGGATTGCAAGGTCAAGATGTATTCCGGGGCGTATTTTCAGAAGGCCGCTTAGGCGGCGGAAAGGAAAACGCCATGCAGGCCACAACTCAGAAAGAAACGTTTGAAGTTGGTAACTGCGCTCACATGGTTGAGCCGACTACCGGCGAACCGTTAAGGGGAGCCCCTTACGGTACCGGACCTTTCTGGATCGTCGGAGTAAGACCGGCCGTGGATGAGAGTTTTCTCTCCATGCACCCTCAGATGGTGGATTTTCTCCATCACGGAGAATACCGTCCGGGTGTAGCCAGAACTTCCGGATTCATGTTCCGGAAAGTTCCGAACAAGAAAGTGGACATCTTCAAGCCGGATGATCTGGTAAGATTCCGGCGCAGGATGCCCGAAGAGCGTGGGGAACTTTTCAAGGTTCTCCTGGATCTTCACGGTCCCGACTGGCTGAGAGTGGAAGATGTTGAATATGATAAGACATCTTCCGATCAGGGCATTTCCGCTCACCCGCAGTGGGTGACGCTGAACCGTCGCGACTCCCACGGAAAGTGGCAGAGGTCCAATTCCGGAATCATTAAAGTTTCCGGATTCTACCTCTCCAAACTTCCGATTGAGAGCGTGTCAGACATCCAGCCCCTTGATCAGTAATTACTGATCGGGGGCTTTTTTTTATTTCAAGCGGTGTTATATTTTGATTATGAAGCTGAAGCTAGGTATTTCATCCAGTTTGATTTTAATAATGATCGCTGTTTTGCTGGTGATTGGATTTCGTTATTGGGGAATCACCGGCCGGCTTTTGACCAAACAGGCCGATTTTGTCGGTTTTTCTGATCAAGAGGAGCGATGCTTTGCCGGCATTAGCGATCCGGATCGGGCCTCCGCGAATTTAGGCGCGCTGGGATTTACCTGCCCCGACAGCATCCGTCTTATCTATGAACGATCCGATAGCTATACCAGTCCTTTGGTGAACGGGAGCGGTTTTAAAATTACTCTTCCGGCCGGTTGGAGCGCGGATGAAAAACCTATGACCGGGGCCGGATTAACTTTTTCAAAATTTTCCATGGCGGATGGCAAATATATAGCCGGAGAGGAAAAATTCCGGGTCTTTGAGGGAAGCCCCAGCGCCGAAGAAATTCAGAAGGGGATTTATGTTTTCGGTAAAAATGGACCTGCCTGGCTTCTCACTCCCGCGTTGGATTCTATCGTTGATTCTCTGGAGCTCATTGGTGAGTAGGGTTCACTTGACTTTTATACTATATTTTGCTATAATCCTAGGCAGAACTCATCACCCAACTAACATCTTTCGGGAGGTAGCCCATGAGGCGTCTCTGTGTCGGAGGTTTGATCGGGTTCATGATCGGATGCGCGCTTTCTATCTTTTTCTCAGCTGATTTTTCGATTCTCGCTTTGAGCGCCGTCCTAGGAGCTTTCATTGCCTGGCTCTGTGAAACGGCTCCGGAACCCCAGTCTAGGCGCGCCTACTACGAAGAAGAATTCAGGAAAAGCTGGCGGAATCTTCAGCAGGAATTGGTAAGTGTGTCTGAAAAAATCCGCGATCAGCCGAAGCCGACAGTTTTTCGGCCCAGGCCAGAGTGGCCGCCCAAACCGTCCGACAACTAAGAAAAGGAGAAGATCGTGAAGAAGCTCAAGGCGTGTGTCATGATCGGTGGGGCTGTTGTCGGGTTCGTAGTCGGATGCATCCTCGTAAAGATGGGAAAGGTGGATGTCACAGTGCTTATCTGGACTCCGGTAGCCGGAGCCATGATTGGAAGTTTCGTCTGTGATTTGATTGATGACTCACATCGGAAGGATGATTCGCGTGAGGATGAATCACATCAGTAAGAATAACCAAAATCAAAGCTGCACCCTAGTTATGGTGCAGCTTTTTCTTTTTCCAATTCTAGACAGACCGAATTTATGCAATAGCGTTTGCCGGTTTTAGTGGGGCCGTCGTCAAAGACATGGCCTAGATGGGAGCCGCAATTTTTGCAGACTACCTCTGTGCGGCGCATACCGCCATTGTTATCTTCTTTCAGTTCAATATTTTCCAGATTGGCCGGTTCGTCAAAACTTGGCCATCCGGTTCCGGAATCAAACTTGGCGTCAGAGCTGAATAGTTTTACGCCACAGGCGGCGCATTTATACATTCCTTTGGAATGCTCTTGGGCGTATTTCCCGGTAAAAGGCGCTTCCGTTCCTTTTTCCCGCATTACCTGATATTGCTCCGGAGTTAATTTTTTCTTCCACTCTTCGTTGTTCATTATCCCCAATATACCATAAAAAAATCCCCGCAGAGTAGCGGGGATTTTGATTATCGCTTGGGTAATTCCAGGCCGATATCCTGATAGGCCTTAGTCATATAGTAGACATCTTCTTCGGTAACAAACATTCCGCGGATTTCCGGCGCCCGGTAACCCCAGTGTTCATTCATCTGATTCGCGATGGTTTTCAGCGCCCCGAGCAATTTACCCTTTTCGTGAGCCGCCAGGAAGTAGCGCATCATCATGTCCTGGCCGGAGAGACAGAAGTGATTGAGCAGGCCAATCACTTGATCGGCCAGTTCCGCGGGAAAGGTCTTTCTTGCGTCTACGCGAATTTTCTTTTCAATTTCAGTGGCTTCTTTTTCGGTGAGCATTTTCGGCCGTTTCGCTTCCGCTTTTTCGGTGATTTCTTTGATTTTCACCGGGTCCTGTCGAAAGGTAAGGAATTGAATCGGTGTAATAGTCAGGATGCCACCGCAGAGAGGATAGAGCCGTAAATAGGAT
Source organism: uncultured Candidatus Saccharibacteria bacterium (assembly GCA_964545345.1). Taxonomy (GTDB): domain Bacteria; phylum Patescibacteriota; class Minisyncoccia; order UBA6257; family WO2-44-18; genus JAUSKF01. Next base: position 3,275 of record CAZJFE010000005.1, on the reverse strand, counting down.
CCGATTCCGACCCAGCCGATTCTGGTCATGCTCCCACCGGCGGTCGCGCCATCAATCATGTAAAGTTTTGGCTCGCGGAGACTGGGCTGACGGTTATCCGGGCTGACCAACGCCACCTCCTGCAGTTCCGGATTGATAACCACGAATGTGTAGACTGAACCGCTCCGAGTGGTGGCCGTGAACATTTCTCCGGCCTTTCTATCCTTAATAGCGAATCCTTCATTTTCAGAAACGTGCTTGATCCAGGCATTAATCTCCGGCGACAGATTCGGATGTTCTTCTTCCATTATTCTTCCTGCCTAAAAGTTCTGCCTAAAAAATAGCACGGCGCTTTTAAAAAGTCTATTTTTTCATTTACGACCCCTCTGCCCAAAGCGAAGCCAGATAGTTTATCCGGAACATCCCGGAGGCGGCTTAGTTCGTTCGTTATCTATCGAACGATAAACCGCCGAGGGCGAAGAAAATCCGCCAGCAGGCGGATTATTCTGTTTCCGGGAAAGCTATCTGGCTGAGCAGTTGACAAAATAGAGATTGTCGTTTAATATATCGGCAGTTCCGTATTAATAACTCAAACCCTTCTTAGGAGCAGACATCATGAGCTTTGATGGCTACGCCTTTGTCGGTCTGAACGAGCGGGCGAAGAAATTGGTTGCCGGCGAGCAGAAGCTGGCTTATACCGAAAAAATCACCCGGTGGTTTCCGGACGGTAGCTGGAGCAAGGTTCCGGACCGCGAAGTTTTTGAATCCACGGTGAAGAGCGAAGAAAGCGGTTTCCGAATCAACGAGAGCCCGTGGCTTGATTGTCCGCTGATGATGTATACGATGCCGGACGGCAAGAGTTACATCGAGCAGGCGCAGCAGAGAGGAGTCTCTGATTCTTACGGATTTGTTCTATTGGCTTTGCAGGATCAGCAAGGGAACTGGCTTCCCGAGTCGTTGTGGACTCCCGGAGAAATTTCTAAGCTGATGATTGATCTGATGGACGATCAGACGAAGATCGGTCAGGACGGCGAGTACTGGGTTGTACGTGCGACGGAGGATCCGTCGGCCTGGATGAGTGCCGAAGATTGGTTTGACAGAAAGCAGAACGCTTACCGGGCCCAGGTAGTCGGGAATAAAGTGGTCATTGATGGCTCTGAAAAGAGTATTGATGATTACGAATTTCTCGGGTTGTATCGTGAAGGCGAAATTTCTCCCGGAGTTCGTCCGGAATCGGTCGAAACCGAAGACTTCAGTGGGTTTGAGTAACTAGTCACCTAATTTCACCAATCCTCGCGCTACACAGCGCGGGGATTTTTTGTTACTTTAATATTAGTTCTTTCGTGGGATGATCATGGAAAAGATCGGCAATGTGTATTTCGTTCGGAGAGCGAAGGAGCCGGGATCGGAATTTATTGATCCGGAATGCAAGGATTTAAGATATAAGGCCTTGATCTGCATATCGCTTTTTCCCAATCCCGAATTGGTCTGGCCGGGAGATCAGAATATGATTTGCCACCAGCGCGACAAGATGTCCACGCTGTACGCGCTAGGAATTTTTAATTGGGAGGTTCGCGACGCGGTTAAAGGTCATGATCATTGCATTGATATCGCGGCGGAATTTCCGAATATTCTAGTCGCCCGACGCGCTTTTGAGCAGGCGACTAATGTTGGCCGGATCGTGGATATTTATCTGTACGACAACGGTCAGTTGGTAGATAAATTGGATTAAGCCCCGCTCTCTTAAGAGACGGGGCTTTTTATTATCGCGGCTGCCGATTAGCTTGGTTATTATTCGTGGCGCGCGTGGTCCGGATCAGCCCAAACTACGAAGGTAACAACTCTGCTTCCGTTGCCGAAATTCTTTTCATGCACCGAGGATTTCTTGTCGGAAGAGTAACGCAACGCTTTACCCCAAGTAGCCGGATCGTTGTGGTCTACGTCCTGCGCCGAAGAGGCGGAGCTCTGACTGAGGGTGGTGGAAGAATCTAAATGCGCGTAGATGGACTCCAGCATTTCGTAATCGTGCGCATTCGGGTGCTGGTTCGGAGTCGGATCGCTGGTGTAATCCATGCAAGTGCCGAGAGGGGAGTTATAGAAATCTTCATCTTGGTGATCCAATCCAAAGGTGTGGCCAACTTCCTGGCAGAGCACCAAATTTTTCCAGGCGGGAGTGTTGTATTGAGAGGTGCTGAAATAGGTGTCGTTCATTTTTACCGTTCCTTGAGTAATGTGTTCGCCGCTAATCCAGACGCTGGCGATACCCAACCAACCATTGCGGCCGTATTTGCTATTGCAAACTTGTACCTGGCCGGCCGTCGCTTTGCAGGTTTTCGGATTGACGATTCCCGGAACTACCGTGGTATCTAAAACGCTGGACAGAGTCCAATCGTAAGAGGCGGTGCTGAGATAAGGATCCCAGGCGGTGGAAAGATTATCGCCCAATTTAATCGTAAAAGGGTTGGAAGTTCTGGCCCAGTGATAGCCGCCCCAAGAATGAGTGGCCCCAGCAACACCGGCAATCGCCCCTAACGAGATAATCGCTAACGCAATAATGGATTTTTTGTTCATCCCACACATAACAAAGAGGTTATTTATTCGCTCCTTGTTTAATTTAGTATTTTTATTAATTGGTAGACTACGACGGCCTACTTATATGGAATTCCCACAGCGCTCTTTATTATGTGTGGGATTCATAGGAAGACTTTATCATAAATCATCGTAAATGAAAAGCCCTAAGTAATGATAGAATGGAGCTACTATGTTTTGGCGCTATTTATCTGCGCGGTATTGGATTATTATTCCAATTTTAGCCGCCACTATTTTTTATATTCTGCCATCAGGCATTTTGCCGTTTGAGGATGCCGACGAAGCTACGTACGCCTTAGTTGTTAGAGAAATGTTGCGCGGGGGTGATTGGTTGACCCTCCATTTATTTGACCAAACGTGGATTGATAAGCCGCCATTACTTTTTTGGCTGATGGCGATTAGCGCTAAAATATTTGGGTTGAAGGAATTTGCGTTGCGACTACCGGTAGCTTTACTGGGAGTTGTCGCAATCTTTCTTACTACCAAGATTTCTTATGAATTAACTAAAAATAAATTAGCGGCGTTATTTGGCGGCTTAGCCCTGGTGTTCTTCCCGTTATTTTTGGCGGCAGCGAAAAATGTTAGATTTGACGTTCCGGTGATCGCGGCTATTTTGTCTGCCCTCTTCTTTTTTCTCAGAGGTCGGTCTAGACAAACATTTTTATCGGGGGTGGGAATCTCTTTGGCGATTGGGATTATGTTCAAAA
>CAZJFE010000004.1:0-41356 GCA_964545345.1 uncultured Candidatus Saccharibacteria bacterium | reverse complement strand
ATGTCACCGGTCTTTATAGCGGTAAATATTTATCGCTTTTTGAAGTTAAATAAAAAGAAAAGCCGCTGATTGTTCAGCGGCTTTGTTATTAACTTTACTACTGCCAATAATGCGGACCGACTCGCATGCTATCGGCTAGGCAGTACGTTAAGGCGGTTCCGAGGATTCCATGCGCGATACCCATCATATATACATTCCGACAGTGCAGGAAAATGTAGGCGGTAACCGCTCCGGCGATCGGAGTAACAATCATCAGTGTCGGGTTCGGGATATGAGCGAAGAAAAAGAGTAATCCCGAAACTAGCGCCGTGTTTAGCGCGGCCTTGTTGTCGCACTTCCTGGTATTCGGATCGGCGGCAAACATAGAATAAAGCTTGTTAGTGACGTAGCCTTGCAGAATAAATTGCTGGATCGGCCCCCAGAGGAAGCAGTACCATAGCAATTTTGCCTGAATTTTATCCCAGAAGTTTTTAATCAGCCAGAATTCCGGCCGGAAATGGTATCCGGCGGCCAGAATCAGCGCCAGAGCCAAGATCGTTAGCCCGGCAATTTTCCAAATCCAGGAGCAGTCCAAGAAAGTTATTTCCCAGCCGCGTTCCGTGTTTTTCCACCAACGGCCGACACCTAATTCCTCCGTGTAGTCGGCTACCCGTTCAGCTATGTGAAGTTTTCTACCAGTTGGAGTACAACTTCCTAAGTCCTTTCTGATTTTTCGCATCCTGGCCACAAAACTTGCAATCACGATTCCGACGAGCGCCAAGATAGTAATGGCGAATGGAATGACTCTGTCTTGGAAGACCTGGATAGCCAGCATTACCAGGATAAAAATGGATGCCACTTCAACTGCCGGCCATTTAATGCGTTTCATTAATTACCCCCTCGGGCTAGTAACGCCCACCACATGCAGCTAACGGAGGTATTGAGAACGGCGGAAACGGCTAGCGACTTTGTCTTGTGGTAGACAATGCCACAACCGAGTCCCAGTAGTGTCGCGTTAATCGCGGCATGCCAGTTTGGGAAGGCCCAAGGAGCCGGATTATTCAACGCGGTCAATCCGTAAAGAGCGGCCGAACTGATTAACGCCGAGCGAAAACCAATTTTGTCTTTCAATGCTCCCTGAAAGATTCCCCGGAAGATTAGTTCTTCCGGAATTGCTTTCACGAAGAAGAAGAGGGCCGCGCTGACTGCGAGCATCCAACGGCTTTCCTTCAGATATCTCGTTGCCAGCGCCTTTTCCCAGCCAAGTAGGTTAGAAAAAGCCAGCAACATGACGAAAATGCACAGCGTTCCAAGTGCGATGTTCCAATGCGACCCCTTGGTTCTAATAAACCCTTCTTCTCTAGGATCACGCCAGAGCTGGAAAGCGAGGATTAGGATTATCGCGGCGGAAAGATAACTAATGTAATTATTCTGGACTAGCTTTAATTCCAGGAATCCCAGCATAAAGAAAGTGATAAAGATCAGGTTGGCGGAGGCAATCTTACGAGGACCGCTGTCGACTAAAAAGAGAATCGGAATTGCGAAAAACCAGAATGTAGGGCCATAAACGTCAAGACTTTTCTCTTGGGTTATGAACAAGAAACAAAGATTAACAATCAACAGCAACGATCCAACTACGGAAACTTTTTTAGCAGTTAATTTTGGTTTCCAACCCAGAACAAAAGCGGCGACAATCGCCAGCAAGACTAGCGATACCCCGCCCTCGGTAATTAAGCCGGGGAGATGCATGGTAAGCCTCCTCTTTCTCTGTAAAGCTCTATCGCGACACGGCAAATTTTATTCTTAGAGCGAGGCGCGAGGCATAGGATATAGAAGTCTATTCCTATGCCGAGCAACAAAGCTATGAGATAAAATTTGCGTGTCCCGTGAGCGGGTTGCGGGAGAAATTCCCGGTTAACTGTGTCGTTCGTCGTTGCTGTAGGGTATACAGCTACCTCCTCACTCCTTGTTCCCGGTAATTTCTCCTCGCAACGCGAAGAGAGTTTACAGAGAAAGAGGAGGCCACTCCTTTCAATCTGCTGCCCCCGATAATACCGAGAAAACTGCTAAATGTAAATGAAAATTATTTTGGACAGGAAATTAGCTTACCGGTCAGTGGAATAGTCCCATCGGCATCCCCATCAGCGCTATTACCGCTGATTAAAATGCAGCCATTGCCGTTTGAAGATTTAATGATTAGCGCTGAGCCAACCGAAGCGCCTCCGGAAATGAATACGGTTGAGCTGGCGCTACCGGTTCCGGCAGCCATAACTACATTGTTTGTGGATGGCAGAGTTGAGGTGGCAATTAGAACGCCGTTGCCGTTAGCGTCAACTACAAAAGTGCCTGAGTCTACGTTCAGTCCGTAGCCGATCGTGCTGGTCGCCGTGGTTGAAGTAGCGATCAGATATGAGGCCTTGAGGTTGTCCGCGACGGTTAGCGATCCGGCGAAATCCGAGTCACCCTTAACTCCGAAAATAGTTCCAGGAGCGCTACTAGCTACGCCCAGAAATCCGGAAGTAGCGGTAATGGTTGTGGTCGCGGAGCCGGTGCCAATTTGAATGTCTCCCCCTCCTACGAATACGTCCCCACCAAAAAAGTTTTTACTGGTTGGGCCTATTGAATAGATATTGTAGCTCTGTGTTGATCCCACCGAAGATTGATCGTCAACAAATAATCCATAATTATTGGCTACCGTTCCACCGCCAGTATTTTGGGGAATGTTAATGTTTACGCCTCTCATAAGAGTTACCGCGCCACCGCCGGTTCGGTTAATCATGGACGCGTCAAAGCCGGTTAATCTTGCGATTGTTCCAGAGCCCGCATTTTCCATGTAAGCCACGACGCCTCTTACCGAATTGGTGACATTACCGGATCCTTCATGAGTTACGCCGGTAAAATCACCACCCAGACTAGTAAAATTTCTGGTGTTCCCTGATTTTATAAAGACTTCGTTATCAATACCCCAGGCGATAGAAGTCGGAACCGAACTTGGATTTAGTACCATTTCATTACTGATTCCTTCTACGAACACTGCTGTCGTCATATCTGTAACAATTTCTCGGTTGGTTAGAATAGTGGAATAGGTATAGCCGCAGTCAGGGCAAACTACCGAATTCCCATCAATCGCAGCTTGTGGACCGATCGCGGCGTGTCTGCTGATATGAGCATCACCCTGCACGGTAAATTCAGCGGCGGTGTCGTAAGGAGTAATGGTTGCAATATGAAAATTTCCTGATACCCAAGATGCGTGAGTAGAGGTAGAGACAAAATAATCCGCGGAGACAAAACCTTCAAAAATACCGGCTCCTTTAACACCCAAGGCGGCTCCCGGGCTGGAGGTAGCGATTCCGACGCTATCGGCATCAACATAAGTGACTGCCTGCGCTACCCCCGCGACTAGCATTATTGAAGCGAATGTTATCGCTAAAATTGCCAAAGTTTGTTTTTTGGAAAGAGAAATGATCATATTGAGCTAACTATAGCAAATTCTTGGTAAAAAAATCCCCGCTGTTAGACGGGGGTTTTGTTTTGTGCGTCGTAAGTTGTAAGTCGTAAGTCTCCGTCGTTAGTCTCTAGACGTCAGTTCCCTAAACGCTTCATAGATCAATTGCCCTAGCTTAGGACTTAGAGACATCGTCCTCTCATATCTATAGACGTCCACCTCGCCTTTTTTCGGGTGCGTCACCTTCTTGTAGAAATCTTCTGTCGGAATGATATAGCCAATTTCGTCGTTGGCGAGTCCGAAAATCATTTTCGCCCCAGTGAGTTCCTTTATCCGCAGGCCAATTTTTGGTTGCATTTCTCCGGGCACCAGTAGTATCCGCAGATCTCCCAGGTCTACAATTCCGATTTCCACAATCACTTCTTGGTTTTCAGTTACCGTGTCGGAGCTGTAGGGGATTACACCGAGCTTCATTCCCTCCTGGAAGTAGAAATTATCCAATGGAATTTTGATCAGTTTTTTCCGGATTCGCAGGTAGCCATTGGAAAAATTCAATTCCGTTTTTTTCGGATCGGCATCCGTGATGCGCTTAGTCAGTCCGACAGCCGTTCCTTCGGCGCGTTGTTCCGCGGTGGGGTTTTCAATTCCGAGATTCCCGGTTCGCACCGAAACCATCGCTCCCAATAGTCCATTCACGAATATCGCTGTACCGCCCCATTCCTTTTCCAACTTTTGAACGAGTTGTCCCGGGAAATCGGCGGTGATTAATTGATTATCCTGGCGATAAGATTCCGGGTGAACTCCGAAATTAACTAGCGTCGCGATTGTTCCATTATCCCCGGTGATTTTTAGAGTCATCAGAGACTGGTCAATTTCTTTTTCCAGGCGGATATTTTTGGAATATCCTTCGCCTGACGCTTCTATGATTTCTAGCTTCGCCGGTTCAAGTTTGGCGATCGTTCGTTTCACCAGGGAAACAATCTTTTCACGTACACCAGCCAGATATGTTTCATCACGGCCGGATCCGGAAATGTTGGGCGGAACAGCGAAGAAACGGCCCCAGATTCCGATCGGATCCGGTCCGGAATGTTGGTGTGTAGAGCAAATTATCAGGAAATCGGGGTTCAGTATTCCTCGTTCTCGGATTTCTTTTCTAACTTGTAGGACGTCGTAACGGATGAATCCCACCAGGTCCAGCGAAACAATCGCTAATTTTTCTCCAGTGGGGCATTCAATCACCAGACAGCGCGCGGAGAGATCATCGTGGACTCCCAGTGATAACCGTTTTGGAGAAAATCCCGCCAGTGTCGGCTGTCCTTTGGGGGTGATAATTTCTTTGTCGGCGGCGGCGCGGAAACCTCCGTTGGTTCCGGTGGCATTGAGCAATTTATGGTCAATAACCGCCTTTTCCAAAACATACTGCCGGAGTTTTTGTCTCGGCATCGGAGTGAAAAAGGGGAGATTGCGGTAGTAGCTCATCTCTGCTTCGGCGTCCGATAGGTTCCATCCTTGATGCAGAACTCTATGCAAGGCAAGTATCAGGCCGGTGCGATCCGCTCCGCCTCTACAATGAACTAGAACGGGTTGATTGATCGGGTTGCTGATAATCTCCAGCGCTTTTTCAATATCTTCATCTTTCGGTTCGGTTCTGGCCGACATTCTGAAGGCAAAAACTTGAATTCCATTAGCAGCAGCAAAATCTTTTTCCATTTGCGGCGGGCCGCCTCTCAAGCTGACAATCGTTTTGATTTTGTATTTATTGGTGATTTCTTTCAGGGATTTTTCATTCAGCTGACCACAGCGGTAAATTTTCCCATCTTCCACCACGCCAAAGTTATTCCAGGAGATATTGTAGCTGGCGATGTAGTAAATGCCAGTTCCCGCGACCAATACCAAAAATCCAAGACTCAACCGTTTCAGCCATCGCTTCATTTCTTGGCCCCTCGTTTTTCAAAGTACGCAGATAGAGTAATAAAAAACCCCGACATTGTCGAGGTTCTGTTTGCGAGTATTGTCATGGACCAACTCGCGGTTGCCGTAGGGCGTGGTCACATAAATCACGCGCTTCCAGCGTTGCTTTTAGAGCTTGTGGAGGCACTAAATGCGGAGTGTTGTTAAATATATTGGCGGCATGAGCGACTGCTTCTCTACCGGCTTTGATTCGCTCGTCGAGCTCATTTTCCGAGAGGTGGCTGTTACTCGGATTATTCCAGGTTTTATCAATGGTGTTATTTACGGTTGGCTCCAGCTCGGAAAGAACCCCTTTAACAACTTCAAGATTCTTCTCCTTGAAAAATTTCACGATTACATTCAGGGTAGCGTAGGCGTAGAGAGCCGCAGCTTCGGTAAGAGCTAGAGTGCGAGCCTTTATCAGTACGACGTTTTTTTGCTTTCCCCATGCATCGCGGTCGATGCCGAGGTTTTTGCACAGCTCTTCAAAAGACGGGGCTTTGCGCTCCTTATGAACATAATCGCTTAGATCCACAGAATTGGCTCCTTATATGAAGTTCTGGGGACATTATAACAAAAATCCCCTCGTTTTGCGAGGGGATTCATTTGACGTGAATTTGTCCGCTGATAATCCACGGACGTTCGTTTTTCCAGAGTTCTACCCGCCAGAATCCCGGTTGGGGATTCGGCATATAGGTCATACTACCGGGTACTTCACCGATAAGAACATTATCGCAATAAAACTTTGTGATAACTTCCGAGTCCGGACAGGGAGCGTACACGCTAAGATATTTTGGACTTACCATCGTCTCACCGGTCATGCATTTTTCTTTCATTGTTTCGGCGTAGAATTTGAATCCGGTCGGATCGGCCAGATAATCAAAGGCAATATAGGTTCGCCCCTTTTTAATTGCTTCAAATATGGACTCTTGGTTCAGCTTTACATCATTTTCCAGCCAGATGTGGGTGGAAATCATCCCTAACGTCAACTCATAAGGATCAACTTGAATGCCGAAATATTTCTGATTCTGATGAGCATCCGGCGCTCCGAAAATTGGAATTGGCCGACCTTCTCGTTCCGACAATTTCTGCCAATAATCAAAGTTTTTTGGAATCAGTCCGGTAATGTTGTTGTACAAGCTACTCGGATCAAAAAATATTGATCCAAGTAGTCCAAATTTGTTATCCAGCGCATTGGCATGGAAGTTTACTACTTCCAGCGCGTTCCAGTGGATTATCGGACTTTTTTCTTCCTTTTGGTAAAACCATTTTGAATCGGGGGAACAGCTAAAGCTCTCAACGTGACCATGTAGGTACAGGGCTTCTTGATTATCTTTCAATGATGCTCGGAAAACGGAGGTGTGTTCGTCGTAATGCTGTTCACAGCCGTAGATAAATAAAACATTATTGATTTTATCCGGGTAATCGCCTTCGGGTAACTTTTCGATATGGTCGGTAAGGATAATCCAACGAACATCATTTTTCTCCGCCGCGTCGGCGATTTCCGCCAGTGTTCCTCTGGAGTCGTGGGAAAAATAGCAGTGGACATGAATCTGCCCGCGAATGTCCTGCATCTCCGGTTGAATGTACTGAATCTGAGTTGTTCTTTTTGACAGGGTTTCACTCATTGATTCCCGCGCAACCTTCAAACTCAGAGTCAGCATTGGGATCAAAATCAGCGTCATGATGATCGCGTAAGATGTGGCGTCTATCAAAAGATTCCAAATCTTCCGGCCCGGGCGTTTTCGGAGTAGTTTTCGGGAAATTGTCGGCCAAAAGGGGAGAGCGATGATTTGGAGAAAAAGGAAAATCAATAACACCCATCGGATGATTTCCACTTGCGCCTTTTTTCAATGAACGGGAATAGATTAACAAAAATCCCCTCGTTTTACGAGGGGATCATAGTTTCTCTTCCAACCAACAGAGCGTAGGCCGCGCTACTCATCCAATACTGACCCTCGTCACTGTGCCGTTTACGATCCAAAGATTTACTCTGTCATCGCGCGCATCCATCGTGACCATATAAGATTTTCCGTCGCGCGCTCTGACACGCGGGATCATTCCCGCCATTTGGATTTCGGTAACTGCTTCCGGTTCCGTCATTCCGATCAACTTCTTTAGTTCCAATCTGCCTCCTCTTTCTCCGTAAAATACTGAAAATATTATAACAAAAATAGCATATGTTATAATTGTTTTATGTATAACGAAATTGTCTTTTTGGCGCTGGCTTTTATTGAAATTTGCTCAATAACTATTCTGGCTCGTTTGGGTAAGGAATGGCTTTATGGGAGTATCTTGGCAAATTTAGCGTTAATTACCGCTTTTGGAGCGAAGACCGTCGCTATTTTTGGTTACACGACTAACAGTGGCAACATTTTTTACGCCGCGGTTGTCTACGCTATTTATCTACTGATTGAATTTTATGGCGGGTCGGTCGCGCGTCGCAGTATCTGGATCAGCGCTTGGTCTATGGTTTTCTTTGTAGTCTTCGCACAGTTCGTGGTCTCTTTGGGAGGTACGCCGGAAAGCGCTCAGGCCGATCAGGCGATGCATGTTTTGTTTCAGTTCATTCCACGGGTAGCCATTGCGAGCGTTTTAGCGTTTATAGTCAGTCAGTGGTCTAATATTTTTGTTTATGAGGGTTTACGGAAGCGATTCTTAGGTCAGAAGCTTTGGCTACGTAATATTGTTGGAGTGTTGTTTTCTCAAGCTTTGGATAGCGCCCTCTTCTTTTCTATAGCGTTTTGGGGATTTCTACCAACGGCAGTTTTGCTTGAGATTATGCTCACGGGCTTTATCGCGAAAGCGGTAATCGGAATTCTCAGCACCCCGTTTTTATATTTTGCCGTTCAGAGTAAACCGACCAGCGTCTCCGTTCCGAACTAAGCGTTTATTGAATTTCTAGGATTCGGTATTTCTTTTCTCCGCCACCGATTTTTACAATAATTTCGTCGCCAATTTTATGGTTCATCAATGCCGCGCCGAGCGGTGATTGATTGGAAATCACGCCTTTGCCGGGATTAGTTTCAAATGACCCAAGAATCTGAAATGTCAGCGTTTTTTTGTTTGGTCGTGAGTCGTTAGTCGTTTCGTCGTAAGTCTGCAATACCACCGTAGAACCTAGTTGAATCTTCCCAGAGCTACTAGGTTTTATAATTACCGCCCGCTTGATTTGATCTTCAATCGTCAGGATTTGCCGATGAGTGCTCCGTAATCTACTTTTGGAAATCTGATATTCGGCATTTTCTGACCGGTCGCCCAAATCAGCCGCCGCCTTAGTTGTAGAAATTTGATCGGGCAAAGATGCTTTAAGCCGAGCTAGTTTTTGTTTCAGCTGTTCCAGCGCCTCCTTAGTTAAAGGAATTGGACTTTCATCCCGTACCATCAATTTTTCGTGCCGCCGTAGAGGAATTTGCATTGTTAAACATTAATTCCGGTCAGTTGATGAACGAGGAAGCCGATACCATAGGCGAGAAGCGCCGCGCAGCCGCCAAAGAAGAGCATTTGCAGGCCGTTTTTCAGAAATCCTCCGCCGGTAACTTTTACTCGTGATCCACCCACCAAAAATAACATCAACGCAGTTAACCCAGCCGAAAGGTAGAATGACGGCTTGCCGGAGTAGCCAAAAATAAAAGGCGCCAACGGGATAAATCCGATGATGGCGAAGGCAAAGAAAGTGGTCACCGCGTGCTTGATTGGAGTGGTTTTAATATCTTCTTCCGGAATAATTCCTAATTCTCCAATCAGCATTTCCTTAATCCAGACTTCCTTATTGGAAGAGATAATTTCCACCACCTTTTCTAAGTCGGCTCCGTGGAATCCCTTTTTCTCATAGATTTCCCGGATTTCTCTTTTTTCCTCCTCAGGGTGATCTAAAATTTCTGATTCTTCAATCCTTCTTTGCCCACGTTCAAAATTTATGCGCGATTTTATTCCTAAGTAGTTGCTAGTGGCCATGGAAAATCCATCGGCAATCAAATTTGCCAAACCGAGCACAATTACCACTCCGGCGGAAATTCCCGCTCCGGCGGCGGCAGAAATCACGGCGAAAGTTGTAATCAGTCCGTCGTTAGCGCCATAAATAAAATCCGCAATATAGGCGCCGGCGGTGGTTAAATGTTTATTCTCTATCTTTTCGTGTTCCATCCCGTTAGAAGTAAACCAAAACACGACTTTTCATTAAAACTGGAATAGATGAGATAAAAATTTTCAGGTGATTAAGCATAGTAATGTGAACTTCTAACGGGATTCCATTTTATGGGGTTGTGCCATCAGATGATGGTGGCACTGGTGGCTCACTTGGTGGTACGGAAGCCGGTTCAACCGGAGGTGATGTCGGCGGGATAGTTGATCGTGGCGGAACGACTGCCGACGCGGCTGGAGCCGGAGCGGGCGCTGGCTTAGTGCTAACAACTGGAGATGGCGCTGGGGCAGGGATGGGCGCTAGCGTGGGTGTAGAGTTTTTACAGATTGTCACTCCCGCGTAGGCCCCTAAGGCCACACTAACCGCGGCAGTCGCCGCCATCATGGCCATATTTTTTATTGCCGACTTCGCCTTACTAGTTTTACTGGACTTATTTTCAGACTCTTCCTCCTCATCTTCTTCCTCGTCCTCGTCTTCTTCTTCTAAAATTGCGTCTCTAAGCTCAGGGAATTTATCAGTACCCATGTCCTCGTCTATGTAATGACCGTGATTGGGCAGATTGATTATTTTCCCGCCGAGTACGTCGTGATACATTTTTAGACTCTTCTTTCCGTCCTCATCTTCATCATCTGCCGTGAACATAATAATTTCATCCACGCGCGACTTGATGGTTTTGTCTATCGGATAGTCATAGAATTCTTGGCGGAATTTGTCTGATCCATTGGCGATTTTCCACGGCGCTACTAATATGAGTTTTTTAACCTTTTGTTTAGTCTCTCCCAGCCAGCGAACGAGGAAAGCGCAGCCACAACTATGGCCAACCAGAATGGTATTCTCCGAAACATGATATTTCTCAAATTCTTTTTTATAATCCTCGTAAACAGGCGCCCAGGGGTTGGGCATTAGCGGTGTTTCTACGTGTAACCCTGCTTCCACCAGCTCATCCTTAGTCCAAGGCATCCAATGTTTGTTATATGAAGCCTTTTCCTGATTATCCGGACAGCCATGCACTATGATGACGTTCGGTTTCTCATTACTCATATTAAAATCATACTACATTTCTGTTCTCGCGCGGTATTTTGCAAAAAAAGACCCCGTCGGGGGTATTAAAGTATTGATAGGCGAGGTCCGAAGATTGTGATCATAACCAAGAGTAGTATGAAGATTATTGGCCATGTGAGCCAGCAAATAAATTCCACGAGCACTCTTTTAGGTTTCAGTATTGATCTTCGTCCATGTTGCAGGTCGTCGATTGTGTCCACGATAAACCAGAAGGTATTGCATATGTAGCAGATAGCGAGATAGATAATGACGGCAGGGATGGGGAAGAGAAACAACAGGGTTATGATGATTGCCCAAAATAAAGCGCATCCCGCCCACCATTTAATGAAGAATGTCATCGCTGCGCCACTAATGAGAACTGCAGCTACTTTATAAGGTTTTGAATTTACTGTCAAAAACAAAAACCGCCCCTTGCGGAGCGGTTTTCGCGATAAAGCTTAAGCTTTTGCTACGTTGATAGCAGCCGCGCCTTTCTCAGTCTGAGTGACTTCAAAAGTTACGACATCTCCGACTTGTAATTCCTCATAAGTTACACCTTGTAAATCTTTAGAGTGAAAAAACAAATCTTTAGTCTCACCTTCACGGGCGATGAATCCAAAGCCCTTTTCAGTAAGAGTTTTAATAGTTCCTTTCATTTGATTTTTGTTTTAGAGGATCGACGACGTCTTCTAGCTTCACAGCTCAGCCATTATAGCATACCCCCTCTATTCTTGTCAATAGGTGGCTTTAGTGTTACCCTAATGTGATGAATCCCTCACATAACAAGGATTATTACATCGAAGCCGTGATCTATATTAGCCAACTATGATTATCTACCTAAAATCGTCGTTTCAGTTAAACCAAGGACGTGAAAACGCTTCGCAATCCTTGTTATGTGAGGGATGAAAGACGGGCGGATTTGGGATGTAGTGGTCATCGGAGGTGGTCCGGCCGGCATGATGGCGGCTGGGAGAGCGGCAGAGCTTGGCCGCTCGGTTTTGTTGTTGGAAAAGAACCCAGCGCCCGGTAAAAAGCTTCTTATAACCGGTGGTGGACGGTGCAATGTGACGAACAACAAACCGGAAACCCGGACAATGGTGTCTAAATACAAAGGGAATGATCAGTTTTTATTTTCCGCCTTTTCCCAGTTTGGTGTTAAAGAAGCATTGGAGTTTTTTAATAAGCGGGGGATGAGTACCAAAGAAGAGAATGAAGGTAGAATTTTTCCGGTGTCAGATAAAGCCCAGTCGGTGTGGGATGTGCTGACTAAGTATATGAAGGAAGGCGGCGTTGAGGTGAAGACCTACGCTCCCGTTGCTAGTTTAGCCGTTAGTGTTGATAAAAATATAGTTATTCACCTAAAAGATAAAACTATTATAGAAGCTAAGTCTTGTGTCATCGCCACCGGTGGCACTTCTCGCCCCGAAACTGGCTCAACGGGTGATGGATTCTCTTGGCTTAAGAAATTGGGGCATAAAATTATCAATAATGACGTGGCCTTGGTGCCGGTAGCGCTAAAAGATGGTTGGGCAAAAAAGTTGGGCGGAGTTTCTTTGAAAGATATCAAGTTGACCACCTTTCAAAACGGGCAGAAGCAAGACGCGCAGAAAGGAAAATTACTTTTCACGCACTTTGGCATTAGCGGTCCCACCGTTTTAAATATGAGCAGAGAGATAGGGGAGTTAATGAAATATGGAGAAGTAGTAATTGAGCTGGATCTGTTCCCAACTCTGGATGCCGGCGCGCTTAAACGTAAACTTCAGGCTTTGCTCGTTGAAGACAGCAACAAAAAACTTAAAAATGTATTAAATAAATTAATTCCTTCGGCGCTCGTTGATGCGGTTTTACGTTTAGCGGGCGTTGATGGTGAGACGGCTAATCATAGCGTCAGCAAAGAAGATCGCGTGAAATTAGTGGCTTTGTTGAAAGCCATCCCCTTGAATGTAAAAGGCCTACTTGGTTCGGATAAAGCCGTGGTTTCTTCCGGTGGTGTGGCTTTGGAGGAAGTAAATTTTAAAACGATGCAATCCCGGTTAATCCCTAATTTATTTCTAGTTGGCGATGTATTGAATGTTGATCGCCCTTCCGGCGGTTATTCGCTTCAGCTCTGCTGGACGACCGGGTTTGTTTCGGGAAGTAACGCCGGGAAATAAAAACCACCCTAGGCGGGTGGTGAAACGTACATGAATCTTGGCCCTTTGTAATTCAACTCCGGACGATCTACTTCTTCCAGAAAGTTTTTCAAAGTCCGGTGGCTGATTTTGCCGCAATGCGGTTCGTAGAGCGAAGTATAAATTACGATCTTCTCGCCGTCTTCAACGCCAGTAGAAACAAATAGGACTAAATACTTTCCTCCTTTGAAATGCCGGTAGATTCCGGGATAGGCAGTTGATTCCACGAGCGCTTCTCCTAAGGAAACAACCTTTTTTATTATACATTATCTTTTCCAAGGCGGAGGACATACTATTTCCGGAGGGTTGTCGGAGCTCGGCTAGCTTGGTTGCTGAATAGCCGAGTGAGACAGAGGGAGCCGGATCGCTGGAAGCCGGCTACCCGTCCTCCGAAAGTAGTGTGGCCGGAGCTAGTTGAAGAAGGAGATGCGATAGGTGTCTATCTCCCGCTGGTCTAAGTCGTAAAAGTTTTTGTTCTGTTCGTGTAGATATTTCGCCAACGCCACTCCAACGTATCTCCAATGCCATGGTTCAAACTGGTAATAGGAATTGTTTTTTGGATAAGAAAGAACGAAGCCGAATTTATAAGCATTATCCATTAACCAGGTAACGGCGGGGGATTTTTCAAATTCGGAAAATCGGCCATTTACTTCCGGAGTAGTAAAATCCACGGCGGTTCCAAGTTGATGTTCGGAATATCCCTGATCAGCCGAGAATTGATTTGCGCCCGATCCATAAAGCACTTTATAACCCGATTTTACCGTTTCTTGGTCGTAGAACGACCGGTAGGCGGAAACAATTTGCAGTTTCAGGTTACTTTGTTCGGTCGCCGTTAAGAGTTCCTGAAGGTGCGGCAGAACCCCGGAATGAATCAGTTGCGGCCGGTTCTTTTCGTATAGATATTGCGGATCAATACTGGAAAGTTGAGCGGGGATGTAGTTTTCACTTAAAAAATAGACTTTGGAATATTTTTTTAGGAGCTCCGGGTCGGTAGAGCTTAATTTTTGTAGAGAACCCACAACCAGCGATACCTCATTAATTTTTGCTTCAAATACCGTATTTTTATCCTGCTCTGATTTCAAGGCTTGGGAAGTCGCCTCTTTTTCGTTTTGAGTTTGTTCCAGAGTGGAGGTGGCGGTGCCTAGCTGTTGTTGAAGTTCCGTGATTTGTTCCTGTAATTGCTTGTTGTGTTCGTTCAGCCCCCAATATAAATAGCCGCCATAGCCAAACCCGGCGAGTATCACCAACGCCAGTACCGATATTTTAATTCCGGAAATCTTCATCCCACACATAACAAAGAGTTTATCTATTCGCTCTTTGCTCCTATAAAATTTGAGTCAATAAAAATTTTTTAGCAAACGACTATTTTGGGAACGCCCACAACGCTCTTTGTTATGTGTGGGACGAACGAATTTATTTTAGCATGAAGTTAACTTGCCGCCCTGTTTTGAGAGTGTTAGAATGTTGTCGGCATTGTTGAAAGGATTAGTCGTGACTAGAGAGGTCATCGAGAGATATAAAAGCAGCGAACCCGGTGAGTGCTGGGAGTTGATCAAATCAAATGGCCACTTTTATCATCGTACAACTCCACTAAAAGGGGACCCCTGGCTTTTCTGGTATACCTATAATCTAGCGGATCCAATTTTTTCTTTGAGTGTTTTACTGGCGGATATACAACAGGAATTTCCAGGCGTTGCACCAGAGAACATAAGGATAGAAATTATGCATAATCGGGGTCTCCAGATTAGGATAAAAAGAACTTGAATAGGTCAAAAGTAACAGATGTACTTCTTGACCCAGTAAGGCATCTGTGCTATAATAGCTCCCAGCACTCTAACTGGGGAGGTGCCCTATGCTGTCGCTAGCGCAGATGCAGGAAGCGGCCAAGCTGATTGAAATTGACGGAGTTGAGGCCTACCAGACAGTTTGCCGGAAGTTTGGCGAGCAAGTCGCTCAGCTGGTGCTGGTTGCGCATCTTCGACGGTCATACGGCTCCACGGATAGCTATCCCCCGAATCCATCCATCAATCCGGCAGTTGAAGTTTTCCTCCGCAAGCACGGCATCACAATTTCCGATCCGCAACCTCACCTAACCGTGTAAACAAAAGCCGCTCGATCACTCGAGCGGCTTTTCTCTTTTTCTAAACAGTGGTCGGATTCAATCTTTCGTAGATCTCGCCGATGGATTTCCGGGCTACCTCCCGGCGCTTCCAAAAAGGATTGCTATCGGTCATATCCTGATTCTTAATTTTCTTTATATCCAAAAGCACGGCGTAGCGGGTGTGTCCCAAGTCTTCATTAGTAGTATTCTCCGCGTCTTCAAGCGCCTGATAGATCTGTTTCAGGTAGGTATATTTATTAGGAATGTTCAATTCTCGGTTTGGCTTTAAGCGAGAGGAAAGTCCATCTACTAATACTGGGTTTGCCTCAATATATTCAACGAAATCATGAACGGCCACGAAGAAATCAAAGCTGGCCGGAGTTTTTTGCACCTTCTGGAATTTTTTAACTAAACCGCCTTTTACCTTCGGGTGTAGCTTCATTTCCCCATCTTAGCATGGTTCTCGTCAAATAGCGAGCCATAAGATTTTGTTTCCCAATAAGCAATGCAACCGGGCCCTGGACAAATAGTTAAATATGGTGTAATATCATGAACAGCATTACTTCAAAAACCCAGTTAGGAGAAGTACAGATGTGCGTTTCCCTAGCTCCCGCCCATCTTTCTAAAACGATTCTTTATGTTGGCGAAGCGTTGGTAGATAGAAAGAATATCCATGTTCTTGGTTATCAGAATCGAGCGCAAAATCTTGCCCCCGGGGCAAACGCGATGATTCTTCCATTCCCGGCTGAGTACGGCTCAATGACACCTAAGAATATTCTTTCAACCAAAGATTGCCCAAATATTTTAAAGGACATGGAGCGAGCGCTGACTCCAGTACGACGCACGCTATCTTTGGGCGCCGACTCAATGACGAGGGGTGCCAAGGGTATCGTTCAAGTTTTTCAGCACGATATCTATACAATCGTCCTCGCTGAAGACGCGCGAGATATTCCGGGCGCTCTCAAGCTGGTTCCAAAAGATAAGCGGCCGAAGTTGAACAAGAAGATTTTTGACGCTTACGCCAAGTGGTATCCGGGTTGGGCGATCGCGCTCTGCTGTTTCAATAATAAGGATTCCGCCGAAGCGAAACCGATGCTCTGGTGGTATGATGCCGTAGATCACGGAAATTTCTTTGCTCCGGCGCTAGATTGCCACACTGGCGATGTGCCTGATCTAACTGCTTTGGTGGATGTGGATCACACGATTGTTACTTCAATGAAAACCGAGAAGTTTATCGGCTCCCCGGTCTTTTATCGGGATCAGGAAAGAATTTCTCCGGAAGTTCGCGCTTACCTTCCCGAAAAAGTTGAGGGCAGGATGATTCAGGGGCGAATTCCTAATGGAGATTTTTTCATCAGAAAGTTGGATTTCTACTACGACGGCAAGTTGACCATCGATCGCTATGCCCCTCGCGGTATGGTAATCGCAAAAGCAAAATAACTTTCCAACCGCCCGGTTCATCTGGGCGGTTTTTGTTTTTGCGAAGGCAAAAACATCCTGAGTCGAGCGCGCGAAGGATTATCGATAGTTTACTAAACAAAAACGAGCGCTTTGGGCGCTCGTTGGTGGTTAGAGATCTTCCATGAGATCCATAGTCTCAATTTGGAAGTCCAGATCATTCAGTATAAGAAGTAGCTCGGCGTTTTTTTGAATCATTGACGCCCAGCCACCGCCGATATTTCCGGTAGCAAACCCATTCAATGATTTATTTTTGTCTCGGTATTGCGAGGCCGCCATGTAAACAGAATAGCCAATGGAGTTACGCTTATCTTTTTCTAGCCGTTCTCTATCGGCATGTTTTCGTAAGTCGTAGGTCCAGTTATCAATGACGACTCCTTCTTTCTTCCAATGCGGGGTTTTCCAGGGACTGGGAGGAAAAAACGGCTTTAGTTTGGCAAAAATCTTTTTCGCGGCCGGGCTAAACTTTTCGCAGTCAACCGCCATTTGAGTCGCTCCTCTACGTCAGAACTAGAAATAAGATAGCATCTATTGTAGGATATTGCCAGTTCAAAGCGGCACGCAGGAAAAGAGGAGGCCAGGATGATTGAGTTCCTTGAAAAGCTACAGCCGATCTATCTAGAGAGGCATTCGGATGGATTATTTGCCGAGCCGTTCAACGCGCTTTCTAACATCGCTTTCTTCGTGGCCGCGTATTTTCTCTATCGTCTTGCGTCGCGGCATCCTCAGGATAGGCGATGGGAGTGCCGTGTTCTGCCTGCTCTGCTCGTTCTCATCGGCGTAGGTAGCTTGTTGTTTCACACCGCCCGCGGTGGCTACACCTTCCTTTGCGACGTTTTGCCGATCGGGGCATTCATAATTCTAGTAATGTTTTCCCTGTTTCGGTGGCTTACGAACAGCGCTCGTTGGAGTATCGCATTGATCGCGGTCTTCCTGCTGATACAGTTAGCGATTCCACGGGGCGCGTTAAATGGATGTCTGCCGTATATCGTGACCCTTATGGTGCTGGTCAAAATAACTCCTTGCGCTTTTCATAGGTGTGGCCTGAAAGCGATTCCGCTTGCGTGGCTCTGCATGGCGCTGGGCTCAGCGATCGCTTTCCGAGCGATTGATCTCGTGTCATCTCCGGTTTTTCCGATGGGGACGCACTGGCTCTGGCACATCGGCACTGCCGCCAGCGCTTACCTTGCCGCCCGATTCGTTATTCAAGAAACAGATAGCCGCCTCTAATGGGCGGCTATGTTATTTCTCAATCCTCTAATCCTCTGTAGTTCACTCTTCAGCTCCTCAAAACTATAGAAAATTCCGGTGGCGAATAGATACATCACGTCCCAACGTTCCGGGTTATCAAGTAAAATATATCCTTTCTTTCCTTTCCCGATAGCCCATCCAAGTTCCATATGACCGGATTTTCCAGCGGGCAGGCACAGAATTGTGATATCTGATTCCTCCAGATGCTTGCGATCAAAATTGTAGACATGCTTTGCGGCGTATCCTTCCAGCGCCTCCCGATAGCCATGGCCCCGAGCTTTTTCATAATCCCGCCATTTATCGTCCGCTTCCGGGCCGGCGGCGAACCAATCATCAAAAACATCAAATCCCAATTCTCTAATCTTGTTGGCGATCTTCGGAACTTCCGGATTTCGCAAAGAGCCGATCAGGTAAACTTTCGTGGCCATTTTCCCTCTGCCTAATTCGGTGCTGATATTAATGATATAATTGATCACATGGGTAATGCAAAGGGTTTTTTAAACATAATTTTGGTGATCGCGGCGGCAGTTATCATAGGAGGCGGAGGGTTTTTCTTTTTAAAAAAC
Organism: uncultured Candidatus Saccharibacteria bacterium; assembly: GCA_964545345.1. Lineage (GTDB taxonomy): Bacteria > Patescibacteriota > Minisyncoccia > UBA6257 > WO2-44-18 > JAUSKF01. Next base: position 23,250 of record CAZJFE010000004.1, on the reverse strand, counting down.
AGAAGGCCGGAAAAAGTAAGTGTTAATAATCAGGAGTACGCGGATCAGGAGCACGTTCAAGAAAAATACGCATCAAAAGAAATATTACCATCCAAAGTAACGCCGCCGACAAGCGTTAAAAAATCAGAACCGCCCAAAGGGATTGGCTTATTCGGCCAGCCGTGTGAAGGCAAAGGTGTCGCTAAATTAAATACCTTTCCCATCAATCCGGAAAATATAGAGCTGATTACGCCAATGGGAAGAGTGCAGGATTCCCATGTTACGCCCACGGATCACCAGTACATCATTCCGGTAGGAACGAAAGGGGGATCATTAGTAACCGATAATCCAAAAAAATATTCAATCAAGGCGCCGGCAAATGGACATATTATAACCATAGAGCTTTTCAAACAGCCGGTTGAAGAGCAGTACAGAAATCAACCTTATCAAGATAATTATTTAGTGCTGTTTGAGCATTCCTGCGATCACTATACCCGACTTATTCATATTGATACTTTGTCAGATAAAGTTATCACCTCATTTTCTTTTAAGGACCCAAGTTCCTCTCATCCCTACGCGTCCACGCGGATCCCGGTCAAGGAAGGAGAAGTTATAGGCACGATAGGTAGCCACTCGTTTGATTTCCAAATTATGGATTCCAACGTGAAAGATAAAAATCTGATCAGTCCGAAAAACATAGACCACTTCAGCGCTTATACCGTTGATACTTTCAAATACCTTTCCGATTCTTTAAAAACGGCCTTGTTAAAGAAAAATCTTACGAAAACAGAACCGCTCGGTGGGAAAATCGGCTATGACGTCCCCGGAACATTGATGGGAAATTGGTTTTTAATCGGGCGAAGTTCCGCGCGAGAAAGTTATTGGACGAATAATCTAAGCATCGTTTACGATCATCTTGACCCTTCGCAAATTAGAATTTCTTTTGGAAATTTTGACGGCTATCCTAAAGCGTTCGGAATCAAAGGTAACTCGCCCGATCCTGTCACAAAAAACACCGCTTCTGGCATAATAAAATATGAATTAGTGAAGTTTGATTACTTTTCGGATGGCAAACTCTGGGACACCATTCACTACGCCGATAACTTAAAGGCGCAAAACACGAATGAAGTTGCCGGGGTTGTGTTATTTCAATTGTTAGATGATAGAAAATTGAAAGTTGAAACCTTCCCCAGGAAAACCGCCTCTGAAGTTTCCGGATTCACATCTGCCGCCCAAACATACGAGCGATAAACCTTATGAGCAAATTAGTTATGGTCTCGCTGATTGTACCGGTTGCTATCGCCGGGTCTATATTTGGTTTATCGGGGAAAGATGATTTTTGTGATCTTGTTCCAAAAGCGAGGGAGTTTAAGAGCGCGCAATATTATACCGGCCCGCTTTTGGACGCGCACATGCATATGCCGGTTTCATCCTGGATCGTAAGCGCGGTGGGTAAAAGAATAGGATTCCCGGGGATGACATCCTTTGGTGGGAAGCTAAACATTGATTACTTGAGTTGCATTCAAAAAAGCGAAGGCATTGTGAAGACTATCGGTTTTTTTATGCCCACTAAATTTTCTCGGGGAGCGGAAATCTCAACCGTTAAAAAGGTGGAGGAAAAACATCCCGGAGAATTCGCGCCGTTTTTAATGCCGGCGCCATTTTCTTCCCTCCGTATTTCGTTGAAAGATGTTCGGAATACTTTGGATAAAAACAAAAATCTTTTTCAAGGCATCGGGGAAATCAAAGTGATGGATGGCACAACTCTGGATAATCCCTATTTTTTGGAAATGTTTAAAATCGCCGACGAGTATAATTTATTGGTCATGATGCACCCGTTTCCAGACGACAAAGAATTAGTGAAAAAGATTCTTAAGCAATATCCAAAAGTTAAATTTCTAATTCATGGCGGCCATGACAGCGAATGGATCACGGAAGTGATGAGCGAACGCAGTAACGCCTACTATTCGTTAGACGCGAACATCGCCGCCCTTTATGGTTGGGATCGGAAACACAATAGCAAAGAACCCAGCAGAGAAGAGTGGCTCGCCTATATTCGAGAGAATTTTGATTCGCTTTTAGACGAAGAGCTAAGATTTTGGAAACCTCGCGTGGAGGCCTACCCGGATCGGTTCATGTGGGGAACGGATCGTTGGTACGCTTGGCATTTTGATCAGGAGGTTGGGGGAGTGCTGGAAGAAATCGGCCGGAGTTTTATTGGAAGGTTATCGCCGTCAGTTCAAGAAAAGTTTGCTTACAAAAACGCAGAAAGATTTTTGAAGAAATAGGATTTATTTCTTCAGCATTTTGTATCTGCTTTAACGATGAGGGCAACCGGCCCAACAGCAGGGGCGACGCATCCCACCCTTCATTTTTGAAAGAGCTTTACCGATTCGAATATCCCTCGTCTCCGCTTTTTTGCCTGATGTAACCCAACAGATCCATTCGTTTTTGGCGAGCGGAGTAATATCGCTCCACATTGTTTTGGTGGTTGGATGAGAGGAAATAGCTTTTCGCAGATCCTTCGGCAGTGAGTGAACTGCTCCCTTTTTGGGCATTATTGTTTTATTTTTATATCCTTAATATCCAACTTGCAGTAACCCACGGTGTTCACATGGCAGTTAATGCCTAAAAACCATTTTCCGTTTTTATTTAGTTTGCCATAAGCTCCACCACGGTTTTCCTCCGTCTTGCTATTTGCTGTTACATATCGAAAATCCGGACTGTAGGCAAGAGCGAAACCACTACTATCCGTTATAATAATTTCCTTGCCAGTATTTTCCACTGTCAGAGAAGTAAATTTATATTGATTTCGGGTATTGCCACGAATGATATTATCGCGTGTCCCGAGCACCCTTACTCCCTGCCGGTTACCACTTTCGTCAATAACATAAATTCCGAACTCCGAAAAATTATACTGTTCAGTCGTGATGCAGTGCCCAGTACAGCTATCATTGGAGCTCCTCGTTTCTCCCTCAAACGTTCCAGCTATTGAGAGTTTGATTTTTTGATTCAAATTTACATCCAACAATTTAGATCTCGGCATCGCATAGCTCGGCGCGTAAAACCCGCTGTCGGTAAATTTAATATCCTTATTGCCGTCGGTCTTATATTGGTTTGTGGACAATATGGCTGTTTCAAACAAGTGCCCGACCCACTTCTTTTGTTTCACATTGATGAGTTTTTTTCTGTAACCCAAGAGCCAGTCGTATTTGTTAATCTGCGCTAGTGATATATCCTTGCTATCGTTCGACGTCAAACTAACCACAAAACCGATGCCAGAAAGAAGAATAAGAATCCCCGCTATCCAGATCAATTTTTTCATTTGTCTCTTGTTTTCAATAATACACGTTAGGATTATCCAGTGCTAGCAATTGATATGGTGCCGGGCGGTGTCCTAACTGCGTCCAAATGAGCTTATTTTCTGAGAAATTATTGGACGCAGATAGGTCACTTGCACCAAAATTAACTGCTCCGGATTGTAGAGGACGTCAGAACCATTATACAACGGCAAAATGAGTATATTTATATTCCCAATTTAGAAAAATAAAAAACCCGCTGGTTAGGCGGGTTGAAGTTGTTGCGCAGAGCTTACTTTTTCTTTTTCACGATGGGACCGAAGTCGGGGTCTACGGCAATCGTGCCATCGGGGACGGGAGTTACGCCGGCCCGGTAAAGACCCGGGCCACCGACCTGAAGGATGTCGCCCTTCAGTTCGCTCTGGAGGTCATTGATTGCCTCAAAGACACGCTTCCTGCTTTTCTTGTCGCCAAGATGCAAAACGTTGGCTCTTCCGCCGCTGTAATGCCAGTCCACTCTTGCGTTAGATTTTTTGGCTACTGCTTGCACCCACCGCTCAATTGCGTTTGAACTGCCAGACAGAACGGCAACGCTGGTGCCTTTCCTGAAAATCTCGTCATCGCAGGGCGTGGGGTCAGGACCATCCGTAGCCATAACTCCTCCTTGTTTTAGGGACTAGAAACAAAATACCCCCATTGGGGTATTTTGTCAACTGCTCCGGAGCCAGGGATCGAACCTGGGACCCTCCCGTTACACTTGTCCTTCTATTGCTAGTAGGGGTGGACTATATCATCGTCCCTGCGGACGTGAGGCGCTTCGCCGGATCGCGATGCGATCCGCTACTCCCTTTCGGGATAGTCTCTACACCTTCTCCGACTTACGTCGGAGCTTGGCTCGGGATTATCCATTTCTGGACTTCCCCGATTTCACCTCATTTTTCAATTCGCCTTTCAGCGAAAAGCTGCCCAATTGACAGCGGGACGCTCTACCGCTGAGCTACTCCGGAATGTATTAATCCCATACATAAATGTTATGTGTGGGATGAACTGCTTATTATTTTAGCAAAATTTTGTGATTTGTCCAATTTTTCAAAATTGAGCATATTTACAAAATTGTTAAGGTGTGTTAAAGTCTCCGCAGCCCAATTGAAAGGAGCTAGCATGTCCAAAGAAGCTGGGGTGGTCAATAATCCTGTGCTAGAGACGCTGGATCGGCTTCTCGGTAGCAAAATTTTTGACTCAAAGGTGGATTCTTGGCTGAACTACATTCGTGGTGTAAAAGATTCTTTTTACGGCAGAACTAAGGCGGAGAAGGGCGTGGAAGCGGCTGAGGCCCTTCTGGGATTAGTAGTCGTTCGGGGTAAACTTCGTGAATTCGCCGGAAGTCTGAAGCCGATTGTTCAAGGGTTGAGGGCATTTGCGGAAGCAGACGCGAAGACTAAGACTTCCAATAAGAATGTTCATCTCATCAACGACCCGAAAGAACTTCGTTATCCTGTAGACTACGATCTTAGAAACATCACCGATGCAAAGATGATCGTAGCTTTCAATCCGGAGATCTGGGCGTGTAGTTGTAATCCGATGCCTGGAGTGGATGCGTGGCATCGCAATGCCGCCCTCAAGTTACAGGCGGTAGTTATCCAATTCAGCGAGACTCGGAATTTTCTCGAACTTGATCTGGTGTTTGATCCTCGGAAAAGGCCCGAACAGCCATCTCGTAGTAACAAAGAGATCTTCGTTGATGAATTTGTTGTGCTCAACATCAGTCAGGATGGCCATGTTCATCCCAAAGGAGAAAGAATGCAGGTTTGGTCCTGTTTCTTTCTTCTTCATTCCTTAGGGATGTTTGAAAAAGATAGGTTTTTGAGCATTGCCAGCTCTAGCGGGGGATCAATTGAGGACGCCCTCGGATTTCCCGGCGCTGATGACTACCTTGCAAAGCATATTGGCGAGCTCGGTGGTTACTTTGAGGCGGTGGCCAGAGCGCTCGGCGAAAAACACAATCATTGATTAACCTCACACCGCCAACATGGCGGTGTTTTTGTAATGTAGATATTCGGTTTTCTGTTGTAGAATGATTACAAATGAAAGAATCTTTTCCAAATCCGGCCGAGTCATCGGCAGAGCGAGTTCCAACTTCCGAAGAAGTATATTCGGTGCTTCAAGAATTAACCGAAAAAGAATATATCGCGGTACGTAAACTAGAAGATGAGAAAGGCGTTTATCTATTAGAAGTTACCGTTCTAGGCGAGGAAGATGGTGAAACAGTTGAATATTCATATATGAGGAAGGGTATTCACTCCAAAAAAATGCAAAGTTCGCAAAGCGCGATTCACGTTACATATTACAAAGACGGTTTTCCTATCAGTGGGACATCTGCGGCGAGATTTGTTGATGGCGTATGGGAAACTCTCAAATAAAGAAGTTTGAATATTTTTACGATCTACCCGAAGAGCTGATCGCCAAACGGCCGGCCAGTCCCAGGGATGCGGCGCGGCTTTTTGTGTATGATACCGCCAAAGATTTAGTGATTTTTGATCATTTTTTTAACCTGGATAAGTATCTGCCAACAAACTCTCTGCTGGTTTTGAATGACACAAAAGTCATTCCGGCTCGTGTTGTCCTTACTAAAGAAACCGGCGGGAAGATTGAGGTTCTATTTTTAGTGAACGAGTGGCGAGGGAAAGAAGCAATCCCGGCGTTGGTGAATAAAAAAGTTTCGGTTGGGGCGAAGTTGTTTTTAGGATCTAGCCGATCTTTCAACGTCGTCCGGCAGGAGGAAAATGTTTTCTATCTCCAGCCGAATTTCCCGGCTAGAGAAGTTTTGGCGATATTGAAGAAAAAAGGCGCAACGCCAATTCCGAAATATATAAAAAATTCCGGTTTGTCAGAGAGGCAGTTGAGGGAAAAATATCAGAGTGTTTTCAGTAAAAAGCCAGCTTCCGTGGCCGCCCCAACCGCCTCACTGCATTTCACTCCGCGCTTACTCAATAAATTGGAGAAGGAGGGGATTAAAAAAACTTTTGTTACTCTGGATGTTGGATTGGGAACTTTCGCCCCTATTTCTCAAAAGAATCTATCCACCGGAAAATTGCACACAGAGTTTTTCAGTATTCCACGCGCCACCGCCAGTTTAATTCGGAAATATAAGGGCAAACACCAGTCGATCGTGGCGGTAGGGACGACGGTTGCGCGAGCTTTAGAATCGGATGCTAGCAAAGCTTCCACTCAAATTTTTATCCGACCGCCCTATGATTTTAAAGTCGTTGACGTTTTGATCACTAATTTTCATTTGTCCGGCACTTCCCTGATGATGTTGATGCAGGCCTTCCTCTCTAACAAAAAATCCAAAAAAAGTTTGCTTGACCTTTATCATTTAGCGATCAAAGAGAAGTTCCGCTTCTATTCCTTCGGTGATGCAATGTTACTAAAATAAGCAGTTATGCGTAGCGCTATAAGACCGGTTTTGTTTTTTCTGCCATCGTTTTTTCTCGCACCACAATAAAACGCCGTTTCCAGCCCTTCAAGAAATCGCTTTCAGAAATTTTCTTTTCTATTTTATTTCCGGAAGCCGGATCATGGTAGAAAATCATTCCATCCGCCATACCGGTTACCACTACAATATGCCCAAGTGTAGCTTTAGGGTTGAACTTGTTGTGAATTGATACGATTACCGGTCCGACTTTCATGAAGTCTTTAAACCGGTTAAAAACCGTTTGATTATCAAGATTTGCAAAGTCATAGTTTTTTCCGGTCAGACCATACAATTCAGCAAGAGCGGAAAGTTCTTTATGCTTCCATCCGATACCGGGTTTGTAAGCGCCCAAATCTAACGCCTGCAAAAGCAGCTTAGGAACTGACACGCTTTTTGGTTGATAGAATTCCATCGCCATTGCCATGCTCGCGATACCACAAGCAGAACTTTGCCACTCAACTTGCGGGATATCCTGGAATTGCGAATAGAACGGGACGTTATCGTAATGTATCATCAGATGCCTATTCTATCACAAAATAAGGGCCATGTCAACCAAGGTAAGCGCCGGGAGGCAAAAGAGTGTAATCTTAGATAGATGAGTATTTGGAGCATAATATGGAAGGACTATAAGAAGCACACAGCTGGGGTCTTGGCATCCATACTGCTGGTTTTTGTCGGCTGGGTGTTTCTTGAATCGCAATATATTGGCCGTTTTTATCCTGGAGTTGCCATTGCCGGTGAGGCGGTCGGCGGTAAGACCTACGCGGAGGTGTTCGCCGATTTCAAAAATAGAACCGAGCAATTAACAATTGATGGCTTGCGAATTGCCTTAACTAGCAGTAACGGCGAGAAGAAGGTGCATGTGCCGATGTTAATCAGCGGTCTAACCGCTGATAATTTGGTGGAATATTTCTCACTGGGGGATTGGGAAGAAGTCACCGAAAAGGCCTATAAGTTTGGTCGCTCGGGACCCTTATTTACACAACCGCTCAACAAACTCTCCGCTCTTATTTTTGGTACTAATTTTGAATTACCTGTAGCAACGAGAAAATATGCCCTGCAGTCGCTTTTATCCCGTGAACTCAGCGGTTTATTTAAAGCCGCGGTCCCGGCCAGATTTGTATATGACGGCGATCGCATGGCTATAGCGAAGGGAAAAGACGGTGAGAGCGGTAGCGTGGAGGAAATCGCGGCGATTATTAATGAACGACTGGCCTCGCTTGATCCTTCCCTAATTTCTTTTTCGGCTGTGACGGTGACACCGACGATAACCGAGAAACAACTTGAGCCATTTTTAAAACTTGCCAATGAAGTCGCCGACGAGACCAGTCTCGTTTTTCACTACCGGGGTAGCCGGTGGAGAGTTAGCGGACGAACGCTTGCTACCTGGCTGACAATCAAAAAAGAAGGTGAAATCGGTATTGATGACGATAAGTTAAAAAATTTTCTCGCCAGGACAGTCGCGCCGGTAATTAACGACCCGCCACGTAACAGCCGTTTTGAAATGCGCGGCGGCGAGCTTGTGGAAATTATTCCAGGCAAACCCGGGAATGTGGTGGATATAGAAAAAACGATTCAGCAGGTAGAGAGCGTTGTTTACACGGTTCAGCAGTTCTATGCCGCTACCGCCAATCTTTTGTTGGCGCTGACATCAGCCGGTTCACAAGTGGATGTGCAGACGCGGACCGGGCTAATTGAAATTCCGATAGAAATTATCCAAGCCGATCCCCAGATAACTAAGCAAATTGTTGATAATTACGGCATTAAGGACTTAGTCGGCTCCGCGAAAACAAGTTTTAAAGGAAGCAGTAATGATCGTCGCCATAATATTGAAGTCGGTGTTTCTAAATTAAACGGTATTTTACTCGCTCCGGGTGAAGAGTTTTCTGCAGTAAATGGCATAGGTGAAACCAACGAAGAAGCGGGCTTCGTAAAGGAGTATGTAATTAAAGACAATAAAAGCATTAAGGAATTTGGCGGTGGGCTTTGCCAGCTAGCTACCACGCTTTTTCGGCTAGCTTTAAATACCGGATTACCAATAACCGAAAGAACTAATCATCGGTATGTGGTTGGATATTATGGACCAGGGCTGGACGCCACTATTTATGGGCCGCATCCCGATTTCCGTTTTGTGAACGATACGGGCAACTATCTTCTCTTACAGGGAAAGGTGGAAGGTAGTGACCTGGTATTTGAATTGTACGGACAACGGGATGGACGGTCAGTAGAGATTTCCAAACCGGTACTCACCGATGAAATACCGGCGCCGAGCAGAAAGTATATTCCAACGGCGGATTTGAAGATCGGCCAGATGGAGTGCAGTGAAATTCCGCGTAAAGGTGTTACCGCGGATGTGACTTATGATGTGCGCTATCCTAATGGGGGAACAAAGACTCAGACCTTCAACAGCATCTACCAGCCCTGGCCTGAGATTTGCCTGTTTGGAACAGGGCGATAATTTATATGTTCATCTTTTTATCAAAAATTTTCATCACCGCCTTTTTGATTAATGTTGTTTGGGAGTTTGCTCACTGCCAGCTTTATAAAACCTGTTGGGGGATGAAGCTTCCAACTCTCACTAAACTCCTGCTGAAGATGTCAGCGAAAGATGGAGTTTGGATCTTGGTTTTCTATTTAATCACCTACGCGATTTTTGGGAGCGTGAACCCGCTAGATAACTGGATGCAGGTGGCTGTTTTCACGGTGATCGCGCTGATGTTTGCCTTCATTGATGAAAAAATCTCTGTGAATCTTGGCCGCTGGGAATATGGGCCGAAAATGCCACTGGTCTATGGGGTTGGCCTTACTCCGTTTTTGGAACTGGCAGTGACAGGAATTTTTAGCTTTTACCTGTTGCTCTAAATTTTCAATTCACAGAAGCAGAAAATTTAGTCAGCAACAGCAATCCCGAGAGCAACGAGGGACTACCGACTATTAGCTAATTTCAGTTTTTTCTCCCTTCCCCATTTCTTAATTTCCATCTCCCGCCGTAGTGCGGAGCCGCGATCCGGGTGTTCTTCCTTGTAGATGATTTTTATTATCTGCTTGGCTCTAGTGTATTTCGCGCCGGTTCCTTTTTTGTGTTCGTTAAATCGTCGTTGAACGTTAGTTGTTATTCCCGTATAGATGCTTTTATCGGCGCAGAGTGCCATATATACGAACCAAGTCATATTGATAGGATAGCAATAAAGTGTTATTTTATCGGTAGTTCATCAAAGAGGAGGTAAGATGAGTCATAGCTACGACTCAATTAAGAGATGCCCGGTTTGCAAAGAGGACACGCCTCATGATTTCCGAAATTTGTTTGGTGATGTATGTAAGGTTTGCGGAGTGATTCGCCTTGCTGACTGCGACGGCGCCTTCCAGAAGTGCGCTAGATGTGGAGAGTTTATTTCTGCCAAGCCGTCAATGGTATTGGATTTAGAAAAAGAAGCAATGATCATCACTCCGCCTCCGCCGCACATCTGTAAGGACTTAACTCAAGAGAAGGGCGTTTCCAATGGCTAACGACACCAAGAAATTAACTATTCAGGGGTTTGGGCCGGCGGACTTGATCAAAAAGCTGGAGAAGGCGAAATGGGCGGCTAGCGTGCCGGGCATGCCAGCCCTGAGAACTTTTCTGGGAATTTCTTTGGCCGGAATCCGACTGAATAATCCCGGAGACATCTTTTCTTTCGGCAGATTTAGAGTCACAGTAGAGAATGCGTCTACCGGAAAAAAGTTTGAGGTAACCGGATTTACTACATCCGATGTAGTTGCCGGACTGCAAGCCAACCCGCAGGTCTTAATCGGTCAGGAGACGTTGCGGCTGAACTACGTTAAGCATTACTGCCGTTTCCGAGTGACAGTTGAACGGATTAAATAAAAAACCGCTGGTTAACTCCAGCGGCTTTGTTTTTGTCTATTTAAATCAGTCTCAGTCCGGCGGCGATTACCGCCCAGGCCTGTATGTCCGTAATGTTGAATTCTTTCTTCATCTCTTCCACCAGGTTGCGCGTAGCTTGACTCAAATGATCCTGAATCAAAACTTTATAGTTCGGGCTATCAATCAGATCTTTCACGGTGATGCCGTTGGCCTCTGCGACTTTCTGATTAAGTTCTTTCTTTGAGTCCGGAACTTGCCTTTCAATTTCTGCTAGAAGCTTTTTGACTTTCTCGCTTTCACCGTCTCCCATCTCTTTTGGAACTCCGCAAAGCGCCATCTTCAATTCCCATTCGTTATACGGAATTTCCATTCTCAGCTCCTTTGTTTGAGTTTTTGATGTTGCTTCCGAGTTTGAAGAGGATAGACGAGGCAGGAGTATTGTCCGGCCTTGAGGTAGACGCAATCTTCGCCAATCAATTTGGAAATTTCAGCGAGCTTACCGGCAAGCAGTGGAATTCGCTCTTTGCCGTTGAATGACACTTCGTACTGGCGGCATTCATCGGAGACCACAGCTTTTCTGGTGTTTTTCCAAACACCAAAGCTGGGGATGGTCGTGGAAGTATAGGCGCCGAATTGAGAGATTAGAAAGCGGTGCAGGTTTTGTTCAATCGTAGTTTTGCCCAGCTTTGCCTTCAATTTCCAGACCGGCAGAAGAAAAATTGCCGGTCTTCCCAAGTTTTCTAACCGATAACCCCTTCCTTCAAGCCCCCGCCATTTGTTCTCCGTGGTCACGATCAGCTCCTTAAATTTGCTGAGCAGATACTAACATAATTGACTTTTTAGGTCAATCATGCTATTTTCATTTAGGTATTTCAAATGAAGAAGGAGACCAGGATGGGAATTTACTCTGAAATCAGTACTGAAATCGCAATCCAGGGGTTCGTGAGGGAGATTGAAAAGGAATTAAAGGAAAATTATAAAAATCCCAAGGTTCGCATTGTCCTCAAAAAACTTGGAAGATTCGCGTTGACCCAATTTGATTATTCTGCGCCCGATTGGGCAAAGAAATATAAAAGACTTTTTAAGTGAAAAGGTCCAGCCGCGAAAAGATACGCGGCTTTTTTATTGACTTTTTTGTTTAGCCATACTATTTTAAGACCAGTCGTTCATTGAAAAGAGGAGGTCAGAATGTCCGGGAAAAAGCGGAAGATGGCGAAAGTAAAGTTCGCGGTTTGGACTCAGAACAACGGGGATGGCAGCGCTGGTCCGAGATTTTTTGCGACTGAAGAATTGGCGGAAGAAGTCGCGGAGAAAGACGATGAACGTTTCTGCGATGATATTTGTACCATGGAATTGAAAATTGATCTCACTACCGGCAAAATTGTTTCCGGAGTGGCCACTGAAGTTGAAGATGATGGGCTTGGGGATGATGGAAATGTCATCGGTCTCAGTGGTGAATAAATGGATATCCCGGAAATGTTTACCATGAAGGATGGCAAACTGGAGAAAGTGGACACCAGCATTCGGAGGATGGCGGAGATCGCGAAAGAGCGGCTGGATATTTCCAAGACCTTGCTCCACTTGCTCTACATCAAGAATTTGGCCGTGCCTGAGCCGATCAGAGAAATTATCAAAGGTTTCGTGAATGGAAAGTACAAAAGGGAAGAGACGATTCAGAAACTAGACGCTCTCAAATAGAGAAAGGAGGAGTCTGATGTTTAAGCGAGTGATCTTCCAAGACATTGATGGCGTGCTGAATACCATGGAATACCTAAACAGAGTCCATAGAGCTACGTCCATGGATCCGGTGAATGTCGCTAGAATGCGCGCGGTGGTAGAGAAGACCGGCGCGCAACTAGTGATCTCCTCGGCTTGGCGAACGGCGCATGACTGGGAGGAGATCATCCGCTCGGAAGCCGCGAAGGCCGGCTGGGCGGACCTTCCGATCATCGGCAGGACCGGAGAATCTCATTCCCGCGGCGCGGAGATTGATCAGTGGTTGAAGGAAAATCCCACCGAAGATTTCGTAATCGTGGACGACAACGTGTGGGATATGTTTCCGAGTCAGGCGTCTCACGTGGTTGAGTGCGATGATAGGGTTGGCTTTTCCGAAGCAAACCGACAGACGATAGAGCAACGTTGGGCCTAATATCGCTCCCTTAACCGGGGGCGGTTTTTTATTTTACCTCGCTCAGCGGGGTTTGACTTTTTTAATTACTTATGCTAGAATCTATCCCAGAAACTCAAAACCAGTTAGGAGGTTTCCGGTGAAAAAGATTCTCATAATGCTCGTCTTCACAGCAATCATGACGGTTTGTTTGGTCGGATGTAGCGATGGCAGGAATGATCCAGACAAAGCGCAGAATGTTCATCCTTCGACGAATATGCAGAACATCGTGAATTACGGAAATAACATTTATTATTTCCCGCATGTGGAGGCTTCATTCGGAAACCACCTCGCTACTTTCCTGAACGAACATAAGGATTTGGAAGTTGTTTCCATCGCTGCCGATGACTATTGTGGTCATGGATACACCAAGGGATATTTCGTAGTTTTCCGCAAGAAGCAGCTTCCGGCCGAGAACCCAAAGTAAGGAGAAAGGAATGAAGAATATGAAGCAGTTCAAGATGGAAGTTGCGCCGACGGATGGGATCGGCGAGTTCGGATCTTCCGGCAGAGTGATTCGCGTGGAAGCCGAAACGTTGGAGGGGGCGATGAAGAAGGCGAGAGCGCAGATGAAAGAAAGTGAAGATTTCCATCAGATCTTCGTCGTTGAGAGTGGTAGCCGCGATCGGTGCGTGTACGACTTTTTCAACGGCGCCCGCATCTACCAGCCGGTTTAAGAATTCCAACTGCCTAGCTTTGTTAGGCAGTTTTTTATTTTTGCGAAGGATTACCTTTGGCTCAACTTGTAAATCACTCCGGCGTAGTCGTCGGTAATATAGAGAGTACCGCCGGGCTGGATTAGTAAATCAACCGGCCGTCCGGAAACTACTGAACCCTTTAGCCAACCGCTGATGAAATCTTCCGAGCCGGCGTAATTTCCTTTCGCGTCCAGCTTCATCCGAACAATCTTATAGCCGGTGGGGGTACTGCGATTCCAGGAGCCGTGGTAAGAAACCAGCAGATCGTACCAATATTCTTCCGGCCAGCCCTCTTCCGGAACAAAAGCTAAACCAAGAGGCGCTGAATGGGCCGGAATATCTATATGAGACCCGGCTTCAAACGGCTCCATGCATGGGTTGCGGATGTAAGTATTTTTATCAAAAGCGTCGTCATGGATATTTTTACCGTAGCAATTTGGCCAGCCGTAATTTTTACCAGTTTCAATAATATTAATTTCATCCGGGGGAAGATTATCGCCAAGTAAATCACGGCCCATCTCTGTTGCCCACATTCGCCCATCAACATAGTTCCAGGTGAAAAATACTGAATTGCGAAGTCCGCGGGCATGCTCACGAAAATCGGAGCCGTCCGGATTCATAGAAAAGATTTTTGCCCGGCGAGAATCGGATTCGTGACAAACATTACAGGAAGACCCGATGGATACGTAAAGTCGGTTATCGGGGCCAAAACCGAGCGTTCTCGTGGAATGCCCACTGCCGCTTGGTAGATCGGCGATTTTTTCCATTTCTCCATCGGAATAAAGAGGTGCACGCGAAATCTGATTAGTTTCGGCAATGTATAGATTGAATGGATGCTGAGGGTCTAAGGCGAGTCCATGCGGTTCCTTGAGATTTTTGAAAACGTCCACCTGTCGGCGAACCTTACCAGCTTCCATCTCCAAAGTTGTAACCACTCCTTTTGATGGGCGACTGACCCAAAAATTCCCAAATTGATCCTGAATAATTACGCGCGCGCCTGGTAAATTTTTCGCGAAGACTTCTAACTTAAATCCGGCCGGAATTTGCAGGCCGTTTACGGTGTCGCCCGGATCGGAAACAGGCGGAATTACCGGCTGAGTTTCCTGCCAGACCAGATATCCGCCAACTGCCGCGGCGACGATTACTAAGATGAGTAATTTTAGCTTCACTAGATAATTGTAATATATCCGAAGATTTGATATAATAGAGGCGGAATTTTGACAACGCCTAAAGCAAAAAGGAGCATGAAAAGTGAAGCTGGATAAGGTCCTATTCGTCGGAACCGGTGGCGGTAACGATATCTTTTCCTGTATGTTGGCGGCCGACGCTTTGTGGCGGATGGGCTGGCGTTGGGATGAAGCGATGATCGCCGGTGTTCTTAGTCCATTCCATCACCACACGGGAGTAGAGGTGGTGGATGATGATTGTGAGCTTTACGTGACCGGGCCGAACGCGAAAAGATTTATTTGCCGCAATGATAAATCAACTCAGATAGGATTCGTGGACGCGGAAGTCAGCAAGATGGTTTTTGCTAGAGATGGAGATGCTCTGCGGCTTAACATTATGGGAGTGTGTGGACTTTCTCTGCAAAAGGGCTCCACCGGTCTGGCCGAAGTTTTCAAAATCCTCGCCGAGGAAGGGGCTTTCACGGTTTTAGTGGACGTTGGTGGGGATATTTTCTACCGAGGCAAGGAAGACACACATGTTTTGAGTCCTATGTTTGACTCCATCGTGTTGAGGGCCTTCGTGGATTCGGCCGCTCCCGGGATTTTGTTTGAAGCCGGTCCGGGAACGGACGGAGAAATGGATCCCGAGGCGCTGGAAGAAGCATTAGCGAAAGCCCAAGCAGTGGAACATCCATTGCTGGTGGAAACAGTTGATAAGTGGGAAGCGCTTTACGAAAAATGGATCGCTCCGGTCAGAACCGGGCGAACCGTACCCACCACGATTCAGGCATACCGATCCAAAGAAAAAATCCTGAAGCTGACCTACAAGGCGCGGGCGCATCTCGGTGACACAAAGATTTATCACAACTTTGAACAGAGAATTAATACTGAGCTCTGTAAAAAGTTTTTCTTGGTGGAGCCGAGAAAGATCAGCAATCCATTCGCGGTTGATTGCGATAGTCCGCTGGATTGGTTTGTCGCGACTCAAGTTGAACAGCACCAAACTAATTGCGAAGCAAACCTTGAGTATCTACAATTTGGTAATCGTTTCCATCAATTCCTTACCCCATCTCCACTTTTTCCGGAGGATGTTCGTAAGTGGTTGACGGTTAAAGGTTTCGCGGATTTTATGCAGGGAGTGTGCGATGTCATTGTGATGTTCACCGATGATTGGCAAAAGATTTCCGATACGTTCTCCGGATCACCGATCTCAGTCTGTCCTTTCGGCGCTAAGTTAGTATTCATTGAAAAGAAGAGATAACCACAACCGCTCCGACTATGCGTCGTGAGCGGTTTTTTTATTGCTGAAAATTATTTGAAACAATAAAAGAATGGTGATATAATAATCCCGGTTCGTTTAAAGGAGACTACAGATGGCTGACACTCTTCTCGGTAACTTCACAGATTTGGTTTGCTCTGATTGCGGAGTTAGTGGATGTGAATATAAGCACTGGGGTCCTCTAGTTCCTAAAGGCGCGCGCGGTAGTTTTTGCCCGGCCTGTTATTCGGTAAGAGATTTGGAAAGCATGCAGGGTAGAGAACCCCGCCCGCTTGGGAAATTCTCCATGCTGACAGCGCTGGAGCTTTTAGAATCTAAACTACCGAAGCTACTAAACGATGAAAGCGATGAAGAGGGTTGGGAATCAGTTTTTGTGAATTACCATCCGCCGTTTGTGGAAAGAGTCTTTGGCTACTGGGCTGGTTTCCGAGTTTCACTACATAAAATTCATCCTTGCGCGCCAGAAGAAGCGCTGTTTCACCCGCATCCGTGGCCTTCGGCAATGAGAATTCTCTCCGGGCAATACGAAATGGCCGTCGGTTACGGAGCGGGGGATACTCCGCCGCCGGTTGCCGCGAAGCTAGTTTTGCCTGCCGGCACGACCTACGAGATGATCAATCGAGACGCCTGGCACTATGTGCGTCCGCTGGACAAGCCGGCCTTTAGCTTGCTGATCACCGGCACTCCTTGGGGAAGATCCGCTCCAAAGAGCGATAAGCCGCTTCAGCCGTTGCCGAAGGAGAAAAAAGAAGAAATCATAAGTTTCTTCCGTGAGAAATATCCTGTATGAAAAGTGATGCCATCAAGGTTGTGGGAGGAGTATTGATTATTTTTATGGTGATTGCCGGCTTGATTATCGGCATCAAGCAAGCGGCCGATTCTCGTCGGAATGTAAAAGATGTGCCATTGAGCGAGATTAGAGTTGTGGATTACCGAAATGGGGTCTACTACTTTGACTCAACGGAAGCGAACTTTGCTAACGCCCTTTCTAAATTTATTTCGGAACATCCAGAATTAGAGTTTATCAGCGCGGTCGCCGATGGCACCGGAGATGAAGGCAAGGATATTGGGTATTTCGTTGTTTTCAAAAACCAGAAGCTAACCCCAGAGAGTCCAAGGTGAGAAAGGAGACGGAAATGTGGGACGGCGTGATGAGCTATGAAGAATTAATTGCGGCAGCTAAGGCATTTGCGGAAAAGATCCACGAAAAGCAGACCCGCCAAAACAAGGCGAAGTCTCCGGCGATTACTCACATGGCTGAGGTTGCTCGGCTTATCGAAGAATCCGGCGGTAGTCCGGAAGAAATCGCCGCCGCTTGGCTGCACGACACGGTTGAAGATGCTGATCCAAAAATCTCCATTGATGAAATCCTCAATAAATTCGGCTACGAAGTTGGTGTGATTGTGGATGGCCTCACTGATCCACCGGAATTTGAAGGGCAACCGCTTCTGCGGCGCAAGATAAGGCAGTCACAACGGGTTCTCTCCAAGCATTCTTCGGTTCGCCGAGTAAAAATAGCGGATCAGATCGCAAATGTCCGCTCCCTAGCCATTGACCCGCCGGTTAAGTGGAGCCATGACAAGTGTATTGAGTACACGGTTGGGGCGATGTTGATTGTCCAAAATTGCGCGACTGCCAGCCCATTTCTTTACGAAAAGTTTTTAACTGTTTACAACGCCTCCATCAAGGCCCACATAGACGCTTAACTAATTATTCCAAGCTCCCTAAATCGGGGGCTTTTTTCTTTGACCACGTTGAGCGAGGGTTTTGACTAAATTTCAAAAATACAGTAATATTTGGGCGGACTTTTGAAATAGGAGAAAGCAGATGAAGCGGGTTCTGATTACCGGAGGGCCGGTGCATTGTTATTTAGACGCGGTGAAAATTATCACCAATCGCTTTAAGGGCGGTTTGATGGCCGAGCTGGCCGAAAATCTGTTGGCCAAGGGAGCTGAAGTCCATTATCTTTGCGCCTCTGATCTGGAAGTTAAGATGCCTAGGATGCATCCGAATTTGACCATTCACTGGCACAAGGGATTTACCGACTACGAATGCCGGGTTCTGGAGATAGCGCCGAAAATGGACGGGGTGATTCTCGGAGCAGCGGTGGCGAATCTGATTCCGGTAGAAACGATCAAAGGAAAATTTCCGAGCCACAATTATAAGCCCGGAGATGTGATCCCGATTAATTTCACAATTGCTCCACGGATTATTGATAAAGTGAAAAAGGTAGCGCCGAAAACGCACCTGTTTGGATTCAAACTTTTGTCGGGAGTCGCGCATGAAGAACTCATCCGTGCGGCTTACGAAATCGTTTTGAGCGCCGGAGCGACCGCGGTAATCTCCAATGATGCCAAACAGCTGAAAGATAAATACGCCGTTACTAAGGAACGGGCGATTCATCCGATGGATAATAGCAAGCTGGCGGATTGGATTATGGAAATGCTTAATGATGAGTATTACGAAACAAAGTTTGGTGAAAGTCGTCTAGCTTCTGCCTGCATGGTTGGCTCTGATGATTACCTAGCGATTCAGAAAGTAAAGACCATCATTGGTCAATACGGTGATAAGTTTGTAACGGTTGAAAACGGAATGATCTTCGGCACGGTAGCAGTTCGGACCGGTTCTGGATTCATGACCACTGGGCGAGGTAAGAAAGAATTAAATTCCTTCGTCCCTGTGCTACGGGTTGATAGCCGCGAGAGGCAGGTAGTGGTGGCCGGCCCAATGAAGGCCAGTCTCAACGCCCCGTTGCTAGCTAGGATTTTTGAGAATCCAAGGGTTGATCACATAGTTCATTACCATCAACAGGAGCCGGATCTGCCGACCGAGCCGTACGCTCCGCCGGGAACCGTTCGTGATTCTAGCCGTCCGGCGATGACTTCCTTCAACATCGCGGCCCATGGCTGCATGTTGCTTTTCAACAAAAACGGAGAGAGGATTTAATGGAAAAATATCCCGATGGGCGAACTTACTACGCTCTTTACCAAAGATTTGCCGATCACCGAGTTCCGAAAGACCTAATTCGGCGCGCCGGTCCGCTTGATGGAAAGTTGGCGCTGGACCTTTGCGGCGGATCCGGTCGTTTGGCGCTGATGGCCGTTGAGGAGGGAGCTAGGATGGCTTGGCTGGTTGAGCAAGAAGAAGCAATGATTTTCTCCGAGGCCTGGCTGGATCCGAAAATTAGAGTTGCCGTCAGCGACGTAGAAAGCGCGCTGTTTGATCTTCAAAAATTCGGAGCAGAGTTTCAGGCAGTGTTTTGCCAGCAAGCCGTTAATTACTGGCTTAATGAGAGAACGGTGGATCTGCTGGCAAACGTTATGCCGAAAGATGGAGTGTTTATTTTCAACACCTTCATCGCCAGACCCCCAGAGAAACCGGTGGTTAAAGAATATGGTTTAGATGGTCATTCATTCGTGGAAGTAAGTTGGGCGGTCGGAGACGTTGTGCATCATGTGCAAGTCCGCGATGGCCTGTCCAGTCACACGACGACCTTCAAGTGGCTTTCACAAAAGAGCTTCCGGGCAATCTTGGAAAAGAGATTTTCCGTGGAAGTTCAATGCGAAGACAAAACAGCGATCTACTGTTGTGTCAAGAAGTAAATTCCCAACCGCCCGCCCCAACTTTCAGATGTTGGCGGGCGGTTTTTTTGTTATCATAAATTTATGAACATAGAGATCGCGGTTTTTGGTGGAGGATGTTTCTGGTGCACGGAGGCGGTTTTTAAGATGTTAAAAGGTGTGAGCTCGGTTTTGCCCGGATACGCCGGCGGTACAAAACCAAATCCGACATATGAAGAAGTATGCAGCGGAGCCACCGGGCACGCGGAAGTCGTGAGAATTGAATATGATCCGGCGCAAGTTCAATACTGGACATTGCTGACAATATTTTTTGCTTCACACGATCCTACCACGCCCAACCAGCAGGGCGCTGACGTTGGAACACAATATCGTTCAGTGATTTTTTATACTACCGACACGCAAAAATCGGAAGCGGAAAAATTTATTCAATCTTTAAATGATTCCAGCAAAATGGGGGCGCCGGTAGTCACTGAAATAAAACCGCTGGATAAGTTTTGGGAGGCGGAGAATTATCACCGAGATTATTACGCGAAAAATAAAAATAAACCTTACTGTCAGGTGGTGATTAATCCCAAGCTGGAGAAAGTGCAAAAAGAATTCGCGGATTTATTGAACGGATAGTATAGTAAGGATAGTAATTTGGAGTATCGGAAATGGATGTTCGCCTGATCGGGCTATTGACTGCTGTAATCGGAGCAGTCGTTGGATTCCTGCTTCCTTGGTCAGTTCTGATTTTCTTGACTGTGGTCATGATGGTCTCATCCTACTTGTACCTTAGGGAAGTGGGCAGAAAGAGCAACGGAACGGAAGCCGGACTTGGGACACTTTTCCTGATCTTATTTACAGTTATCCCATTTCTAGGTTTGGCATGGCTTACGCTGCTGTTTCGGACTCTTCTAATGCCGTAAAACAACCGCTCTTCGGAGCGGTTTTATCGTATTTGGTATAATTGAATCATGGAACAAAAACTTAATTCTCATCGGTTAGGGATGGTGGTCGGTTCGTTGTTGGGGCTTTGGCATTTAGTTTGGGCGGTGTTGGTCGCTACCGGAGGAGCATCTATTCTAATGGATTTCGTCTTCCGTGTTCATTTTATTGAACCACCGTACGCGATTATGGAGTTTGAGCTAGGTTCCGCGATTCTCTTGGTTGGCCTAACTACTCTCGGTGGCTATGTACTTGGTTGGGTCTTGGGAGCAATCTGGAATCGGGTTTACAAAGCTTAGTTTAATTGCTAATTTATACTCGGTTCATTTGAGGAGGCAATATGCCCGTCAAGAAATCGCGCAAGAAATTGCGGTTATTTTGTGATAATTGTAAAGAATCTAGAATGCTCGTCCAAGCTTTGCGAAATAGTGGTTACAGCGTGGAGAAAAAGTTTACTACTTCGGCAGTACCAACGGTAATAGTTGAAGGTGGCTCTGTTTACTCGGGGTATTCTTATATCCGGGCAATGCTATGGGTCTAGATAAAGACATCAAAAAGATGACTCCAGCGCAGTTGAGGCAGAAGCTTCAAAAAATTCGTAATGCGGTTCGTAAACATCGCGACGCAAAAGGAAATTCAAGGTGTTGGCACAACGATCTCCAGCTGTACGAAAAAGCGCTCCCGGAAGCCAAGCCGGCCGGTAAAATGAATCTGCCAGAGTCAGTCCTTTTGAAAAATTGCCGGCGATACATCCGACGGCAACAGTGCTTTTCAAACGGATGCAATGGCTAGCAACTAAACAAGGAGGCCCCAACGGGGGGCCTCCTTTATTTATTGAATATTCTCGCAGTCTTCAGATACCAGAGATTGACGTTGTCAAAACGGTTGGAGGAATAGGCAATCGGCCCCTCCGGGAATCCACCCAGTGAGCGGGAAGTGGCATAAAGATAATTTGGTGAATAGAGGAAAACCGCCGGCCAATTGTCGTGAATAGTTTTTTGAACTTTGGAAAGAAGCGCGTTGCGAGCGGGTTCATCCAGGGTTTGCCGTACCGATTCAAGAGCGGTATCCACATTTTTATCGTTGAATAAAGAAAGATTAAGGCCCGGATCAAATCTTTGGGAAGAGTGCCAGAAAGAAAAGATATCAGCGTTTTTATTCAGAGTGTTTCCGAACAAAATCATCTGATAATTCCTTGGCTTGATGATGCCGCCTAGAATATCCGCGGATTTTAGAATCGCCGGATTTATCTTTACTCCGATAACTTTCCACATATCCTTGAGTTCGTTGGCGGTTTCCGACAAAAAGCGCGATTCCGGAACCACTAAATCAAATTCAAGCGGAACTTTGGTTTTTTGGATCAGTTTTTCCCTGACTCCTTGCTCATTCAGCTTCCAGCCGGCTTTGTCCAATAAAGCGTTGGCCTTCTCCGGAGAGAACTCCTCGTCGGCATAAACCGAATCATCATAACCGGAAATGCTTTGAGGAATTGGGCCATGGGCCGGTAATGCCTCGCCAAGCAGGGAAGAATTAATGATTCTCGCCTGATCGGTGGCTAAATTTAGCGCTTGCCGAACATCTTTCTCTTTCAAAGCCAAGCTGGTGTTCGGGTTAAGGAAGACCGCATAGTAGCGGGAGCGCTCGGGGTTTAATATTTTTCGGCTGATTTTTAAGTTTTCCAGATCCTTTGCTTCCAAGCCACCGATGCCATCAATGCCTTTGGAATTAAAAGCGCTAATCGCTTCGGTTTTGTTCGGGAAAAATCGGATGGAAAAACTTTTGATATACGGTTTTTGACCCGCAAAATGTTTATTCGCGGTCAGTGTGTATTCTTCAATAAAACCATCGGGCCGTTTTTTATAGCCAACTACCCGGTATGGGCCACTACCTACCGGTTGGAGACTAAATTCCGACAGTCGGAAATTTTGAGGCGGAATGCCGTCAAAAATATGTTTCGGGGCAATCCGTAAATTTTGAATATTATCGCGGAAGAAAGCGTAGGTATTTTTTAAAGTAACCTTTAGCTCTAACTCGCTTAAACGCTCGGTAGCGACTCCCTGCCAAGTTGCAAAAAGCGGGGAGCGGGCATCGGGATCCTGCACTATTCCAATCGTGAAAATTACGTCTTCGCTATTAATCGGTTCGCCGTCACTCCATTTTAAATCCGGCTTGAGAGTAATAGTCCAATTTTTCTCTTCAACATCGGCTTCATATTTCTCGGCAAGATCCGATAAGCTGGCGAAGGTAAGAGCGATTAAATCGCGATCGGCGTCGTTTTCGCCCACAATTAAAGGATTGATCGCTACCGGTTGGCCGATAATTCCTTCAGTATAATTACCGCCTTCAACCGGCTGGGCGGTAGTATTTTGATAATAAAGAACCAACGCAAGGGTGAACCCGGAAACAAGGAAAACAGCTGCTACTCCAAGAAAGAGCTTTTGCTCTTTTGGTGAAAAAGACTTATAGAGTTTTGAAAGTTTATAAAACAAGGTTCAGCAAAGCAAGACCGGCAAAAGCAACGGCCATAAAGATTGTTAGGCCGAAAATCATTTTTTCAAAACCGCGGCGAGCTTGATAAAAGCCGCCATCGCCGGAACCGCCAAAAATTCCCAAACCGCCGCTGGATGCGCGCTCCTGAATAAGGATTAAGGCGATTAATATTACTGAAACTAGAACCTGTGCGATAGAAATAATATCCATATTGTTAATTAGATTGTTAATCAAATGCTTTAGCTCCGTAGGCGATAGTCGCGTTCACCGCTCCCATCACAACGGTTGCCAAGAGCAACGGTATTAGTCCATCTATTGTAATCC
>CAZJFE010000003.1:0-44096 GCA_964545345.1 uncultured Candidatus Saccharibacteria bacterium | reverse complement strand
TCAAAATCCTAACCATCTAAACATTATAACAAAACAGGCCTATTCTTGGAGGTACTTGACAAATTCTGTGGGTTTGCTATAATGCCCCTACAAGTGTGTTGTGGGCTGTACTCGGAGAAACGACTCTGGACCAACCCCGTAGAGTCACGAGGTATCCCACATCCTTGGACCCCGTCAGGGGACACTTAGCACCAATAGAGCGGGTCTGTTGGTGTATTTTTTTATCTCGGAATAAACTCTCGCTCACGAACCTGACGGTGATAGCGGATCACGAAGTTGTGAGTCTGATGTATAATCCGCTCAATTAACTCCTGAAGCTCGCGCGGAGCTTCAGACATACCGATTATTTTTCTCTGCGGCTTGGCATACGACACGAGTCGTATGTTGTTAGTTGTGTGTCGTTTATGAAACTCGTCAAGTACTCGTTTCGCCGCCCGATACTGCGTAATGCCTCCATCAATCACAATCAAATCGGGATACGGCCATTCCGGATGATTTAAGCGACGACTCAAAATTTCCTCAATCATTCTTGGGTCGTCGCGAGTCGGCGTGCTTTTAATTTTGAATTTCCGCCACTGGTTTTTGTCTGTCGTCCAGCCGTCGTTAGTCGTTTGTCGTTTGTCGTTTCTTGTTAGTGTTGTCATCGCCCCAACCGCTTCTTTTCCGGCGAAATTGGAATTGTCGTAACACTCTATTTTTTGAATATCCAATTCCGAAGGTCTAATGACGTCATTGTTTAGAAATTCTTTGTGTTCAAAAATTCTCTCCAGCGCCCACCGCTCCTTTTCATCCTTCAGCGACTCCAGCAGCTTCTTCCCGCGCCCATTTAAAACCATCTTAATCGCCCTGATGTTTTTCTTGTAATCATCATTAGTCGTAAGTTGTTCGTCGTTGGTTAATCTTTTGCAACAAAACCCAAAACATTTCCCAATCTGCGCGTTTAGACAATCCCGCAAATGAAGTTGGAAACAAGTGCAGTAGGGGAATGGCCTGCGGAGTAATTTCAAAACGATCCGTAAAGCGCTTCCGTCGGTGAAGGGGCCAATCCCGGAATAACTAACAACTGACAACAAACGACGAGGAGGATTTTTATGCCCAACAAAAATCTTTGGGTAAACTTCTTTTGTGAAGTAGACATAGTGATAAGATTTGTCATCCATCCACAAAACATTGTACTTCGGCTTCAAAGATTTAATCAGCCGGGATTCTTCTATCAACGCTTCAATATCAGAACGCAAAACTTTGTATTCCAAATTGTCCGCCTCCTCATGGAGTGACTGAGTCTTCAGATCGGTGATTTTTAACCCTCCAGAGGCGGGCAAGTAGGATTTAAGCCGGTTTTTCAAATTAGCCGCCTTTCCTATATATAGGACGGTTTGGCCGGCATAGAAGGTGTAAACTCCCGGATCGCTCGGCGCCTCTTTAATTTTTCTGATAACGCTTGCATTCATAGCGGAAAAATTATATTATATGGGCAGGTTTTTAACAACATAGGTGAAAATTGGTCCAAGACACGGATGACGGGATTCTGGATGGCCTCAGAGTAGGGAAAATCTTAGACCGTATTTCCAGTCCGTGGGGCATGAGGGAGTTTCTGGAATTTTGCGCGAAAAACGGTGAAGGACTCCAACTACCCGCCAAACTTTTTTTGAATCACATGAAGGCGCTAAGCAAGGAGTCATCTTCCACCCAAAGACTTTTTTTCAAGATTCTTCAAGCCATTCTAGTTAAACAAGATTTTCAGAATTTGATCAGCATGGGAGATCCGGCAGACTCATTCTGGAATGCAGTCGCTGACCACAACCTAAAGAGTAAGCATGAATTTCTAAATCACGGGATTGATTATTTTTACTGGATTTACACCACGCTTTCGGAAACGGAAGATCTGCTGGAATATGACCCATCCAAGGTTGATGAGCTGTGGGAAGAACTGGAAAAAAAGCTCGCCGCCTTAATAACCGGCTATATTGGCAGTAACCTTCAGCGCAGTATCGCGAAGGACGTGATGGGTATCAGGAAAAATAAGAAAGAGCTCAAGAAGGGGAAGATTAATCTCCCTATATCGAAAGAAAGCCCATTTTTTCCGACTTTCAATAAAACCTTTTCCTACCTCAAGAAAAAGGGTAAGAAAATAATCGACCCGGTGGATGGAACTAACCAGGTTTATTGGGGGATACATGATATCTTCCGGGCATTGGCTGGAGAGGGCAGTCTTAAACAGTATACGGTTAAGCTTTGGGAACGGATCCCGCAACGGGATATTTTCCAGGGTAACTGGAGTGGCTGCTGCATCGCGATAGGAAAGCGCGGTGTCTATCCGGCTCCCGAACTGCCGTTGGATGATGTTGACTACAAAAAATATCCGGCCGGAATCCTGGAATTTCTGATTGATAAAGGAATTCAGGTGGCGGAAATTTCGGAAAAGGGGTGGGGAGTGGTCGGACAGGCATGGCTTTTTCTTACACCCAACGAAGATGGCACCGCTGATCTGATTGCTGATTCAATTGATATTGATTCGGAAAGAATATATTCCCGGCCGCGAAAGAGAGCGGTGCGGTCCTGCTTGTTCCGTTTTCTGAAGAACTTCGCCACAAAGATCAGAGCTAAACGGGTTCTGATTGGTAAGAACGGGCCGCTGATGAAAGATGGCCAGAGAAGACAAATTCAGATTGATGTTGAGACCAACGACCTTCCGGTGATCATACTCCCAAAAACGATTAGTAAGATTGGCGGCTACTTCCAAGACCGTCCCTACTTTCTGGAAAGCCGGCACGGCACAATGGCTTATGATATCACCAACTTCAAAACCGCCTAACCAGCGGTTTTTTCTTTAGAGTTGCAAAATTTTAGGATTCTTGCTATAATACCGACAACATTGAAAAGCGGTTCAGCCCACTTGGACTGATACCAAAACAACTGAGGAGCAGCCTCCTCCTTCTCTGTAAACTCTCTTCGCGTTGCGGGGAGAAATTACCGAGAACAAGGAATGAGGAGGCAATTGTATCGGGATACGATAACGACGAATGACGCCGTTATTCGGTAATTTATCCCGCAACCCGCTCACGGGACACGCAAATTTTATCTGATAGCTTTGTTGTGAGGATTGGAGATAGATTTCTATTCTCCAATCCTCACGCCTCGCTCTAAGAATAAAATTCGCTGTGTCGCGATAGAGCTTTACAGAGAAGGAGGAGGCAGGATGGAAACGATTCTTCCGAGAGTGGCGTTGGCTATCTGCACCGCAATGATGGATACCCTGTCTGCTGATCTGGTGGATCCCGCGTCCAGAGATCCCCAGTTCAAGCCGGATGAGGCGATGATGGCGGAAGTTCAGGAACATCTCCGGAATTGCGCGCACTGCCGACAGACTATCGCACTGAGCATCTCCGCGATCAATCAGAAGCTCCAAAGAATGGTGGACGATTCCAACATTCTCAAGAACGTCGTGGAAGGTTATAAGGAAGTACTCACGAGAGTGAGTTCTACTGAGTAATACAACAAAAAACAAAGCCCCCGAAATTCGGGGGCGATTTTTTTAAATGTCTTTTTGAACAACCACGAGTTTGGCCGAGGTGCTCCTCCCATTAATCTCTAGAGGAGCAACTAGCGTGATGGTCCAATCGCTAATGCGAAACAAGCGGAGGGCGTCCGGCAGAAGGAAATTAATGTAATACATCACGAACTCCGGTTTGATCGCCCAATTTCTAACCTTCATCACCGCGTCAAAGATGAAATACGGCCAGGCGCTCGGCTGATACCACTTCGGCTTATCAGCAGTAACGAAAGCGAATCGTCCGCCGGGCTTCAGCAGGCGATAGATTAGATCAACAAACTCTTTCTGCCGACTCTTTTCAATGTGACCCAGCGCCCCAAAGCAAGTAACCAGATCAAACTTTTCCGGATAATTAATTTTAAAGATATTCTCGCAGACAAAACGAATTCTTGGCTTAGTCACGCCGGCGAATTTCTTTTTCGCCTCCGCTAGCATTGGTTCGCTCCAGTCCACGCCGACTATCTCGTTACTGACGATTGGAATCAATCCTTCCACGCCCGCTCCGGTGCCGGTGCAGAGATCAATCGTGGAATTGAACTCGTGCGTATTGATGGGTTTGCTGTCGGCATCTTCGGTGAGATATTTTACCACCTGATCAACGAGCTGTTTCGGTGTTAGAAACGGAGTGTAATCAAATTTAGGAGCCAGTTGGTCATATCCCTCTTTCGTGGACGACAGCGCTTGCTTAATCAATTCCTTCAAGCTCGGACCATTCGGGTGGAACATTATTCTCCTTACCAATCAAATAACTGACTGCAATATACTATTATCGTTGTAACTAAAGCAATTGGATTTTCCCTAAAATGCTGGTATTATATATAAAGTTTGGAGGCGTGGGCCCAGCTCGGCTGGGCGGGTTGCAAAGGCAACCCTGGCAGACGCGACTCCTCTGATTTTTGATTGAGGCTCTGCCGAGAAAATAAATATTTATGGAGGCGTGGCTGAGTGGCCGAAAGCAGCGCACTGCTAATGCGTTGAACCCGAAAGGGTTCCGAAGGTTCGAATCCTTCCGCCTCCGCACTTGAAACTTTTTATCGAGAGACCGAGAGTCTTCTATGTTTTGTTATAAACATATTACCTACATTGGGCATTGACTCCTAATCTGTAATGCTGTAAGCTTACTAGTATGAAGACTCTGGGAGAATTTATACGTGAGCTGAGAGACGGTAAGGATTTGTCCTTGCGCGAGTTCGGCGAGAAGCTCGGTGATCTCTCCGCAGCCTTTCTTTCCGATATCGAACTCGGGCGTCGCTATCCATCCGATGAGGTATTGGCGGACATGGCCCGCGTACTCGGGATTAGCTTAGAAAAGCTCAAGGAATATGATAATCGGCCACCTATTGAAGGCATGAAGGAGGCGACGAAAAAGAATCCTGGGTACGGTCTTGCTTTCCGAAAAGTGATAGACGAGGGCGTTACCCCAGAGGAATTAATAAAGCTCGCCGACAAGGCAAGGAAAAGTAATAAAAATTAATGCATACATTGAGAGCAAAATCTGGTCCATTTCAAACACGGCCTTTTTATAAACAGGACGAGATTGAAAGAACATGCTCCAATGAATTACGGATGGTTGGATTATTGCCCGACAAGCCCGCCCCAGTTCGCATCGATCGCTTTATAGAAAAAAGATTCGGCGTTGTCCATCAATATATTGATATGCCGGAGGGGGTGCTGGGGTTTTCTCGTTTCGGTAAGCGTGGATTAGAAGAAGTGGTTGTAGCCCGATCTTTAGATGAAGACGGATCCTTAAGCTCAGAGCGCCGGATTCGCACAACGCTAGCTCACGAGGCCGGACACGCCCTCTTCCAGGGCCATCTATTCGTACTTGGTAAGAAACCCAAGGCACTTTTTGTTGACGGTCTGGATGAGCCCAAGATTCTATGTCGGGAGAATGAAAGTTCTGACGTTCTAAGAACTGGCTATGATGGTAAATGGTGGGAATATCAGGCTAATCAAGCGATTGGAAGCTTGCTTCTCCCGAGCGATTTAGTAGAAAAGTCGATAGCCGGGCTACTTTCAACCGGGGGACCGTTTGAGCTTAAGGTCTTGGATCCTTCACTGAGAAGTCGAGCTATTGAGATTCTTGCCGAAGTTTTTAACGTGAACCCGGCCGCCGCAAAGGCCCGGCTAGATCTTCTATATCCGGCATTGACCTAGTAAAAAATTTTTATTATTATTTAAGCAAAGTAAGCTGACTATGACTACAAATATAATCACAAAGAGATTGAACAACCAAGAAACCGCCCCATCGGGACGGTTTCTTGGGGGCTTAATCTTATCCCACCGCCTAGGCCACAGCGGGACTCGTATTGCCTGGACTAGCAGGCTCGCGGGCTCGCTAAAAGTCGAGTGGTTCTTAGGGCGGATACTGTACGGTTGTAGTCTACCAGTTAAGCCCCTCATAAGACAATCTAGTTAAGTAAACAAAATGACTCACCTCATTTCTTACTCGCTGCATCGGCCGGGCCAGGAATATTCACGCCTTTATAAGGCAATTGAGAGTATCTCTGGTACTTACTGGCATCACACTACTTCTGCTTGGCTCGTGGAGACCCCATTATCTGCTAAGCAGGTGTATGACTTGATCAGTCCCTACGCTTTAGACGCCAATGACGAAATAGTCGTTTTTCGGCTCCAAGGCGATTGGTATGGGAAGATCAACGAGAGTGATGGCCTGAACTGGCTGCACAAGCGTAAGTTCTTGTAACTTGCTAGCTGGGTCGTTCCGGCAGCGGCCGCTGCCGGAACGCTCGGTCAAAGATTGTAAATAAAAAATTCAAATGGCAAAATATAATAGAAATTCTGGTAAACAGTGGACTCCTGGCGAGGTTTCTAAGCTACGCGATCTTGCTCTTGGAAATACCCCCACTCGTGTTATTAGCCTAAAGCTTGGCAGGACTCCTGCTGCTGTAAGCAATATGGCTTCTCAGAAGAGGATCAGCCTTGATCCTCCGAACCAGCCGCCTTATAATCGGCGCAAAAAGTAGTACTAAAATCCCCGGGGCACCCCGGGGATTTTAGTAGGGGGTAGTTATTATTTTGTGAATTTCATCCCCTTGACTTTTTAGCTCAATTCTGCTATATTTACGGCAGTTCACAAATCCATCATGCGATGGATAAAAACTGAAAAACCCAAACAAGGAGGGGCTCCGATGTGCGAATTCGTCAGCTGGAAAGAAGTTGAGGCTAAGGGTAGCAAGAAGACAGTCTTTTTCCTTACCGACGATGAAGTCTTTTCCGAGCGCGGCCGTGAGATGCTGGAGGGTCTGAAGGACAATGATTTCCTTGGCCATCACGCCATCGACAACATCTGGGGCTCGCTTTGCAAAGGCGGCAAGCATGGGGAAGAGAAGAACTTCTGGGAAAGCGATAAGCTTCCCAAGGAGATCCAGGCCAAACTGCATGATTTCGAGAGCTTCAAGAAGAACTTCGGTCGTATGATCACGCAGTTCGCCCAAGAGGACGATCTGGAATATATCATCCAGAACGCCCCCAGCGACAAGAAGTGGAAGGGCCTCAAGTCCTTCTGCCGAGCGGCCCTCGCGGCGATCCCGATGCGGGACGTGAAGACCGAAGTGCTGGAAGTGGGTGTGCGTCATGATCTCTCGGTCGACGAGCTGGTCAAGGCGAACAAGCTGGCCTGGGCCAATGAGGCCGTGACCAGCAAGAACTACCCGGCCAAGAAGGGCTCTGCCAAGAAGCAGGAACTCGTCTTGGTGAGCATGGGCCGTGACGCCAGCACCAAGGACATCCTGAAGATGATGAAGGTCCTGAAGCTCAAGGCGGCCAAGCCCGTCGCTCTCCTTTCGCTGGGATTGGATCATCCCAACCGGCAGAAGGAGAACCCGATCGTTGCTCTCGGCCAGACCTGGCGGGGCTCGGGCGGTCGCCGCGGCGTGCCGTGCCTGTGCTTCGGCGGCGCGCGCGGGCTGGGCCTGGGCTGGTGTGGCGGCGGCTGGGATGCGGGCTGCCGGGTCCTCGCCGTCCGCAACTCCTAAGACCCTTGGGCTCTTGGCCCTTGGTACTTATCCCCGCATTCTTTCGAGAATGCGGGGATTTTTTGTTCCCGAATTCGGCAAGTTTTTAGCTTGACAAATAGGCCTAAAGTGTGCTATATTCACAGCAGTTCTGTACAAACAAAAACCCAAGCAAAGGAGAGAGCCATGACCGACGCGGAAAAGAGCGAGGCATCCGTTGAGGTGAGCCAGGATCTGACCCAGCCGACGATCGCAGCCCTGACGGAGATCAACGAAGGTCTCAAGAAGAAGCTGGAAGTGGCGGAGGGGAGGCTGGCCAGTCCGGAGCTGAAATCGGCTCTGGTGGATTTCAAGAGTGAAGTTCAGAAGTTCTCGGAAGGCCTCTGCGGCACGATCGACAAGCTGCTCGCTCGGATCGAGGACCCGAAGGGCGGCGCGATCTGCGGCAAGGATCTGCAGAAGATGATCCAGTCTGGAAGCTTCGGCTACGTCAACGTGAACATCACCGAAGCGAACTTCCCGGACGTCGGAGTGAAGACAGACTTCAAGGTCTTCTATCCCAACAAGGTCGTTTCCTCCGATCAGATGGTCGCCGAGATGAAGAAAGAAGGCTACCGCCCTGCCAACCTTCGCGAACTCCTTACCTGGATGTCTGCGAACTGGAACGGCAAGGACTGGGTCGTGGCTCTCGGACAGGAATGGCGGGACTCGGGCGGTGGCCGCGACGTGCCGTGCCTGTGCTTCGGCGGCGAGCGCGGGCTGGACCTGGGCTGGGATGACGGCGGCTGGGATGCGGGCTGCCGGTTCCTCGCCGTCCGCAACTCCTAACTCCGCGAAGCGGAGCCTGGTCCTTAGTCCCTTGGGTCTTGGTCCTTACGCCCCTGTTCTCTTTAGAGAACAGGGGCTTTTTCTTTTTTCAAAAAATGTATAATAAAGGGGACGAAACAGCTCGCGGCTACGGCTTCGAGCGGTCATTATGAAGTTTAGGAGTTGGTGCAAGGCGCTATTGTGTTCAAGACACAGAATTCGATTCAACCCTAAGAGTATTCGAGGGGTGGTGGCGCGGAAGGAGCTTTGCACATACCTGGCGGGACTCGAACGGTAACCGCAACGTGCCGTACCTGTACTTCAACAGCGAACGCAAGCTGAACCTGAACTGGTATGACAACGACTGGAATGCGAACTACCGGTTCCTCGCCGTCCGCAAACCCTTTACTTCATTACTTGCTTCTGCCAACCGCCAAGCATTCTGCCGATCTCGGCGAATGCTTGGCCTAAGGCGGCATATTTCTTGGTATCTAGGATCCGTATCTCCCAGCTGATCCTTAATAGGAAATTCAAAGAGTCCAGTTTTTGGCTGGCTAGGTTTAGATGGCTTATTTTTTGCTGATCTTTTGTATAGGTGGCGGAAACTATTTCTTCGCCAAAGGCGATGAAAGTGTTGTCGATCCGCGAACCGAGGGTATAGCGGTAAGTCTTAGGAATTTTATCTAGAAATTCGTGGAGAATACGATAAGAACTGATAGTTTTTCTAACTATCGGCGGATCTGTAATATTAACTGACTTATGATTGAACAATTCGTCCATAGTTTTCAAGAAATCACCTCCGTGGAAAGTTTACTAACCGCATGGCGGCAGTTTTTGCCAGGAAAGACCAACAAGAAAGACGTACAGACCTTCGAATCAAAGTTCTTCGCTAATATTTTAGCGATTTTTCAGGAATTGTCAAGCGGAACCTACAAACACGGCGGGTATCATCGATTCAATATCTCCGATCCGAAGCCTCGGATCATTCACAAGGCGGGAGTTCGCGACCGGTTACTCCATCACGCAATCCACCTGGCCCTCTATCCTTACTTTGCCAAGAGATTTATCGCTGATTCGTTCTCTTGCCAGGCAAATAAGGGAACGCACAAGGCGCTGGATCGTTTCAGGGCGGTTAATTATCGGGTTAGCAAGAACCACACCAAGACCTGCTGGGTGTTGAAGTGC
Source organism: uncultured Candidatus Saccharibacteria bacterium (assembly GCA_964545345.1). GTDB lineage: Bacteria > Patescibacteriota > Minisyncoccia > UBA6257 > WO2-44-18 > JAUSKF01. The sequence continues at coordinate 34,574 of CAZJFE010000003.1, read as the reverse complement.
GATATTAGGAAATTTTTTGCTAGCATTGACCACGAAATATTGTTGAAATTACTGAACGAGCATATAGCTGACAAAAAAGTCGTATGGTTGTTGGGAAATGTGATCGGGAGCTTTTCTTCCGCGCCCGGCATCGGGTTGCCGTTGGGAAATTTAACCTCGCAGTTATTCGCCAACGTTTATATGAATGAGTTTGACCAGTTCGTGAAGCATAAATTGAAAGTGAGAAACTACGCTCGTTATGCTGACGACTTTGTTTTTCTGTCGCAAGAGAAAGGGGAGCTGGAAGAGCTAATCCCTAAGTTGAGGGAGTTTTTGACGCAGCGTTTGAAGCTAGATCTGCACCCCAGCAAGATTTTCTTGAAGACCATTGCCTCCGGTGTGGATTTTCTGGGCTGGGTGCATTTTCCGGATCATCGGGTTTTACGAAGCGCCACCAAGAGGAGAATGATCAGAAATATGAAAGATAATACCAGCGAATCACGAAGGCAGTCCTATTTGGGAATGTTGAGGCATGGGAATACAAATAAAATAAAAGTTGAGCTAGAGGGAGATCCGCTTGTCCTTCAAAATTAGCTTGCTCTTGAAGGAGGACAATAATTCGCGCTTCTCAATGACGCTTCCTTCTCTGAGGAGATATTTGGCGTAAGTTTTTAAGTTAATGTCCTCGGCCTCAGATTTTCCCTGCGCGCCGAGCACGTTTCTTCGGAACTTGTTATATCGCACGACCTCTTGTTCAAACTTAATCTGCACTCCCAACTCGTTGATATCGATCTGATCGATAACCAACAGAAGCTGAGCTATCAAATCTTCTTCTCTCATATATCCGCCCTTGCAATGCAGATCTCGGCTCCGGGTGCAGCCGTAGTAGACATATCTGGCGACGGTTCCGTCAGCTAGTTGTTTGAATTTTTCGTCAGCTGTTATGCCCGATCCGCAGTGACCGCAAGTAATCAATTTAGTGAAGGCGAATTCTTTGCTTTCTCGCTGGATGCGATCACGCTTTAGCTGTTCCCGGGCCTTATCGAATAATTCTTTGGTAATAAGCGGTTCATGTTTACCGGTGTACCAATTGTCGCTTTTTACCGGATACTCGAAGACGCCGTAATAAAACGGGTTTTGGAGAATAGTAAAAATGTTACTTAAGGTTAGGTTCTTATTCCTTCTCGTGTAGAAGTTTATTTCGTATCTCAACCAGTGATAGACCCTTCTGCCGCTCCACTTATCGTTGGCCACTTTTTCAAATATCTGTTTTATCACTGGAGCGCGTTCTGGATCAACGAGGGCGTGGCACTTTCGGTCCATTCGCTTTTCATTGATATATCCAGTTGGTGCGATTCCTGGTCGTAGTCCCATCTCGCATCGCGACCTTAGTCCTCGCTTCACGTTCACGCCTTTCTGGTCGTTTTCCAGTTTGGCCTGCGACCCCAAGATCATTAGAAGGAACTTCTCATTCGGTGAGTTGGTGAATTTTTGTCCGAAGGTTCTGATTTCCAGTAGCAGCTTCTGATCTATCAAATCTACCAACGCCCCTAAGTCTCCGGCGTTACGGCTTAAGCGATCCGGTGCCCAGGTGAGAATGGCATTAAATTTCCCTGCGCGAATGTCATTGAGAAGTTCATTGAAGATCGGCCGCTGGCCGGTAGCTTTAGCCGAGTGCGATTCTCGTTTGATCTCTACGATCTCAAGGCCTTCTTTGTCTGCGAGCTCAAGCATCTCTTTAGTTTGTGAATCAATGGAAAGCACCTGCCGTTCTTCGGATTCGGTGCTTTTTCTAGCGTAGACGCAGTATCTGATTTTGATTGGCGGCTGGACCTGCTTAGTATCCAAAGCCTGCCCCGTTGGGGTTGCTGCTTTCATTGCAAGACAATGGATGACGCAACCCCGCGATGAAGTCCAGAGTGGCGTTGGTTTAGGCCGAGTGTCTCATATACTCAAAGACTGAGCAGTATTCGCCGCCCTCATCTTTTGTTTTCCTAATCTCTTTCCACCCTTTTCCCAACAGAAATTTTGCAATAATTGGATTGTTAGTGCAGGACAAAATCCTTCCCGATTCTTTTTCAGCGTACGTCATTTGATGGGAATATAGTTTCTGGTATATACCCCGTTCGCGGAATTCGGGAATAACTACTGCGTACCCCAACCAAAGCTCGCCACTGTCTATGCCGTCCGGGCTCGCAAAACGGTTAATCGCCGCGAATCCTACTAACTTATCTCCCGAGTATGCCCCGACACAGTACTCACTCTTCCGAAGTTCATCTAGGGGAGTTATCGGATAATCTTTGCCCCAGGAATACTCGGTGATCAATAATGCCGCAGCCTCAAGCGTTCCTTCGTCCGAAGTCGGAACTTCAACAATTTCCACGCTTTCGGAATTTTCAAATTTATTTTCCGTCATGATTCTGAAAAGAGGTTATGAATGCCGTTAGGATTATACAAAACACGACAAGAGTGATGATGGGCATGCCCCATAGAGATGCGGTAAAAAATAATCCATTCCAAAATGTTAATGGGCCATTTGGGTTGGTCGATATGAGCAAGATTGGAAATATAAAAGTTCCTATGCCAATCAACGACATAATATTAATTGTTTTAAGAAATCCCAATCCCATTGTCTTTTTTCTAGCCTCAAATAAAAAATAACTGAATATATAAATCCCGGCGTTAACCGACAAAGAAAGCAACATTTTATTTGCCTGAGCTTGTGCGTTCGCGAGCTGGAATAAGCTAGAAACTAGCGTTGGGAAAAGAACGACTACAACCATAATAAGGTTGAGCCTGTTTTGAATTTCGGCTATAAGTTCATTTTTGTTATCCATGTCCATATTTCTTATAAGAATAATAACTTGAGCTGCCTGTTTATAAAACAGTACAGGCCGTAGTTGCAAGGACTTCGCAAGGTTCCGTATGTAAGTTAAAATGTATTTACAACTTAATAGCTATAAAGCAGACCTAACCCCTACGATCCTCGTAGGATATGGCCTAAGAATCTATCCCTAGTATCAAACTCCTCGTCAGAGCACTAGGGATAGTCACATCTCGAAAGGGATGTGGGTCTCGCAAGAGATCGCTGGCGGGGAGTTTTATGTTCTCGCCAGCACATTAAAAATTAATAATAAAAAGTATGGAGTGGTTGAAGAACTTAAATCAAAAAATGCGGGACGCAAGGGAAGGTCGAAAAAAAGCAGCCAAAGAAGCACGCCTCGAACGCATAAAGGTTAAATGTCCATTTTGTAAGGACACAATTCCGTCCAATGCCACCAAATGTTCACATTGCACCGCCGATCTAACCAGCAAAGATGCTCGTGAAAATATAGAAAGTCAGATTAAAGAAAAAAAGAAAATTTTAATTATTGGCACAAGCATTGTCTGCGGATTTTTTCTTATGATCCTTGTCATCGTTATCGGTTCCATTTCTTCTAGTCCGCAGCAGTCCGTAAAAACACAGTCGGTAGTTAGTATTGGCGGTGAGGGCGTGTTGCGATCAAGCGACGATCCGAGCGGTACTGTATTCCTCGCAACCACGCCGGAGGCTTTAAATCAGTTAACTAAAACTATCATCGCGAAAGATGCTGTCGGTTTATTGCAATTAGCTATTGAAGGAAAAGCCTTTGGAGTTACTAATGGTACGCGAATAAAAGTGATTGACTCTGGAGTTGGAACTCGGGGAGTGAGGATCGTACAAGGAGTTAATCCAGTTGACCAAGACAAAATTGGTCGATCAGGATGGGTTCCATATGAATGGGTAAAGCCGAATTAAAAATAAAATGGGCTTATTCTCAATATTTAAAAACAATAAGAAGGAAGAAAAGATAAAGGAGGCGCAGGATTTTGTTTCTAGCACAGAACAAAATGGCGGCCTCCGACCAGTGCAAACATCTATCTTATTGAAGAAAGACGAAAAAGCTTTTTTCTCAGAAGAAAAAGTGCCGCTAAAAGAAGTCCGGATGGTTAGTAAGAGAAGTGGCGGAGGGATGGGCGTTCGATTGTTCAAAGGAGTATACGTCGGTGGTGGCCAGAGTGAATCAAGAAGTCTGCCCGAGCTTAGAGATATAGATAGCGGGGCTCTTATCCTAACCAATAAAAGACTCGTCTTTGACGGGATGATTGAAAACAAATCATTAGACTTAGATAAAATGCTCTCAATAGAAATCTACACCGACGGACTCGAAATTTCATTTGAAGGAAAATCAAAAAGCTCTTTCTTTATGGTAAAGAATCCATATCTTTGGAAGCTCGTTCTTAGCCTAGTGAAAGGGGTTCCGGATCCGGAGAAAATTAAGAAGGGTAGCCTGAATATAAAATTTGAATAGGCTGGGAGCTTTTACCAACTTTGCCACCCACGCGGCGGCCCGAGATCTATCCAGGTTATGTTCGGCTCAACATGAGTTCCCGTTGTAGTTTTTAGTATTAACAAGGAAAAGGCATCGGCAAGATCATCGAATCTTTCCACCCCAAAACCAGTCAGCTGTTGAATTAAATCCTCGGCTCCTTTTTCGGGAAAAACAATCTGACCGTTTTGAATCATGGCGGTCGTCAAAGCCAGCCGAGAGCGTTTGTCTTGGCCGTGCAGTTTAACTCCTTCTGCGTGGTATCCCTCGCGGTTAAGTTGTTCGATCAACGAGCGCTGGTAGCTAACCTCTTCTATATACATATGCGATTGCACTCCCTCTCCAAGAACCTTGGACAAAAGTTTTATCCGGTCGACCGTCTGCGGAAATGTCAGCCGCTCATTGATGGGATTGGGAAGGATGTAGATTTTAAGATCCTCGCCATAGCCATAAATATTTGCCGAAACCATTGCTGTGCGGTCAGCGGTTTCTTTTAGCGATATAGCCAGATCAACTCCTGTTGCGGTATAGCGCAGATGATCTTTATCAGGCAGCTCTTTATAATGCTGAATCCATTCGGGATGAACGACTCGTTCTGAATTGCTGACGATCCGTAACAAGTATTCCCGATTCCAAGCAGATTCGTTTCCGGTTTTACGTTTTTCATTTTCTACCGCTTCTAACGTTGGATATTTACCCGGCCAAAGTATTTTGTTGTCCTCACCGATTATCGGGTACGCCCGGAAAACTCCATCGATTTTCCCTTCCTCAATACTCGACTTCAGCCGCATCATTACTGAATCCTCGTGAAGAAGATTTCCTACGATAATCAACTTGGTATTTTGATCACCAGCTGGGATTACGTCGCCCAATAGCCAATCGTAAGTCTTGTCGCGCCCTTCTTTGGTCCTCGTTGATTGTAGGTCCTCGATATCGTCGGCAATGATTAAATCAGGTCGGAAATTCATATGGCGCAATCCTCTAATGCTTTGCTCGGATGATGCGGCAGTAATCCTTGCGCCGTATTTCGTAATAACTAATGAATAGCCGCCCCACTCATCTTGTTCTTCATGAAATGGCCCTAAATCGCGCAAAAGGAAAGGGTTACTCTCCAACTCACGCTTCAGGTTCATAAGATGTTGACGAGCTTGGCGTTGAGTTTGGCTAGTCATGATTACGAACTTCTTTCCCTGCTTCCCGAGAATTGCCCAAATAGCATACGAGAGGGTGCAGATAGTTGATTTTGCCGATCCACGGAAAGCCGTGATCACCACTGTCCTATCTAGGGATTCCGTAAGCTGGAATATTTCTTTCTGGAACTCCGCGGTCGGATAGGTGACATAATGAGGAAAATAAAAATGCATAAACCAGTAATGGCTGTTCCGAACCAGCTCTAGCCGGAAGTTCGGATCCTCAATCATTCTTCGGATGATCTCTTCCGGTTTATTGGGTAGTTGGTTCTCCATTGTTTTGATTCGGTTCTTCATTTTCCTGCGGCATTGCCAATCGCAATGCTTTTTCGACCATCTGCTTTTCTTCTTCGGTGAGTTCTTTGCGCAAATGAGTAATCTGGCCGCTGATCTCCAGGCGGTTAGTGTATTGAGAGTGGTGATGTTTCAGCCAAAAGATTATGGCGGTGAGATTCCTGTCGCGAATTGCCGACATAAGCTGGGTTTCGGCCATGTCATTAACGAGAAAACTGCCCTCTAAGATGGCTTCGTCTGCCATCTTAGAGAATTCCAAATCTTCCTTACGCCAGCGATAGTATGTTGCCCGGCCCACGCCAGCTTTCTCACAAGCAATCTGAACTATTGGAGTTTTCTTCAGCTGCTCTAGGAGCAACGTTTTAGTTGCCCGCTTCATAGTTTTTTAGCTTTAAGGCCGGTCAACTTTTCCCAGCGATGCTTTATCACTTCGGCGTAGACCGGCGACTTTTCCATCAGGAAACAACGCCGTTTCATTTTCTCAGCTGTGATCAGAGTTGATCCGCTACCACCGAACGGCTCAACTACTAAATCTCCACGCTTGGTTAGAACCTTCATATACGGAATCAATATCTCGACTGGTTTGGTTCCGAAAATAATTCCTTGTCCGGAACTTTTTGCGTCTGCCGATTTATACTCAATGAAATCAGTCGGGCAGATTTTCTTTCCTTTCTCGTAGCCCTCCCAGTGCGGCTTCCCGGCGGTGGCGTAAAGCGCGGTCCGGTATTCGTTATCCAACAACTCTCCCTCGGAATTCAGGCGGAGTTCTGATTTGCCCGAAGATCCAACCATGGCAATGTCGTGCTTATTGAAGAACCTATACTTCGCGGCGAAGCCCTGCATCCGGTTTGGCAAATGCCAAACAATCATATTGCGAACCTTCCAATGCTTTTCCATCTCTCCCCAGATAGTCCTGATATTTTTCCAGTTTTCATATACGATGATATGGAAATCCTCTTTGGCGATCTTGGCAATGTTCGCCATCCACTTTTCTGTGAAGTCCTCCGGAATTGAATCGGTCTCCAAGTATTTGCGATCACGCTTGTACCCGAACCCTTCAGTGGCCTTACCATTTTTCTTCTTTCCTTTGAGATAATCCAAAATATACGGGGGATCCGTGAACGCTAGCGACGCCTTTTCGCCGCCCATCAGCTTCAAGATGTCAGATTCAATGGTGGAGTCTCCGCACATAAGCCGATGCTCGCCCAATTTCCAAACGTCGCCCTTCTTAATAAGAATTTTGGTTATGTTGAGTTTCTTTAACTCCTTTTGGAGATCAAAGATTTCCGGATTGTCGTCCACGCCAAACACTTCGTCTAAATCTTCGGAGGAGAAGCCAACGTCTTTCAGAAAGATTTCATCGAAGTCCGCAAGCAGAGTCCAGTCAAATTCGCCCGTGTTCAAATTTAGTCTGATGCAAATTTCTTTTTCCTTTTCGATGTCGGGAACATTTATGTAGACGACTGGCACTTCTTTGAATCCCATTTCTTTAACTACCTCCAGCCGGAAATGACCGCCAATTACGATGTTCTTCCGGTTCGGGGCGGAGTTAGCCAAAATTGGATCTACAACGCCGAATTTTTTAATGCTCTCTTTCAGCTGATCCGCCTGCTCCTTGGTGTGAACTCGAGGATTGTACGGTGCTGGCCGCAAATCGGCGACCGGAACGTACTGGATGTTTAATTTCTTTTCCATTTGTTTATTTTTATTAATTTTTGTAATGCGTAAGTCGTAATCGACCTAATCGAGAAATAAAAAACGCCCAGGCACGGGTCCCAACAAAAAAGTTGCGACTAGTGCCTGGGCGTTCCAGACGATGCTCGATTAAATTTTCAACTTACTCTTTTATAATACTACTGCAGATTTTTGCGTCAAGCTATTTCTCCACAACAGATTCTTTTTTAACTGAAACCACTTCGTCTATACCGATCATTTCGTGTATGGCGGCAAGAATGTGGCCGCCTTTGCCGCATGAGCCACAGCCTATGCGCATAACGCCCTCGCTATCTTTCCTATCGATCTCCATTTTGATTGTCTTGCCGTTTTGAATGCGTTGGACGAAAAGTTTCAGGCCAACCTTTTCAAACATCGGCGTGTCGCATATGGGGCAACGATATAATATTCCATTTTCCATGCTTGGATTATAACATTAGGAGGCCGTACAATTTAATAGATGGATGAATAGAATGATGGAGATTTGATCTCGGTATCGATGGGCTTGTCACTTTGTTTTTTGGAAACGGAAATGTGGAATCTAATCAATAACAATTTAAAAATATTCATCGACCCCCTTACGTTTATAGGGTTGAAAAACCTTGAACAGAGGATTCTTTTAATTAATACATTTCAAGATTATCTGACAAAAATAGACCCTAGTTTGTGTGATGTGACCTTTTTCTTTCCAAAATATATAGAGGATAAATTGGGTGTCAGACGGACCTTTTTTCCCCAGGATAAAGTCACTCTCATTGAAAACCAACCGGAAGCTGTAATTGACGTTTTCCCTATCCATCCTGATGTTGTGCCTACGGAATTAGGAAAGGCCGGGAAGATGCTCAATGAGTTCCTTTCCATCGCAATTAAGAATAAATGCGTTCTCTACTTAACCGAAAATGAATTCGATACAGCGAAGAAGGGTGAGATTGAGAAACAATACGGGCTGCAAATTGTTAATTTATTAGAGCTATATAAAAAAATTGAGTCATACACACAAGGATTCTATAATTATTTCAAATTCCGAAACTCTGTATATGGGATAAATTCATCCGATATAGCGCATGCCATGTCTGATGAATTTCACAATAAAGTACTAATTTCTTTGGAGTCAGAAATTAACAAGAAGCAACCAAGCGAAGAACTAAAGGAAAGGGTTCGTTCTTTCGTCCACAATCGCTACATAGATATTTTAACTACAATTGATCAAATCAACTTTTTTAAATTGCAGCAAATAATTTACGATGTGGAGCATGAGTTGATTAAGGATGGTGGCAACAAAAGACCTCACTTACATGGGTACATTCGTTATTATCTCAACTATTACTTGTTTTTACTTTGGGGCGCCATCGATCATTTGGCGTGGATAATCAATGACATATTCTCTTTTGGGTACAGCCCTAGCAAATCCCAAGATCGCAAAGCTGTCGGATTACATAATTCTAAAAAAGAATTTTTAGCAAAAATAAAAGCCAAAAATGTGGCTCTTTATGATTTTATAGTATCAAATGATTTTCAAGAATGGCTGTATTTTTTCGGTCAACTGAGGCATAAAAATGCCCACAGAGAAATGTTTTCGGCCTCTCCACTTTTAATAACTACGGACGAGTCTACAATATCAGACGATGAGATAGATAAAATTATTTATAAAGACGAGCCCCCGGTGCCAAAAGATATCGCGCATATGTTTTCGCCGGAGTTAATCGAGCACCAAAAGATTTTGGATCGGATTAATTATAGAATCTCTAAATCCAAAAAGGGCATTGACCACTTTGCTCTAATAGAAAAAGACGGCCAACAATTTATGTTTGATCCAGTAGGTCGCATCGCAACAGACATGAGTAACCTTAGGAATCTCGTTCAGAAAATATTTGAAGCTTATAAGACAGAATGAGACCGAATTATTAAAACGCCTCTCCAGTGTCTCATTTGTCCCGTTTTCCGAACAAACGCCCCAGACCGAGACACCTCAAACGGCTAATTGGAATGAGCCCCAAGAAAGCCCTTGGATCCTTGCAGTGGGTTGGTACTAGACCGATACTGCCCGCAAAATTTCGCACCACCCTCGCGGTGGTAGTAAATTTTCTGGCGATGGATTCGAACCAAGCATCACCCCGTCCAGGAAGGATTCGGAAACCGAAGGTGTCCGACTGGGGGTCGGGGTGAGGCGAATGGTTCGGCGAGGTTTGGGGCCATCTGGCACAAACCGAAGCGTAAATCCAATTTCCGCCTCCGCATTACTGGAATCTGTTTTGGTGTGATGAAAGTTATGAAAATACTAACAGGATATACAGGGATTATATTGAAAGGGCATCCTATCGTTTCACTTTAATTTTACCATAAAAAATAGGGTGTGCGCAGATTTCTCCACGCACACCCTTCGGGTGTTAGACTGGTTAGTTACGTTGTAGTTGAACACCACTTTCGGTCTCGACGATGTGGAATTGAGTTGGGTCGAGTTTCGTGAGTTTGACATCTCCTTGCCAGGTCGCGACTGCATCGCTTCGGAAAGGTGTGGGCGAATACAACACTCCCTCGGCGGTCTCGATGTTGGTAGTGCCGCCATCTCTATAACGATCAACGTGTTTGATTGAGACCTCTCTCATCTTTTCCCCGCCGCCGATGAACAATTTGAACGACTCGTAAGAGTATCTGAACTTATCGGCACTTACGTAGATGTAATTTCCATCAGGTGCGCCGAAAAGATACTCTGGTTGACGGATTGTTGGCAGAGGCACAACCTCAACCTCGGAACGACCATCAACCTTCTTGTAGACCTTGCCGTCCATCTCCAGCTCATCGCCCTTTCGATAGAAACGACCTTTCTTATTGCTATGAGGGTCTTCAAACGAAATGTCGTGCTCCTCGGATGTTCCTCCGAAACCAGTTTGATTTAGCTCGAAAAACGTTTGTCCATCTGGGCTAAAAAGTAGGGGGCGACCCCAGCTATTGCCGTAAAGAATGATGCTTCCCTCTACTGACTGAAAGAACAGCGCCTCTTTAGAGAGTTGCATTACACTTCTCCTTTCTTGTGGTGGTTTGATTTCAATGGGGACAGCACTATGCCGCAACCCCCCGAACTACTGCACATAGTGTAGCAATACTTTGCGTAGAAGTCAATAGAACGTAATGGTGAAAAGCATGGAATACCCCAAGCCATTTAACCATTACGTGGGGTGGACATTTTGCCTTAAATTAGGTATTATCTAGAAGGTAAATCGGCGATAAAGGAGCTACGAACTTGAAAGACACACTTTCCAAAATCAAATTACTGGCGACCGACTTTGACGGCGTGATGACCGACGGTCTGGTTTATGTTGATCAAGATGGCCACGAGACCGTCCGTTGCAGTCGGAAAGACGGCATGGGCGTGGAATTGCTGAAGAAGCACGGAATTACCGTTGGAGTCCTTTCCAAAGAGACTAATCCGGTAGTGACCGCCAGATGCAACAAGCTAAAAATTCCGGTCTGGCAGGGGATCGGCACCGGCGAAGGAAAGCTGGAGATTTTGAAAAGAATTATGGCTGAACAAAAGCTTTCCGTTGAAGAAGTGGCCTTCGTCGGAGACGACATTAATGATTTGCCAACCTTAAAATTCGCCGGCGTCGCTCTGACGGTCGCCGACGGCCATCCGTTGGTAAAAGAAGTTGCTCACTACACAACCAAGGCCTCCGGTGGACATCATGCGATTCGTGAAATCGCGGAGATGATCCTGGAAGCCAAGGGAATCAAGCTAGAAATCTAACCCGGTGTATTCCGGGTGTTTTTATAAAAATGAAATCCCGTTAGAAGCAGCTAAATTTAAATAACCATGACAATCAATTCACAAAAAACAGTCGTAAATAACAAAGTAGTCTTTGTCTCACGGGTACGCCCAGTGGGCGCACCCTGCTTCTAACGGGATGAAATTTCTTATTACAGGATTGGGTTCAATCGGTCAGCGGCACTACCGCAACCTCAAACAGTTAAATGCCGGGGAAATTATTGTTTACCGATCACAGAAGGGATCCAACAAAGATTTTGTTGATAAATTTTCCCAAGAGCATAATCCAAAAGTTTTTTTTGATCTGGATGAGGCCTTAGCGCAAAAACCGGACGCGGTTGTGTTGGCAAACCCGACTTCATTGCATTTGGAAACCGCGAAAAAGGCGATGGAAGCCGGCGCGCATGTGTTAACTGAAAAACCTTTATCGCATAATTTGGACGGCGTGGCCGATCTGATAGCGCTGGCTAAAAAGAAAAATTTGGTCGGCTATGTTGGCTATAATTTCCGTTTTCATCCGTTACTCCGGCAGATGAAAGAATGGTTAGAGGAAGGAAAAATCGGCGAGCCATTAAGCGCGCACGCGGAAATTGGGGAGTATCTGCCGGATTGGCATTCTTGGGAAGATTATTTGAAAACCTATGCCGCCCGCGCCGATTTGGGAGGAGGAGTGATTCTCACCCAGAGCCACGACATTGATTACTTGTATTGGTTTTTCGGGATGCCCCAGCAAGTATCCGCTTTTGAAAACAAAGGAAGTGAATTAAAAATTGAAGTGGACAGCATCGTGGACGCGATTTTCCAATTTAAATCCGGAGTGACCGCTTCTTTGCATATGGATTACGTGAAACGGCCGCCGAAACGCCGTTTTGAAGTGGTTGGTAGTAAAGGCAGGATGACTTGGGATTATCAGGAAAAAACTTTGACCCTAATCCCGTTTGAGACCGGTAGTCAGTCGGAGATTATGAAGGAGCCGGCCGATTTTGAAAGAAATGTGATGTTCCTGGACGAAACTAAGCAGTTCATCCGTTGCGTTGAAGGCAAGGAAAAGCCGTTGATTAATTTTGAGCAAGGGGCGGACGTGCTAAAGATTGCTTTAGCAATGAAGGATTCCATAAAAGACAAAAAAGTTATACAACTATAATATGAACGAAATGTTTTCACTTAAAGACAAGGTTGCTTTAATCACCGGCGGAACCGGCCTATTAGGGATGGAGTATGCCAAAACTCTCCACGCGGCCGGAGCAAAGGTGGTTTTGCTGGATATTAAAGATGGTTTTCCCGATCCCAATTTTTTGTATTACAAAGTAGACATTACCAAGAAAGAAGATGTGAACGCGGCGGTTGCCGATGTAGTTAAAAAGCTCGGCCGGGTGGATGTATTAATCAACAACGCCGCGATGAATCCTGTCCCGAATACGGACGAATCCGCCAAGCAATTCAGCCCATATGAAGATTATCCGATTGAACTTTGGACGAAAGAAATTGCCGTCGGCCTGACCGGAATGTTGATTTGCGCCCAAGCGGTAATCCCGGTGATGAAAAAGCAAAAGAGCGGATCAATCATCAATGTTTGCTCTACATATGGAATCGTCGCGCCCGACAACCGGATTTACGACGAAGGTAAATTTAAATCAATTGGCTATGCCAGCGTTAAGGGAGCGGTGCCTAATTTTACCCGCAGTTTGGCGTCTTATTTGCGTGAAACCGGCATTCGGGTAAATACACTTACTCCCGGCGGAGTCTTTGCCGGGCAGAAAGAAGAGTTTGTAAAAAAATATAGCGACAAAACTATTCTTGGCAGAATGGCCAAGAAAGATGAATACAATGGGGCGGTTTTGTATCTGGCTTCCGACGCCTCCAGCTATGTGACCGGCGCTAATCTGATCGTTGATGGCGGTTGGACAGCTTTATAAACTGATCAAATGGAAAAAGCGACTGACTATATAAAAAATCTTTATAGCGGACGAATCGGACGGAAAAATTATTTTCTCGGTATTTTGATTGCCGGGCTATTTTTCGGCGGGATGGCGGGAATGTTCTTTGCTGACGGACATTATCGGTTCAACGTCTTCACGGGGATCATTAACTTGTTAGGCGCGATCTTTGTTTTCTCTTTACACGCCCGGCGCTGGCATGATCTTGGAAAAAACGGTTGGTGGGCGCTGATTCTGATTGTGCCGATGGTGAATTTTTTCGTTGGTCTGTACTTAATTTTCGCCAAGGGAGTCAAAGGAAAAAATGAATATGGCGAGCCAATGTCTGCCAACGTAAACTTTTTAGACGCGGTTTTGAATCTGAAGAAATAATCCGGCTCGCCAGGCGTTTCCCCCGGTAATTGCTAGTGTCTATTTTTTGTTTTAGAATCCTTATGGTTCTTCAACAAGCAAAGAGGAGGTTCTGTGAGCAAAAACAGGCCAGTTCGTGAAAAATTCAGCTGGAACATAATCACCAAAAAGCGCGTTTACGGTAAGACGATCTACGAGATTTTTCCTGACGAGCTGGATCAATACGTGAAATTATGCGAATCGGAAAGTGGTTTAGCCACGTTGCCCTATATGCCCGGATTGGAATTTGACGCTAACTTTATGCTCTGCGTTAACAAAGCGGCAAATTACTGCGAGGATTTTCCGGAAAAAGTTGTTGCCTTCCGCAGAATGACAAAAGTGAGCAAGGACATGGTGATGGGAGTAATCTTCTACGCTAAAAAGAAGGCGAGATGAAATTAGAACTTGGCAGAGACCGGGTTGTTTATACCGGAAAATGGCTGAAGGTGATTGAAAGAAAATTCCGTAACAAAGTAACCGGACATAAAGGAACCTGGGAAGTGGTGGAGCGGCCCAGCCGGCGGCCGATTGCCCTAGTGGGAGCGGTTACTACCGAAAACGAACTCCTGCTTACCAAAAGCTACCGGGTGCCATTGAAAAAGTGGACGATTGAGATGTGCGCCGGAATGATTGAAGAAAGCGACGCCAGCGAGGAAGCGGCCGCTCGCCGTGAACTCATGGAAGAAATGGGCTACGAAGTCGGCGAAATGAAGCGATTGATGTGCGGACCATTTAACGCCGGAATGCAAAATGATCAATTGGTAATTTTCCTCGGCTGGGACGCGAAAAAAGTCCGAGAGCCGCAGTTGGAAGGCGGAGAAGATATCAAGGTGGTCAAAGTGCCAATTAAACGACTGATTCCATTTCTTCTGCGGCCGCGGAAAAATCTTCTGGTAGACGTAAAAATCTTTAGCTTGATTCCATTTTTAACCCAAAGGGGGACGCATGGAAAATCCGGAAAGCGCTGATCGAAGATTTCCTCCGTACAAAAGAATCATTCTTTATCACGACGATCAGGTGCAGGTTGTAATGATTTTTTGGCCAATCGGTTCCCGAACTCGCCCCCATGACCACGGTGATTCAATGGGATTCACGATTCTTATTTCCGGAGGGCTGTTTGAGCAAATCTTTGATCAGAAAACCAAAGAGCTGCGCCGTCTCCGGACATTTGATAAGCCGGGAGCCGAGTTCAAGGAAACGCCGGAAATGATTCATGTAGTCGGTCAGTATGGCATTGAAGAGGCGGTGTCGCTTCATATCTATCTCCCGCCGCTGAAAATGACTTACTATGATGAGTTAGCAGTGCAAATTAAATCTTAAACCAACCGCCCCACTACGGGGCGGTTTTTTGTGTTAAAATATAGGCAATGTTTGAAAAAGTACCGGAAGCCGAAAGTCCGGTTTTCAACCCAAAAAAAGAGATAAAGAAAATCAAAGAAGCCCCAAAACCGGAGCGCCGGAAACTTGTCGCGGAATTTAAAAAAGAACTGGCCGAACAAAAAGAAGGAATCGCCGACTTGCAGGAAGAAGTGATCCGGATGATTAGAGAAAACCCGGATATAAAAACTGATGAGCTCTACCCGCGCATTGAAGAAATGGGAAAAGAAATCAAGCTCGGCACTCTGGAAAAGGGAATCGCTAAGCTCTTAGCGGAAAAATACACGAAAAAGCATGAGGCGATTGAGACTTTCTGGAATCGTTTTAGTAAATCGCCGAATCGCGACTCGGATATGTTTAAAGATTTGTTCGGCCGGGAACCTCTTGGCCGGATTGAAATCTTGAAGGGGCCGATGACTCTCTATATCAAATGCGGCAATCCAAAAGATTACGCCATGTTGCACCAGCAAACTTTTCTGATTCAGAGAGAGGCCACACCGGAGGAGATCGGGAAGTCTAACCTTTCCGGGGGAGCCAGTTTGCCGACCAGTCCATTACCGGATCTGACCGGATTAATTAATATTGAGAACGTCCAGGAAATGCCGGATCCGGAGAAAAGTAAATCAACCATGCTCCATGAAGAGCAGCACGCTTTCTACCGCTTGCTGACGAGTTCCGCGCTAGAATTTCTCCCAGCGCTGATAGAATCGGGGGTGACTTCTAATGATCCGGGGGAGGCCACAAAACAATTCCAGGAAATGCTAAAAGTGGATTTGCGCGCGCTCAGAGTGGAGGCCGAAGATAAGGCGCGGGATGAGATTTTAGCTACCATGAAAGAACCGAACGCGAATGAGCGAAAATTATTTACTAATTTGACGGAAATGGAAGCGGATGACGGTATTTATGACTATCTCGTGAAAGCGCGCGAGACCGACATTCCTAATCTGGTAAAACATTGGAAGAAAGCTGGGTTGCTAAAGAATGTTCCGGACGTTGACGCGACAGTTCATGAATCAATCCGCCAATTTTTCTTCCGGGAATATTATGATGTTTTATCCAAAGGCATCGCTTCCTTCAAAGCGCTGACCGACAAACTGCATTTTTCCAAAGAAAAAACAGTAGCTTTTCTGGAACGCGAGCCGCTGGCAAAATGGCCGAAAGTAGTCAAAAGAATCTATGCTGAAAAAAAGAAAAAATCTGAATAAAGAAAAAATCCGGGTAGCGGTGCTGATGGGTGGACCATCCGCGGAACACGAGGTTTCTTTAAATACCGGAAAAAAGGTGCTGGAAAATTTGGATCCTGAAAAATATCTGGGTAAGGGGATTGTAATCAGCAAGAAGGGGAAGTGGCCGACTACTCTCAAAGAGCTGAAAAATAATTTTGATGTCGCCTTTATCGCTATGCATGGTGAATACGGCGAAGACGGCACAATTCAGAAAATTTTAGACAAAGCCCGCATTCTGTATACCGGATCAGGAGCAAAAGCCAGCCAAATTGGAATGGATAAGGAAGCTTCATCTATGATTTTCCGGAAGGCCGGATTAAAAGTGCCGGATTTCTCAATCTTGAAGATTCGTAAAAATGGGTTTCTCCCTCTTGGCCGCCAGCATTCTTTCCGGATTCCTCTGGTAGTGAAACCGGCTGACCGGGGATCCAGCGCCGGCACGAACCTTGTAAAAAAGATTCAGGAACTACCCAAAGCTATTGAAGAAGCGGCAAAATTTTCTCCCAACGTGATGCTCCAGCAATATATTGAAGGACGGGAGTTCACTTGCGGCGTAGTAGAAATCAAAGGAAAACCAAAAGCGTTACCGCCGACTGAAATCGTGCCGAAACTACGGGGATTTTTTGATTACTACTCTAAGTACACCGCCGGGGCTTCCAGGGAAATCACCCCGCCAAGAATTGATGGCAAAGAAATCAAGAAAATTCAGACAATGTCACTCAAAGCTCATCAAGCGATTAAGGCCAGTGGCATGTCGCGCTCCGATTTTATGCAAGACGAAAAAGGAAACTATTGGATATTGGAAATCAACACTATTCCCGGTATGACCGCCACCAGTTTGCTGCCCCAAGAGGCCAAAGTGGCCGGTATTGAGTTCCCAAAACTGCTAGATTTGATCATTGCCAACGCATTGGAAAAGTAGTAAAATAGGTTGGTTCATTGAAAGAAGGAGACTAGTTGATCCGACTAATCGTAGAGCCGGACGTAACAAAATCCTGGAAGCAATTTCGTAGACAGAATCCACCCTATTCCATCGCTTTAGACGGGTATGTGGAAGAATCGCCCTGCTTTGACGGCTCCGGACCATGGCTCAACCTGGACCACCATTCCGGCGTTGACCGACTGGCGACCAGAAGTTCCAGCGGACAAGTTTTGATCTGTGTCAGCCAATGGCTATTCAAAAGTTTCCAAAAAAACGGACGGCCAACGGCTACAATCTACGCGAATGATTGCGATCAGGACGTCTGTCTGGCCTACTGGCTACTACAGAATCATAAACGGATTGACGGCAGTAAGAGCCATCCGCGGATTGAGCAGTTGGTTCATTTGGTGGACGCTTTGGACGCCACCGGAGGCACCTATCCGTTAGATCCGAAATCTTTAATCCGCCAGCGGCTCAACTGGATCTTTGAGCCATACGCCATCGCCAGAAAAGCCGGGAAAATCAGCAAGATGACCGGTAAGGAAATGGTGGCTCTGATCAGTGCGGTTGGCAGGCGTATTTCGCGATATATAGCCGGCCGATCCGGACAGATCCCCTCCGATACCAGATTCAAAACGCTGTATGTCGGCAAGGGTTGGGCGATGATCCGCGAGATCGGCCGCGAGGGTCGACTGATCGCCTGCGAAAGATACGGAGGCGCCTGCGTTACCGTTCGGCCAGATCCGGAAAACAAAAAGATCTCCCATTATATCTTTTTGCGAATGTCGCCGTTCGTGCACTTCCCGAACCCGGATATCTACAGAGAATTCAACAAACGCGAGAGTAAAAAGCTTGGCCGGAAGACACCGGGAAAACACTGCGGAGGGAGCAATACAATCGGTGGATCCTCCAGGCGGAACGGAAGTTGTCAGACACCAAAAGAAGTAATTAAGTTGATTGAGTTCGTTACCAAAAACAAAAATAAACCGCGCTAACCAAGCGCGGTTTTGTTTATGGTAAAATATTAATATGGAAGAAAAGATCGTTCGCTGGTCAGCCCCGGAGTTTGAATATCACGAAAAAACCCATCAATGGACTTGGATGGTGGTGTTCTCAATGATCGCCTTACTGCTTTTCGCTTTCTGGAAAGGTAATTTTCTCTTTGCCGTTTTCATAATTATCGCCGGGATATTAACGATCCAATGGGGGAGACGCCAACCTTTGGATATGGATTTTGAAATTGGACCATCCGGTGTTGGACTTGGTGGCAATATGCCACATCCCTATCATGAATTTGAGGGCTTCGCGATTCATCAGCTACACCACGCGGAGGAAGGATTTTCCGAGTTAGTTTTACGCCGAAAAGGAAAATTCAGCACCTTTTTGAAAATCATGACCCCTAACCGGGAAGTTCAGAATATCCGCCACGTAGTAAATCACCATCTTCCGGAAATTGAGTATGAGGATTCTCTAGTAGAACATCTTTCGCGGTTATTGCGCTTCTAGCAAAAAGTTGTAAAATACGTAAAGTTAAATAAACGCCCCTGTCGTTCAATGGTTAGGACGCAAGATTGCGGATCTTGCGATCGAGGTTCGATTCCTCGCGGGGGCACAAAATCAAACATCCCGGTTTGTCCGGGATTTTTGATTTTTTGTCTTTAGGGAATCGAACCAGACGCACCCCGTGTTGGAAGGCCCTCGGAAACCAGAAGGTGTCCGAGATGGGGGCCGGGGTGCGGCGAAAGTGTTCGAGGTTGATCCGCCAGTCGGCGGAGAAACCCTTGTTCCTCGCGGGGGCACAAATTTCAGAACCGGCCTTGCGCCGGTTTTGTTATTATCTATTTAGCTTCTTAAACAGGGATCTGGTCAACGATGGGAGGTTTACCATGACCGACTTCATCAAAGACATTCTAACGCTACTTAAAGTTTTTATCGCGGTTACCCTTGGTTTCTTCCTAATGGCGACGTGGTTCGGAATTTCTCATTGGAACGAGGTTCTTTTTGCTATTTTATTGTTGATGAACATCGCCCTCTCAACTCTAATGGCAGTAATAGTGATGATTATGGTGATTACGCTAGGGGAGTGGATTTGGCTGAAAATAAGGCAATTCTTTCAGTTTTAGGCCCCTCTTAAGGGGCCTTCTATTATACTTGACAAATAGCAGGTTTACATGGTATAATAGCCAGGTAGTTGCACTTCGATAACCAAATAGAAAACTAACTCAAAGGAGACAGGACATGGATGCCTACAGCATCGGGTTCGTGAGCGGCGCCGTCTTCGGCCTCGTTGCCGGACTGGTAGTGGTTCTAGTGACCTGCATTGTGCGCGTCCCCAAGACTGGCGTGGTGAAGATCATGGACCCCGAGGAACTCCGCAGGAGGTTTGAGGAGAACGAGAAGCACAAGATGCTCCGTCCGTTCGAACTAACGAAAGTGGACCAGCCCGCGGTGATCATTGAAGGGGCGGACTTCGTGAAGCTCCAAGCGGAGATCGCGAAAAGACGCGAGGAAAAAAAGTCTTAACGCCTACTCTCGTAGCAATACGCTACGGGATTCACCGAAAACCCCAACTGAGGAGAGAACTATGTTTGATATCCTGCCGGAAATCGGGCTCGTGCTCGGCGCGGTGCTCGTCGTCTGCGGGATGTTCTTCTTCACCAACGTCGGGCTGAAGAAATCCAGCCAGATGGTGGCTCATCCCGTCGTCGTTGGATCAAAGGCGTGGACAGAACGCTGGGAAAAGGTCGCCAGGAGAGCTGGTGGCCAGATGATCCCCAGTGAAGTACCGCCGGAAATTCAACTGGAGGCATCGGTCATCACGGATGACCTCCGGGCTCGGCGCGACACGGAACATACCCGGAAGTTCTTCCGAGATATGACCAAGGCGCTGAAGGAAAACGCGATTCGCGACGCCGCCGAAAGAGAAATTCAGCGGCGCATCCGCCGGGAAGAGAACCGGCACAAGATCCGCGTCGGCAGGACGGCGAAAATCGCCTCCTGTAAATACGGAAAGAGAGAGGCCACACTGGTCGGAATCGACAAGCGTGGCCGGGGTATCTTCCAGCCGATCGGCCGGAAGTGCCGGATCCGCCGGGATTTCGCCCTCGCGGAAGCCGCGTAGCAGTTGGCCCGTCCAATGAAGCACAGACTTCATGGACGGGCCATTTTTATTATTCGGCCTGTGATGTCCGAGAACAGCTGCCGAATAATAACCCCGCACACTTTGCGGAATAAACTTGATTTGAGGAAATTAGAGCCGCAAGGCGATGCAGTTCGCAAAAACTTTTGCGAAGGATTATTTTGATACAAAGCTGTGCGTGGGTTTTCACAGCCACCCAAAAAAATAAGCTTGCATTTTAATTTTCAACGTGCTATAATTTCCACCAGCAAACCAAAGGAGGAGACGCTGTGGGATTCCTGGAGATTCTGTTAGGTGATGCCGGAACGGTCATCTACACGGTTGTGCTAGTAGGGCTTACCGCCGCCGCGTTTTGTTGGATGAACAATCCGAAGCAAAAACCGGAAGAGAAAGAGGATTAAAATGGATGAATCCTGGATGTCCAGCATTAGCTTAGCGGATGGCTTTGTGACCTTCTGCGTTGTCCTGCTTGGTCTCTCAGTCATCATGCTTTTCTCTGATCCTTACGGCAGTAAAAGCAAGAAACAAAAAGACGAGGATTAATCATGAATATCATCACAGTCATACTGACGGCGATGATTGCGGTAGGATTGATCTGGGCAGTTATTTGCGGGTGGAACATCTGTAAGTTCAACAGCAAAAAGAAGGACTGGGAGAAAGAAGCCAAGAAATACCGCCAGCTCCGTCCGTAAGGCCCCAACGGGCCTTTATTTTTATCTCTGTCGGTTGTAAATTGTTAGTGGTGAGTCGTTAGTCAAAGTATGGTGCCCATAGTGTAGCGGCAACACCAGAGTTTGTGGAACTCTTATCACGGGTTCGAATCCCGTTGGGCACCCCAGCGTAAAACGTCGCTATATGCGGCGTTTTACTTTAATTGACAAACCAGAAAAATTGACTATAATAAGCTAACAATGAATTTCAAACCTTTATCTAATCATCTGTTTATTGAGCCGCTGGCTCAGGAAAAGGCCACTAAATCCGGGATTGTTTTGCCTGAAAACGCCGAGAAAGAAAAACCAATGATCGGCAAAGTTGTTGCCGCCGGACCGGGGAAGAAAAACGAAAAAGGTGAAGTGACCCCAATGTCGGTTAAGGTTGGCGATAAGATTTTATTTAAAAAATACGGCCCGGATGAGATTGAGGTGGACGGGAAAAAGTATCTGGTCGGAGATGAGGATGATGTGCTGGCCATACTGGACTAACGACGAACGACTGACGACCAACGACTTATAACCAATAACAAATAACTAAGAATAATATGCCTAAGCAGATTCTATTCAACGAAAAAGCTAGAGAAGCTCTGAAGAAGGGCGTGGATAAGCTTTCCCGCGCGGTAATCGCGACTCTTGGCCCTCGTGGCAAAGCCGTGGTTTTGGAGAAGGGATATGGAGCGCCCCAAGTCACTTTTGACGGCGTTACTGTGGCCAAAGAGATTGAGCTGGAAGATAAATTTGAAAATCTTGGCGCCGAACTAATCAAACAAGCCGCTGATAAAACCAACGACGCGGTAGGCGACGGTACCACTACTTCTATTGTATTAGCGCACTCTTTAATAGAAGAAGGTGAGAAAGTATTGAAATCCAAAGATATCAACGTGATTCAGCTTGCTGAAGATCTTAAAAAAGGAGCCCAGGGTCTGATTAAAGGATTGGAGGCGCAAAAAGAGATGGTCAATGATTTGGCGAAACTGTCCGAAGTCGCCGCTTTGTCGGCCAAAGATAAAACTATCGGTCTTTTAATCGCCGAAGTAATCCATAAGGTTGGCCGCGAGGGCGTAGTCACCGTGGAAGATTCCAATACCATCAACAATTCTTATGAATTGGTGGAAGGCATGCAGTTTGATCGCGGTTTCATTTCGCAATATATGATTACCAATAGCGAGCGGATGGAGGCCTCGTTGGAGGCGCCGCATATTTTGGTAACAGATAAAAAAATCTCGGCTATTCAGGAAGTTTTGCCGATTCTGGAAAAAGTAATTCAGAGCGGCAAGAAAGAATTAGTAATTATTGCCGATGAAGTTGATGGTGAAGCGTTGACGACCTTGGTGGTCAACAAACTCCGCGGCATCTTCAGCGTTTTAGCCATTAAAGCTCCGGGTTTTGGCGATCGCCGTAAAGAGATGTTGCAGGATATCGCCGTGGTTACCGGCGCCCAATTTATTTCCGAAGAACTTGGTAAGAAATTGGACACGGTGGAAGTAGCAGATTTGGGTTCCGCCCATCGGGTAGTTTCCAATAAAGACACCACTACGATCGTTGGCGGTAAGGGCAATAAGAAGCAGATTGAAGAGCGCGCTTCTCAAATCAGGGCTCAACTCCAAAAAGCTGATTCCGGTTTTGATAAAGATAAATTGAATGAACGGTTGGGTAAGTTGGCCGGTGGAGTAGCGGTAATTAAAGTTGGCGCCCCTACCGAATCCGCTCAGAAAGAATTGAAGGACCGGGTTGAAGACGCGGTGGCCGCTACGAAAGCCGCCATGGAAGAGGGAATCGTGCCGGGAGGCGGAATGGCTTTGTTCTACGCCGGTATGGAACTACGGAGCCAGCCAAGCGTAGCCAACGATATTTTAATCGCCGCCACTGAAGCTCCCTTGCGGGCAATCGTGGAAAATTGCGGTCAATCTCCGGATTTCGTTTTGAATCAGATTCCGAAGAAAGCCGGCTGGCAGGGATTTGACGCCAACAAAGGAAAAATCGGCGATTTGAAAACCGCCGGCATCGTTGATCCACTGAAAGTTACTAAGACCGCTTTGTTGAACGCCGTTTCGGTTGCCGCCAACTATCTGACTATCGGCGCCGCTGTTACCGAAATTCCTAAAAAAGAATCGCCAGCCGCCCCGCAAATGCCGGGAATGGGGGATTACTAGAATAAAAAATCCGTCTTGTTAAAAGGCGGATTTTTTATTACTCTATTGCCAGATCTTAACAGGAGTAGAATCGTGGACGAGAAAGAAAAAGACAGGGAGTTGGCGGAGAAGGTCGAGAAGTGTCAGCGCATCTTTTCTTTTGGGGCTCTTGGCACAACCGTTGGAATAGTTCTCGCCTTTTGCCTTAACAACTACTCAGATGTACTTTCAATCATCGCTTTGATGTTTGGACTGATCTGTTTCGGAATTTGCCTTGTGCAGAGCGGGACCATTACCGGAGAGAAGGCGCGAAGAAGGCGTGAGAAAGATGGTGACAATGGCTGGTATCTATAGGCCACCTCGACAATGGGGTGGTTTTTTGTTATTATATCGGTGGAACATTTAAGGAGTTTTGCATGGACGACGCATTCATTCCGGTTATAGGGCTCTCGGCCATTGTCGGGATTTGTATCGGCGTGGGATCGGGAATTCCTTTGATTGGAGTTGGTGTAGGATTGGGGGTATTCCTCTTAGTGTGTGTTCTGTCTGGCATCCATTCCTACGTCAAAAGCATTGATGAGAAACTTTCCGTAAAGAACAAAGAGCTCTACAACTCCAAGGGTTTACCCGCCTGTGGCGGCGCCAAAGGCGACCAGGGCGATAAGGTAGACATCAATGGGTAAAACAGAGAGCCGCCTTAATTCAAGGCGGTTTTTATTTGACAAAATAGAGCTTATACCGTATAATCACCCTCAGCTAATTCAAACCCACCCTTTTACAGGAGAATAAGTCATGACGCCGCAAGAGATGGAAGAGAAAAAGAAGTCCGCTAGAGACATTGCTGTGCCCTGCTTTCTGTTCTCCTTGGTCTTATCATTCATCTTCATTAATATGCTGACGCAAAACTTACTTACGTCCATTATTGGAGCAACCGCTGTCGGAGGCGCGATTATTGCGATCGCCTGGACAGTCCGCGCGAATTCGTTCGTAGTCCGTAAAGACATCGCCGAATTGCGTAAGGAGCTGCTCGAAAAAAAGGAGAATCCCAGTGGGTGACAATACCTGCAATGCGCGTCCGTGTAATTACAGAAAAAGCGACAACGAGTGGGGATGCGGCATGATTATCATGTTTTTCATGGTCTTAATAACCTGCCTAAATTCCTGCGAAGACAACAAGCGCCTGAAAAAGATGGATGAACGACTTGAAAAAGTTGAAATAAAGCTAGACGAGAAAAAGGAAATAAAGAAGCCGGAGAAAGCTGAAGAAGAAAAATAGACCACCTCGACACGAGGTGGTTTTTTTATTACTCTGATTCAGGTTACTTGAGAATAAAACCAATGACTGAAGACTATGGTGGTCTGACTGTCCGAGAGCAGGAAGCAATTTTGGAACATTGTTTGAGAAAAGGCATTCCAACTGATCGAGCTGTTACTTTTGCGGATATGTATTTGCCGGATCGTTACACTAAAATTCCTTCGCGCTCGGCAATTCAGGATTTCCGGACTCAATTGACTCCGAAAATCGGGATTAATCTTCCATTTATCAGCGCGAACATGAAGGGCGTGACCGGACCGCGGCTCGCTAGAGAGCTAATGAGCTTGGGCGGTCTCGCGATCATTCCTCAAATGGATCAGATTGAAGAGCGGGAAGCTCAGCTGGATGCGATTCGCCGGGCGGATTGCGCTCTGATTGATGATCCGCTGACGATTGCTCCACACAAGACTCTAAAAGAAGCGAAAGTAATCATGGAGCGATTTGGAATCAACAGCTTAGTGGTTGTTGATGAAAAAAATCATCCGATTGGTATGCTTAGCAACCGGGATTGGTTCTATGAAACGGATGACACGAAGAAAATTTTTGAATTGATGGGCGGAAAACGCAAACTGTACACCGCGCCGGCCGGAACTCCGTTCGCGGAAGCGGCGAAGATTCTTCGTCAAAATAAAATTGAGAAACTTCCGCTGGTAAACCGAAACAATAAATTGGTCGGACTGCTGACCACGCACGGACTTTTTTATGAACGACTCTATCCACGCGCCACTCGCGACAACCAGTTCGGAAGATTCTTGCTGGTGGGTAGCGTTGGCGTCGGCGAGCAAGTTACCAAAGCCAGATTGCTGGAAGTTGAGCGGCAAGTAGCGAAGGGGATCTGCCTGTTGTTGATTGATACCGCGCGCGCCTTTTCCGACAACGCCAGAGATATGGTGGTAGCCGTGAAAAAGCGTTTCCCGGATCTGCCGCTGATGGTCGGCAACACTTCCTGCGCTGAAGGCACAAAATTCCTGATTGAAGCAGGAGCGGATATCGTGAAAGTTGGCATCGGCCCCGGAAAAGTTTGTCGGACCAGACGAGTCGGAATCGGCACTCCTCAAGTCACGGCCATCGCTGAGTCAGCCGCTATTGCTGATCTCTACGGAAAAACCGTGGTGGGCGACGGTGGAATGGAAGGCCCGGACGATATTACCAAAGCCATCATTGCCGGAGCATCAGCAATTATGTCCGGTAGTTTGTTTATCCAGGCCGAGGAATCGGAAGCCGACAGCGATCGCGACGATCAGGATGGATCCAAGATCAAGGTTTATCAGGGCTCCGCCTCTTTCGCCGCTCAGAAGAGCCGTCTGCAGAATAAAACACTGAATCGCCGGAGACGCCCGGAGGGTGTCGCTAAAACTGTGAAGGTCGTCGGTACGGTCAAAGAAATTGTTGAAGATTTGCTGGACGGTATGCGTTCGGCGATGAGCTATCTGGGAACCTGGAGCGTTAAAGAGCTCCGGGAAAAAGCAAAATTCCCGGGAAGAACTCAAACACCGGCCGGATTGCGAGAAGGAACGAAAAAATAGCGGCTAGTTAATAAAGTTTATAAAGTTATAAAGTAAAAACCCCTTGATAAGAGGGGTCTTTTTATTTATGATGGGACTCTGCTCTTTGAAGAAAGGATCGGTAATGGATACCGGATTCCAGATGTGGGGCGTTTGGCAGGATGTTGAACGACCGGGATATCTTGGTAAACACCGGGAAGAGAAATTCAAGAAATGGACTGAACAATACGGCCGGAACGGCTATGGCGAACTCAATTGGCGTTTAGTGTGGCGCTTTGGCGATGCCACGCTGGATTTCCTCGGCGCCTGCCGGGTTTATGAAGACGCCTACTTCAAGTATCTACGGGAAAATCCGCTGATTGTTGATCAGCTGGTGGCCGAGGCCTCGGAAGTTTATGATGACGAGCCATCCAACGTCAGCTGTGGTCTGGATTACACAAAACAGGAAACTAGCCGCACCCACGTCCAAGACATTTCCATCCGCAACTGCTTGGTCCGCATGGGACGCTCGTTCAAAGGAAAAGAATTGATTCGCATCCGCCAGGAAAAAGGAAACCACCCCCTGAGCATGACGCTTTCTCCCGGCCGAGTTCCTTTCCACATTCCCGGAATGATCGTTGCGCCATCAGTGGTACCAAAATGGGCCGAACCCGGCTCGGTAGAAGACTTCTACCAGTCCAACCGGTATCTGCAAGCGAGGAAGGCCAATCCGTTTGATAAGCCGGTAGAACATGTTTGCGGCGCGGTAGACTTCGGCTATAGCATGGATGACACCTGCCCGGCCTGTGAAGCCGCTCGGATTGAGCGAGAAAAAAAGAACCCCCCGGCTAGTTAATAAAGTACCCCTCTTATTCAGAGGGGTATTATTTTACTCAGACGGTTCAACAAACATACCGCAAGACGCTTTCACGTCACGACCGACCCGGGTAATCACTTTGATCTTAGAAAAGGGGAGGAGCGACTTCAAAATTTCTTTGTTCCGCTCAATCACCGCTTCACTGGATTCCTCGCCATAGCTCGCGTCGTATGAGTTATAACGCACGATGGCGATGTCCACCCGCACTCCCGAGGCGCGAACTTTGTGGCACAAAAGCGCAATATCTTCTTCGCTGTCGTTTTCGCCTGCAATAAATGCCCAGTGAAGTTTGATGATCTTTTTGGTGTTTTCCTGATACTCCTTGAGCATCTTCAGCGCTTCATTCACCGGCATCGCTTTCGGCAACCACTTTCTCCGAAATTCTTCCTTAACACTGTAGATGGAATAATAAATTTCCGGATGGATGATCGGGAAAATTTTAGACAACGACTGACCAATCAAACTCTTGGGCATAATCGTAGAGATCAGGAACCGCGGGAAAAGGTTTCTTTGAGCCGATTCCGCTCCCATAAAATCAAACATGGGCTTCGCGTTTTCCAAAAAACTAGGATTATCAAAAGCTTCACCCCGGGCCATGAAGTTGAAATGGATAATCTCGGCCTTCTTAGATGGATCGGCGGCGCAAAGCTCGTCATAGTACTTGAAGATCGTGCGTATCTGCTGGTGATACATCCCGCAATCCACATTCACCGCCTCAGTCTGTTTCGTAGCCGTCAGATGGCACATCCGGCATCCCTGCTTACAACCGGTCTGTGAAGAAAGGTAGGCGGCAAAATATTTCGGCGACCGGCGCACGTAACGGGCTTCAACAAATCCGGGAAATTCACCGCTGAAAACAAAGTTCACTGATTCATCTTCCACGCTTTTCAGAACTTCAACCTTTGTGGGTTTTTCCACCGGTTACTCCTTTTAAAAAACTAAAGATATTTTACCAGACTCTCAATTTAAAGACCAAATAAACAAAGATTGACTAAATAACTGTAGTCTGCTATAATCCCACCCGGACGTTTCATAACCCTTTTGAAAGGAGCAAGCGATGGAGACGGCGAAGTCAATGATGCTGGCTCGGCTGTTGGCGGTGACGGGCGTGGCGGAGGGGCGCGCGAGGAAGGCGGAGCATCTGAGACGCAGTCTGGATGTCGTTAACGCGCTTGCTACCGCGGCCGGAGAAATGATTGACCCAACGACTAAACTCCTGGTGGAGAGCAAGCGGCTGGCGATTGAGACAGAACAGAAGCTGCACGCTGAACTGACGAAGACGGAAGATGAGCTTGTCATGAAGAATATGAGCCATGATGAGATAGAACAGGTTGCTGACTATTACGAGTCCAACGCCCACAGAAGTTACAAGGATGCCCTGGGGAAGGCCAGAATCGCCTGCGACAAGTTGGTGGACGACACCCAGAGTGCATTGGACGCCAAGCTGATGGAGTTGGAAGTTAAGGCGCTCGGTTCCCAGGGTTAACCAAAATACCGACTCCCCTCAACGCGAGGGGAGTTTTTATTTAATTATATTTCTTTTTTCAGCATCCAGGCGGGATCGGTCCGTGGCTTTTTGAATTTTCTGGTGTCGCGCTTAATCATCTCTCCGGCTTTTTTCTGACACTTACTGCAATTCTCAAAATGCTGTTTTGTGTCGTAGTCGGCGTTGTTAAAAATCCTCTCCAGTTCGGGTTTGATGTGAGCTTGATCTTGAGCGGCAGTCGCGTAATTTTCTAAATATGGCACGGCTTCCGGTCTCTGCGGTTCCGATTGTTCAAAATTATTTATTTTCTCAAAACCCATATTTCTAGAATATCACATGTGCTAAAATACTTTTAATGGGATTCGGAGCGCGAATAGCAGTTTTAATAGCATTTATTACCGTTTTGGTTAGCGGAGCTTTTTATATTGGCCAGCAATATAGTAATCCCTCTCCGGTCGGCACCCCACCACCCCCGGCAACACTACCGGTTAATCCACCGCCCTCCCCAACTCCCACTCCTTCTCCAACAAGCGGAATCCCCGGCGGCCCGATTGGTTTTGTCGGTTGTTCAAATATTCGCGATACCGTGCAGGGTTATCGCGCGGTGGGCGGCAAGCGAATTTGGAATCCTACCACGGACAAAACTTATGGTGGCGGCACGCCCGTGGCTTGGGCTAAGAGTATTAGTGATCCTAACTTGAAGTATTGGGATGAGTTTGACGTGATGAACAAAGCGAATCCCGGAGCAAAAACTCTCTGGATGGGCCTATGTCTTCGTGCTGTAGAATCCGATCAGGCCAGCTACAACGGAGCGGTTGCCACCATAGATGAAGTCAAACGCAAAATTCCCGGTGTAACGATCTATGTCTCCGCTTTAAATGGATTCGTGGAGCCGCACGTCTGTGGTATTACCGGGAAAAACGGCCCGCTACGGGCACAACTATTAGCTAATCGATTAGTTAAAGAAGGCCGAGCGAAAACCGGTCCTGATGTCGGCGATCTTATCTCTGACGACCAGATTCCTTCCACCGGGGCAACAGCGCAGAACACTGAAACAGTCTCCGATGGCTGCCATCCAAGTCCTCAACGCGGCGAACCGAAACTCGGTAGGGAACTCCTAAAGTTCTTTAACTAACTACTGCAGCATTCCGTATTTCTTATTCTTCGCCGTCATTTTCAGGAAGTAGGCGAGGCGGGTCTTACGGCCGCGATTCCAGGCCGAAGCGGTAATCCAGGCGATGCGAATGCGGCGGTAGTGCTCCGGAAACTTTTTAAAATTATTCCAGACCCGCATATCTTTTTTCATCGCCTTTTGTAGCCAGAGGGGGATTATGATCTTCCCGGCGCTCTCGGCTTTATGGTGGCCTTTGGTGGCGGCGATTCCGGCCGGATGCATCAGGCCGGCTTTGAATAATCGGCGGGCCTTTTCTTTATTCAACTCCGACCAGTCGCTTCTCGGATTGCGCGGGCTAAACCTTTGTGCAAAGGAATATTTATCTACCGTTTTTACGGTGCTATCTATCCAGCCAAAGCAGAGCGCTTCGTCCACCGCGTCGCCATATTCCACCCGTGGTTTCCCGGAACTTTTTTTGTAATAGACCAACCAGATTTCTTTCTGCTTGGCGTGATTCTTCTCCAGCCACTTCCGCCAGATTTTTCTGTTCGGAGCATAAAAAAGTTTACCAAGTTTCATTTTTGAAATTATATCAGACTTCACAAAAGCGATAGTTTCTTTTACAATCCCAGCGGGACATTGAAAGCATAATTATGACCGAGCTTCAAATGTCGTGTCCTCATTCGCATATTTCAGAAATGGTCTGCGCTGATTGCGGTTATCAAATTCCGATTTTTCCGAAAAAGGGCATCACTATTTGTAGCTGTCTTTTTGCTCTGATCTTCATCTTCTTTTCAGCCCCAATGTGTTGGACTGACTGGTGGGGAGCTACGAAACTCATTGGATTGATTACTCTCGCCGTAACCGCGATCTATATACCTAGCTTTACTCTTTTAGTCTTCTCGGAGCTACGCGGAAAGCATAAAAAATACCAAAAGTTAATTCTACATAATTGCTTTCGGATAGCTTTTTGCGTATTGGCTGGTTGGTGGATAGGCGCAGGTCTTGCGCTGATTTCTCTTGAACTTGCGCGCCGAACAGATTTTTTTCGCGTGATAGGTTTTTAATCTCAAATCCCTGCGTTTCATTCTTGATCAAGATTTCTACCAAAGCCACCAGCAAAAAAGATGCCCATTAACCCCGCTTGCCTAAAGCGGGTTTTTTATTTATAATCTCCGTGGAACTAAACCAAAGGAAATCCAATGACCGGTCAAAGGGAGATTCGGAAGCAGGCCACCGTTTTGAAGAAGTGCATTGAACTTGGCAAAGCCGCTAGAACCACTCTTGATAAACTCCAGGCGACCTGCAAACATTCCCGAAGGAGTAAGCCCTGGAAAAGCTACTGCGGAGACGGCCTGGAAATCTCCGGCTATGATAGATACCAAACTTGTCTGGATTGCCGAAAGCACATCTACGTCCTATAGACCCATCCCCTCAACATGAGGGGATTTTCATTTTTTCTTATTCCACCATTCGCGCGAATAAGGCCGTAAGAAATGCTGGGAGGCGCGATTTGAATAAAGCGAGTTTTTATTCGTATTTTAAAGAAACTCCAGGTCCTGGTCTTCTTTTAAGCTTTTTACAGGTGCCATCCTCTAAAGAAGTGGCGTCGTAAACCGTCTCATTGCTGAATTCTTTTGAGTCCATGTCAATGTAAGTTACAGTTAGCCTTTCCTTACTTCTATCTCTCCAAGTCTGAAAGAACACCACAGGAGTTCGACCCCTCTTTTCGTTTGGGACATTAATAATAAATTCCCCAACAGAATCAACTCCACTATTTCGATACCTTGGCTCCTTAGAGATGGATTTCTTAGATTCCAAATAAAATGCATAGTGAGATGGATCTCTTAGCCAATTTGAATCAAATTTTGTGATAGTTATCTCATCACAAAAAGTTGCAAGGGCATTCCACGAATTGGGTGAAAGACTCCCTTGGTTATAAGGAATTAGGCTAATTGAAAATTCGGTTACCTTTGGCCCTCTTGTAGCTTCTAATGTGGCAGGCGTAGCTCGTAATAATATATCTGCTTTTGCTGTCAGCTCGGAAAGTTGATATGCGTTGGCTATAAAACCTACAGCGACAAATATGAAGGTCACAGTTTCAAAAATAGAACGACCCATTCCAGATTTTTGCTCTAAGCACATTTTGTGTTTTCTGCGGAGGCGGAAGGATTCGAACCTTCGATACCTTTCGGTATACACGCTTTCCAAGCGTGCGCACTAGGCCACTATGCGACGCCTCCTCTGGACTTGCCCAGGCCCCAATTTGCATTGGAGCTGTGGAGCAAAGTCTTTTCATAGAATAATGAAAAAGTTAGCTTTTGTGAAGTATGGATTGCTAAAACAGCGCCAAATAACTATATTGAAGCCAGCTTTTAAGAAATAAGGAGGGTTGAATGATCTACTCGGCTTCCCGGGTGATTAAGGCGGATCCCCAAAAAATTTGGGATTTATTGAGCGACTTGCGGCATTTCGCCAAGAACGATCCTTTTCATTCAGATTTTAAGTTTGAAAGCGAGCAACGTGAAGGCGTCGGCGCGAAATTCTCCGTGGAACACAACTACAAGCCAATTTTCCCATTCGGCTCCGATCGGGTGATGTGCACGGTGAGCGCCTGGCAGCCGCTAGGGGAGGTGGCGATCAACGAGAAAAATCCGAGGCATTGGTGGATGGATCATTCGCAGAGATTCGTGATTGAGCCGGTTGAAGACGGCGTCCGGGTGAGCTACTTCATTTCTTACATCGGCGTTCCCTGGCCTTTCAGTATTTGGGTAAGCCGGTTGGTTTTAAAACGGATGAACGAAAAGCTCGCCGAAGTTGAGCAAGACGCGCTGACTAACCTATAACTAACTTCGCCCCCGTGGGCGAATTTTTTTATAGAAGCGGGAGCTGGCCCGCTAAATCTGTGATAGTCTATAATTAGCATTAAATAGAAAATAAATATGGAAACATCAATTTTTCTCGCGAAAGTAATCGGCTTAATTGCAGTGATCGCCTCATTAGCGATGTTGACGCGCTACCGGAAAATGATAGAGCTGGAAATAGAGGTCACGAAAATTCCGGGGTTGATGCTCCTCGCCGGATTCGGAATTCTGGTTCTCGGAGCCCTGATGGTGGTGAGCCACAATATTTGGATAGCGGATTGGCCCGTGATCATCACGATTCTCGGCTGGTCTATGTTGCTCAAAGGAACCGGAAGAATTTTCTTCCCGGAAGCGGTCAAATATATGATTGAAAAGAAACGCACCGTCCGTTGGTTTATCCTGGGAGAAATTGTCGTCCTGGTAGTTGGCGCCTTCCTTCTATATCAAGGGTTTATTGCTAACTAACGGCGAACGACAAAGAAATGAAAAAACTACCCCACACCAACGTCTATACTCGCTTGATGCCCTCAAGGATTAGCGGCGTTGGTGTTTTTGCTATTAAAGACATTCCGGCCGACACTAATCTCTTCGGAGACGACGACGT
This sequence comes from uncultured Candidatus Saccharibacteria bacterium, assembly GCA_964545345.1. Lineage (GTDB taxonomy): Bacteria > Patescibacteriota > Minisyncoccia > UBA6257 > WO2-44-18 > JAUSKF01. The sequence goes on along the minus strand of CAZJFE010000003.1, from coordinate 1,706 downwards.
AAAAATGATCTCCCTGGAAAAATCGGAATTTGATGGACTTGATCCTGAAACGATCAAACTCTATGACGACTTCTGTGTCATCCGCGGAGAAAAATATATTTGCCCGCGGGACTTCAATGACATCACCGTCGGCTGGTTCATCAACCATTCCAGTGAAAATCCGAATGTCCGCTGTGATAAAAATCTGGTATTTCACAGCAACCGCGACATCAAGGAAGGGGAGGAGCTAACAGTGGACTACTCAACTTACAGCGAAAAATAATGGAATTTGAATTGCCGGATCAGAACGGAAAAATTCATAAGCTAAGCGATTACAACGGCCAGTGGGTGCTGGTCTATTTTTATCCGAAAGACGACACACCCGGATGCGTTAAAGAAGCCTGCGCGATCCGCGATAACTTCCCGGAATTCCAAAAGCTAGGGATCCAAGTATTCGGGATCAGCTCGGATTCGGAAAAAAGTCACTTTAAATTTGTTGAGAAATACACCTTACCGTTCACTCTACTTTCGGATGAGAAAAGAATCACCATCAAAAGATGGGGCGCGTGGGCGGAAAAAAGATTCATGGGCCGGTCCTATATGGGAACATTGCGAATGTCCTTTTTGATTGATCCGACCGGCAAAGTCGCCAAGAAGTATGATCGGGTCAAACCGGAAGTCCACGCTGAAGAAGTTTTAGCTGATTTGAAAAAACTAATTGCGCTTTACAAGTAGTTCTAAAGCCGATATAATCTGGCTAGTTCCAGAAAGGAGACTACGGTGAGATTCCAGTTGGTTGGCGTGATGAAACTTTGGGAAGAAGTTCACAACGATGGCGGCGAGAGAAGGGTCAATATTGACTACGAATTTGAATCGGAATCCTACACAATGGCGATTGAGGAATCCGCCGCGTTTGTTGAAAACCGAGTCAAGGAATACCCGAAGCAGGGATCGTATGGAGAGATCAATTTCCAGTCTTGTAAGGTCACGCTCCGGGAGATTAAACCGATCTGGACCGCGGAAACCGGAAGCGAGCAGACCAAGAAGCTGGTGGAAGTGGAAGAGACAAAGACAATTCTCAAAGGAAAAAATCTGACGTAAATCAATCAAGCCCCCGACAAGAGGGGCCTTTTTGTTAAACTATATAAATGAAGTATTGGTTCAAGGCGAAGAGATACGGCTACGGCTGGTACCCATCCACCTGGCAGGGCTGGCTAGTGATGGCAATTTGGCTGGCGGCGCTATTGGGAAATTTTTACCGGATTGATTCGCGGTCTCATTCGGTCAGTGACACACTCATAAACTTCTTGCCTCAAGCGATACTGCTAACTTTACTACTTATTACAATTTGCTGGCGGAAAGGGGAGCCGGCAAGATGGCGTTGGGGTGGAAAAGACTAGAACCACGCTAAGCGTGGTCTTTTGTTGATTTTTTTATTGAAATATGATATTCTATGAAACTAATGAATAACGAGCAGGGATTTAGTGGATTAGGAATCGCGCCGAACCTTTTGAGCACACTGGCTAAATTGAAGTACGAAAATCCTACTCCAATCCAACAGCAAGCCATTCCGGCGGCAATTCAGGGCAAAGATTTAGTGGGTATCGCCCAAACCGGAACCGGCAAGACCTTGGCCTTCGGAATTCCGATGATCCAGCGTCTTCAACAAATCAAAGGCAGGGGATTGGTGGTACTCCCAACTCGAGAACTAGCTACGCAGGTTGATG
>CAZJFE010000002.1:0-46171 GCA_964545345.1 uncultured Candidatus Saccharibacteria bacterium | reverse complement strand
GAGCCGCGAGCGCCATGCCTACCGCTTGCGAAAGACCGGATCCCAAAGGTCCGGATGTGGTTTCCGAACCTGGAAGAGCGGTTCTATGTGGATGCCCCTGCAGGCGGGAGTTAATCTTTCGCAAAGTCTTCAACTCTTCCAAAGGAAAAAATCCGGCGTGCGCCATTGTGACGTAACGGATTGGGCAAATGTGGCCGTTAGATAGCACCAACCGATCCCGTTCCGGCCAATCCGGTTTCTTCGGATCGTAATTCATCACATGGAAATACAGCGCGGTGAAAATATCCGCCATTCCAAGCGGCCCGGCGGAATGCCCGGAGCCCGCCTCAAGAAGAGTCTCAATCAAATCTTCACGAATCTGGTTCGCTTTTTCTTCAAGAAATTTTAACTTTTTTTCGTGCAATGGCTCAATCATTGAATAGTTCCTTGTATGCATCTTGAGGACTCTGGCTCTTTTGGATATAAGAAGTTGAGATTAAGACGTTTGCTCCGGCCTGGTAACACTTCCTAGCTACCTCCGGATTGACGCCCCCGTCTATTTCTATTATAGCATTCGGTATTTTGGCCTTAATCCACTCTATTTTTGCCAAAGAATCCTCATTAAACTTCTGACCCGACCAACCCGGATTAACCGCCAAGATCTGAAAAGCGCGAAAATCATCTTTGTGCGCGAATAAACGCTCAACCTCCGTCTCCGGCTTAATTGCTAACATCGGCTCAACTTCATATTCCTTACATTTTTGAATCACAAAAACCGGATCAGACATCGCCTCTAGGTGAACAATCACCCGCTTGATCAGTCCTGTCTTCAACCAACTATCTATAGATTTTTCCACATCCTCCACCATCAGGTGTAGCTCGACTAACGACTTACGACTAGGGACTAAGGACTTAAGCCCTTCTGGCGAGCCCCAATTCACCGCCGGTGTAAACTTTCCGTCGGTAATATCTAAATGAACCCAACCATCAGGATTCAAATCTTTAACTTTCTCATATTGCTCTTTGACGGATTCGGCATCCGCTCCTTCTATACCGGGAATTACTTGCATAAGTGAATTTTAGCATAAAAAAAATCCGGCTTTACGCCGGATCAACATAATTCTTCAAGATACCAACTCTCTGCAAAATAGCTCTCCAAACGGGTTCAAGTTCCATCATTTCCAGCTCCTCAGGACGAAACCACCCAATGCCCTTGTGCTTGTCGGGCTCACCAAGCTTTATCATCGGCTCTTGATTAAAAACATAATGATTCACGCGCCACCAATGCCCGGCGGCTCCACGACTGCACTGATTATTGATATCTGCATCAAAGCTAGATCTTGGCTTACACGAATTCGTATAAAAATTGATGCCAACCTCTTCCATTACCTCGCGCGACTCACAGTCAGACCAATCCTCACCATGAATATCCATATGTCCAGCCGGACAGGCCCAGCCCAGTACGCCCTTACGACGATCCAGCATCAGAATCTTTCCGCCAAATTCAAGAATGGAGCCAACACACTTACAGGTAAGTTTTCCGGAAACTGGAGAAATGACGATGGGATCAGCCATACATCCTCCTCAATGAACTGCTAAGATAATACTGAAATTTCTAAAATTTGTCTATTCTGCGTTTATGCCGCTCCTCAGCCGGAAACTTTGCTTCTAGCCACATTTTTATCACACGCATCGCCTCCTTTTCTTCAATGAACCGCACCCCGATAGAAAGAATGTTGGCATTATTGTGTTGACGAGATAGCGAGACGATATCCTCCGGCCCGCCATAAAAGACCGTGGCCCTGATTTTTTTATACCGATTCGCCACCATCGCCTCGCCTTGCCCAGAACCGCCAAACAAAATCCCTCGGCTATTCTCCGGCTCTTTGGCGACTGCTTCCGCTACCGGCTTAACAAAATCCGGATAATCATCGTCGTTATTAAACTCAAACGGCCCGAAGTCTTTGACCTCGTACCCCCACTCCGCAAGTACCGCCTTAACTTTATCTTTCAGTTGTAGACCGGCATGATCGCCTCCGAGGTAAATCTTCATAAAAACTTATTTTTGAGTAACTTTAATGCTCTTAATCACGGATTTAAAGTTATCCAGCTGACAGGCAAATTCCTTTGTGATTCTTCCGTCTCGGATTGCCTGATTGGCCGCGCCGATATCTTTGTTAATCAATTCGTATAACTTATTATCGGAATCTTTTTGAGAATCATTTTTAAAGTAATTATCCAATCGCTGATCGAGAGATAACCTTTCCGAGGTTTCTAGGTCTACCGTGCCCGACAATACCGGAGAACCGACAGAATTTTTATTGAACAGAATGAACTGAGCATAAGGCTCGTGGCGATCGGCGTCCTGCGTTACGTATAAAGTAATGTAGTAATAGCCCCTCCAAGCCCCATCGGAAGATTCCAAATATTCATAGGACCCCGGAAGAATAATTTGAGCAATAGGGCCGATGGGTATCTCTAATGATTCCTTATCGCCAACTCCAGCTAGTGAGCGCTTGTCATATATCTTACCCAGCGCGTCAAGGGTTGCCTTAACACCTTTAGGATCAAAAGGATCGTCCAGAAATTCTCTACTTGTATTTATAACAAACCTCGCGTTTAACTTGGCGCTATCTCTACGCGGGTCGCCTCTATAAAGGAAATGTAATACTCTCTCATCAAAATCAGGATTGGGTTGCTGTTGCTCCCAGATAGATGGGGCTGATAATTTCAAAAGATTTGACCCCACAATTTGCCTCCCTTCGACGTCTCGGAAATCCGCATTACAAGCGGTCGCTAAAACTAACGACTCTGGCTGACGGCTACTTTCCAAAACATATCTGACCCCCACCCCCGCCACCGAAGCCACAACCACTCCCGCCGCTAATAAAACAAGAATCTTTTTTATCATCTTTATGTTGAATCAGCTGCCTTTCTAACATGATCTACAAGCGTAGTCACGTACCCCCACTCGTTGTCATACCAGGAAAGCACCTTCACTAAATCACCATCAACCACTTTCGTGTATTGAGAATCTACTAAAGCGGCGTGGACCATACCAATAGTGTCAGAGGAAACCAATTGCTCATCGGTGTATTCCAGGATTCCCTTCCAACGCTTGCTCTCAGCCGCAACTTTCAAAATAGAATTAACCTCCTCAACAGTCGTTTTCCTTTTGACCAACATAGTAATATCGGCAAGTGAACCGGTAACTACCGGAACCCGCAAAGCAATTCCATCAAACTTTCCTTTCAACTCTGGAATTCCGCGAGTCACCGAGACTGCCGCTCCGGTAGAAGACGGGACGATATTATTTGCCGCCGCCCTACCGCGACGGAAATCTTTTCCTTTGGTCGGAGAGTCGGTAAGGTTTTGCGTGGCGGTATAAGCATGCGTGGTAGAAAGCATCGCTTTTTGAATTCCTAGAGCTTCATGAAGGACCGCAACCACCGGGGAAGTGGCATTGGTGGTGCAAGAACCGTTGGAAGAAACCTGGCAAGTTCCTAACTGATCATCATTGATACCCATCAAAATAGTTTTTCCTCCGGCAACTCCCTCAGCATCTTTAGCTGGAGCAGAGATCACTACCCGTTTCGCGCCCGCCGCCGTGACATGCGGGGCCGATTTCTCAAAAGATTCAAAAGCTCCCGTGGATTCAACCACCACGTCAATTTTCAAAGCTCCCCAAGGAAGCTTGGCCATCTCTTTTTCCTGAATGACCTGAATCTTTTTTCCGCCGACAATCAAATGACCGCCAACACCGCTGGCATCGCGATCAAAAGAAACCTCTTTATCGTAAGCTCTATAAACCGAATCGTATTTTAATAAATAGGCGAGGTTCTCAATGTCGCCCAAATCGTTGATAGCGACAATATCTATACCCTTCTGACCGAATGCCTGACGAAAAAATAACCGCCCGATCCTGCCGAAACCGTTAATCGCAATTTTTGCCATAAGTTTTTATTTTTAAATCCTTATTACTTTAGCAGATTCAAACCGGTTTCGTCATCAAACTTCCTCTCCATCATTCCCGACTCATTTAAATTTATCTCCAACGTGCCACCCACCACTCCATCCACTAAGTGCCCGCCAAAAGTTTTAAAATTCTTATCTCCCAAAACAACATGCGCGTGAACCATAATTTCATCACCGTTTTGTGCGACATTCCCGATCAAGCTCAATACCTCAAACGGCCCGATAAATTTTTTCCTATTATATTTTTTAGTCCGCAAATCATAGAAAGCGATCTCTACCTTCTGAAAGCCTCCCAAGCCAAAGAAAAAACCGCTGTTAACCCGATTCTTCTCCAGAAATCCCCTAAATTTTTCCGAAAACTTGTCCCCTTTTCTTAAAACGATTGTCATTTAATAGAAATGCTATCGCCAATCTTGAGCTCTAGCTTACTGGCTACTCCTGCGTTTAATTCTACTACTTTATCAATAGGGCCGGGGGGTGAATAGGTCGGTAAACTTAAACCTGAAGACACCGGAACGTTCTCCGCGATGCCGACTATCCGATTGCCGCTAATCCAGACTATGTCCAAAGGAAAATTCATTCCTCGCATCCAAAAACTATAAATTCCGGGAAATGGAAAAATAAACAACATCCCTTCATCCTCACCCAAAACCGACCGACCAGAAAGACCAGTCGCTCGGGTAGAGAAGCTCTCCGCCACATCTACTTTGAAAGTTTTTCCTCCGAGAATAATCTCGGTTTTCCGCAAAGATTCCAGCGGTACTTTTCCAATCCAGGAAAGCAACGCCCACAAGGCCACTACCAAGAATATTAAAAGTGAAAGTAAAAAAGTTTTAGCCATGGATTAATCTGAAGGCCATTATTCCGAAGGCGACTGCCACGTTTAGAGATTCTTTTTCGCCAACCATCGGTATCTCTAGAATTCTATCAGCTTTCTTCAAAATTGCCGCCGGCAGACCCTTGACCTCATGCCCAACAACTAAAGCTACCCTGCTTTGACGCGTCAAAGCGCCAACTTTGTTATACGGAATGGATTTGGTTGATTGTTCCAGAGCAAAAATCTTATATCCCTCCTTTTTTAGCTTATCAATAAGCCGAGTAGTAGAAGCGATCTTTTCCCATGGCACGGTTTTTTCCGCTCCTAAGGAAACTTTCCCTACTTGCTGTCTTACGGCGCCGAATCTATCAAATGGCGTCGGAGTAATTCCGCACAAATACAATTTTTCAATTCCGGCGGCGTCCGCCGTGCGGAAAATAGAACCGACGTTGTGAAGACTGCGGACACTATGCAAAATCGCCACCATTAGTTTATTATACAGCCAGTTCCTCAAAAGGATCAGTGGGTGGAATACAAACTGGCAATGTTTGATTTCAATGGAACGTTGGTTGACGACATGCATGTGCTTTATGCGAGGACGTCCTCGGTATTTCACAAATATAAATTGAAGCCGCCGTCTTTGCGGGCATTCCGAAATGCCGCTCCGATCAACACCGCCTGGTACCGCTCGCAAGGATTACCGGAAAGCGTCACCGAAGAAGAGCTGAAGGAAACATTCAGCGCTACGGAAGACCCCATCTGGGACAAATCAAAACTGCGCCCGGACGCCATTGCCGTAGCTCATGCGCTGCGTGAGAGGAAAATTATCACCGGCATCGTCAGCGCCCTGAACCAGCCGCTCTTTGAAAAAAGAGTGGAGCAAATGAACCTCCAAAAGCATTTTGATTTTCTAGTTGGCGGACGGGAAAATAAGCGGATTGCTTTCTTAGAAATGCTGGATAAATTCCGAATCCCGCCCCAGCAAGCTTTCTACATCGGCGACACCGCTTCTGACATAGTAGACGCTAATCTAGCCGGGATCATCTCAATCGCCTTTACCGGCGGCTACAATACCCGTAAATTACTGGTTGCGAAAAGGCCGGATTTCGTGGTAAAATCCCTGTCGGACATTTTGAAAATACTGGATAGGAGACTGAAATGAGAAACGTGGTTGTAATCGGCTTTGTCGGGGAAAAACGGGGCGGAAAAGGGACATCGCAAACCCTCATGCGGGAAGTTCTGCGTGAATACGGAGTGTTGTCAGTCGCTTCCTTTAGTACCTCTGACGCCATTGCCAAAACCCTCAGAGAATATGGAGTTTTTGAATCCAGAGAAAATCGCATGAAATTCGCGGTCCTCATGGATTCTAACTTCGGAGAGGGCCGGATCACCGAGAGAATCTTCAACGTTGTCCGAGAAGATCGGTCCACCGTTAGGATGGTAGATAGCATCCGCTGGCTTACCGACAAGGATGCCCTCAGACAGCAAAGTAATAATCTTCTTCTATACGTGACTGCTCTTCCGGAAGTTCGCTGGAAACGCGGTCTCGCCAGTAGCGACAAACCCGACGATCAAAATATATCCTACGAAGAATTTCTGAAAAAAGACGAGTCGCCAACAGAAAAGCTAATCAGAACAATCGGCGCCGAAGCTGATTGGAAAATTGATAATAACTTCAACGATAGAGAATTCTTGAAACAAGAAATCCGAGCTTTCGTTGATTGTAAGGTAATCCCGCTCTTAAGCAAAGAAGAATAACCAAAACCCCCGACCCGAGTCGGGGGTTTATTTTTTTTACTGTGCAGTAATTTTATTAATAACCACCGCTTCCACTGGCCGATCATTCATCCCTGTTTTGACCATGCTAATTTTGTCAGCTATCTCCTGACCAGAAACCACCTTTCCAAAAATCGTGTAGTTGTGGGGCAACGGAACATCGGCGACCATAATAAAGAACTGACTGCCGTTGGTATTCGGCCCGGCGTTCGCCATCGCTAGTACACCCTTCTTGTAGCCCTCCTTGGCGGAAGCGGTATTCGGATTCAGTTCATCCGCGAATTTGTATCCCGGACCACCACTGCCGCAAGACCCTTTACTGCGCTCCGAAGTGCAATTCGGATCGCCGCCCTGAACCATAAAACCAGGGATCACCCGATGGAAGGTCAGGCCGTCGTAATATTGCTCCCCGGCTAGCTTTTTAAAGTTTTCCACGGTCTTAGGAGCATCCTCGGGATAAAGTTTGACCACAACGGCTCCAATGCTGGTTTCAATTACGGCATTCGGGAAATCATATTTTGGTAAATTATTTTCCATAGAATTTTCTGATAAATTTTCTTTTGACTCACCCGCCACGTCTGCCGCTACTAAATAAACTCCGACCACTACCACCACCGCTAAAACTAATCCGGCCAAGATTTTGTAGAGCATAAAAAATATTTTAGCAAACTAAATCATTAAAGAAAATAGCTATCGGCGATGCTATAATAGAACCATGTTTGGACTAATCCGGCTGTTGATACTTCTGGCGATCGCTAGCGTCGTGGCCGGCGCGGCTTTTTACTTCGCCCCGGATTCTATTAAAGAACAGGGACTGGCCTATCTCAACGACCAAAATTACATTCCGCTGGAGATTAAGAAAGCGGCAGAAAACTTATACGCGACGCCGAAATATCAGCGGGAGATTTTAATTGAGGAGTTAGACGACAATTTTGAGACGATAGAAAGCATTATCCAAAAATATTCCGAACAGCCAACCTCGGATATTAAAACCGTTCAACGAACCCGAGAAATCGTCAAGGAAATATCAGAAATCCAAAACAATCCAACTCTGGTCAGTAAAATTACCGAAGTAGTGACTGCAAAAGTTATCTCCAGCGTCACCGAAAACTCCTGCCCGAAACCCTAAGGCCTTACCCAACTTTGCCCCTCCGCAAAATTGGCTCCGTCGTATGATACGGAATCAATAATCGCGCCCGCTTCATTAATTAATACAATGGTAGCCACCCCATTAGGCAGAGACGCGGAGCGCGTTATGTCGGCATCGGTATTTCCGGACAATCCAACGATTAGGTAGCTATTCGCCCTGACCACCAAAACATCTTCCGACTTTGAACCAATTTTCACCAAAGAACTGTCTCCATTTTTGAGCGACCAATTTTCTAAATTGAGATCGGTATTGTTTGAATTATAAATTTTTATAAACTCTTTTCCGGAATCAGAGCCAACCGCGTCAAATAAAATTTCGCTGATCACCGGATCAACAATAGCGGGCTGTGGCGGAGGAACGGGCGCGGGAACCGGTTCAGGAGCTGGTGGCGGGGTCGGCTCCGCTGGCGAAGACGTTGGGACGGGAGTCGGTTCTGGCGCGGGAGTGGACGCCGAGGCGGGAGTGGGTGATGAAGTCGGTACCGGCAACGGGGCCGGCGCAGGTAATGGAGTTGGCGTCGGCTGGGGAGCCGGCGCCGAAGTCACAGCAACATTAGTGGCCGGAGCTACTGCTGGCGCTGGAGCCGAAATAGGAGTTGGATGTGGCGCGACTTTGGCAACGGCAAAAACTTTCTTAATTTCCGGTTTCGTCGTCGTAGGTTGTGAGCCATTGGTCTTTGGCCTCTCACCAACAACCGGAATCTCCGCCACTAATTTGAATCCTGCCGTCAGACCGGATTTTTCCGAAAACAACAAACCGCGGTCAAGAGAAACTCCAATGATGATCGCGCCAAATGCCAGAACCGATCCCAAATAAAAGAGTTTCGCCATAAAAAATAATTGCTAAGAGTTTAGCAATTATTTTTTTAACTGTCTAACCTTAAAAACCTAGAAATTACTGTTCCGAACGATGATCTCACCTTTGGTTTCAGGGTGGAGACCGTCGTAATAGGGATAGGTGCCTTCTTTAGTAAACTTATAGGAATAAGATCCCCCCTTACCCAAAATTTTACTCTGGAAACTAGCTCCAACAACGCTGTGATTCACATCATCAAAATTCTTCCAAACGACAGTAGTGCCAGGCACCACCTTAGTACTTGCTCCTACAAACGAGAATCCGCGAATCGCTACCTGAACTAATCCTCCGGTAGTCGGAGCGGGCGACGGCTGAGTGCTTGGAGTCGGTGATGTTCCCAGACCTGGTAGGGGAACTACGGATTTACCCGGACCAAAAACTAAATACCCTCCGACCAACAAAACAGCGGCAACCACTAACCAAAGAAGCATTTTTTTATTCATCCCACACATAACAAAGAGTTATTTATTCGCTCTCTGTCTTTAATTATTTTTTATGTTTATAAATTACGCCCGACGACTATTACGATCCCACGGCACTCTTTGTTATGTGTGGGATTCATTAACTTAATTATACCAGATCACATTTTTAGCTTATCCCCAAATAGAAGGGCTACCGGCGCCACAGCCAACGGAGAAGCAATAAGAAGACAACGATGCCGCCAAGAATCCACCACTTGTATTCCACGACTAAATTAATAAATCTATGAAACTCGCCGGAAGCGTACTGGAGCTGAAATTTAACCAGATTTTGTTGTGGCGCCATCTATTTTGAATATTCCCTCTGAGATTCGGTTTTGTTGAGATGGTCAACAATGTTTAAAACCGCCTTAATCGCGTCACCCGAAGAAATATTGTTTTGTTTGTACAAAACATCTGAGGCGTCGCCGGCCGCCCAAATTCCCGGCATAGAAGTGGCTTGGGTTTTATGATCCACTACAATTTCTCCGAAATCGTTCGTCTTAACCAATTCTTTTACAAAGCCGACATTCGGATAAGCTCCAATCTCAACGAAAACCCCCTCCAACTTTAATTCCTTTACCTCGCCGCTCTTTATATCTTCATACTTCAAACCGCTGACGAATTTATCTCCGATGATTTCCAACGTTTTAGCGCCGGTAATGATTTCCACTTTCGGATTGGCTCGCAATTTCTCCTGCGTCACGGCGTCTCCCTTCAATTGATCGGAAAATTCCAAAATATAAATTTTGGTCGCGTACGGATCGGCATCCAAAACCGCCTCTAGTCCGGCATTTCCTCCGCCCACTACCGCCACCGTTTTCCCGGCGAAAATCGGAGCGTCGCAAGTTGAACAATAAACTACTCCTTTGCCGTCAAATTCTTTTTCTCCGGGAATATTTAACTTTTTCCGCGCGCTACCGGTAGTTACCAGAATAGTCTTTGATTCCAATAACTTCCCGCTTTTGGTCTTAATGGAAAAACCGGCATCTATTTTTTCCACCTTCTCAACCAAATCCGGATGAATCACGTCAATTCCCTGTTGAGCCCGCAGGTGCCCCTCCAACGTCTTGGACCAGTCATAACCGGAAATTGATTTCGTTCCGATCCAATTCTGGATGTCAGCCGATACTTTTGAAGCGCCTCCGAAATCCCCCGCCACAATGGCAGATTTTATTTTCTTCCGAGCGGCGTACACGCCGGCCGCTATCCCGCCCGGGCCGCCGCCGATAATTACAAGATCGTACATAAAAAAATATTTCAATATTTAAATGTTTAAATATGCATCAGTTATAAACCAAGCGCCTGCCGAAGCTCCTCCTCATCAAAACCAACCATGATCTTCCCATCAATATCAATTACCGGAACACCCAGCTGACCGGACTTCTGAACCATCTCCTCGCGAGCTTTCATATCGGACGCCACATCATGCTCTTCATAAGCAAGATTATTTGCCTTGAAAAAATCCTTCGCCATCTTGCAATAGACGCAGGTCGGAGTTGAGTAAATAATTATTTTTGCCATGGATGTTTGTTATAGATCGCTATTAGTATTGTCATTTGTATCCACTAACTGCCAGATGGCGGACAAACCTACCAACACTCCGACTACCAACTGAACCCAGAGAGCCGAAGTAACGCCCCAATAACCCAAAACAAAAGGTGAAAGAATCAGCCAAATCCCCATAACCAGCATCGCCCAACTAAGCCATTTCATTACTTCATTATAATTCGTTTTTCCAAATTAAAAAGCCCCGTGAGAACACGGGGCATGTCTTTATTTCTTAAATCCTTCGCCGCAAACCGTTTCCAAAATAGCGCGGCAAACTAAATATGGATCCATGTTCGCCGCCGGACGACGGTCTTCAATGTATCCGCACTTCTTCTTCGCCGTTCCCATTGGAATACGCACCGAAGCGCCTCGATCACTTACGCCATAACAGAACTCCGTGATTTTGCAGGTTTCATGCTTTCCGCTCAAACGCTGATCATTGCGCTCTCCATAAACTTTAATGTGTTCATTATGACTGGCCTCGAGACGCTTGCATGCCTCATTGATTGCCTTCCAGCCACCTTCCTTTTCCATCATCGTCCCAGTGCTGTAGTTAGTATGAGCGCCGGCGCCGTTCCAGTCCGCGTCCTTCCCCATCGGTTTCGGATGGAATGAAACAACAATTCCCAAATCCTCGCCGATACGCTGGATTAACCAACGAGCAACCCACAACTGATCCGCGACCTCCGGAGCGGGCAGTGGTCCAATTTGGAATTCCGCCTGCCCGGGCATCACTTCCCAGTTTGTTCCGGCAATCTTCAAGCCGGCATCAATACAAGCTTTAGTGTGACGTTCCATTAGCTCTCGGCCAAAAATTCTGTCAGCGCCAACTCCGCAATAATAGCGACCTTGCGCTACCGGATCCGCGCCGAGCATCGCCCAAGCCAGGGGTTTCATATCCCGGGCAAAAAGAGTGTACTCCTGTTCAATACCGAAAAGGGACATGGCATCCCTATGCTTGAGAGCGGCATTCGCCAGCTTCCTCCGAGTATTACTCCAGTGCGGACGGCCGTTGGGCTGCAACACTTCACACATCACCAAGATATTGGAACCACCTCTAATCGGGTCTCTGTAAACCGCGACCGGCTTCAGAGCGCAATCACTGTCGCCTCCAAGGGCCTGTTCCGTACTAGAACCATCAAACCCCCAATTACCAACTTGTTCACCCAAGTACAAAATCGGGAGCTGATCCGGATAAAGATGCTTTAGATCCGGGACAGAGACGATCTGCGTCTTAGAACGCAATTCGGCCATTTGATCAAAATTTCCTGGCTGCTTTTTCTTCCCCTGACCATCCAACCAAATATATTCCGCTTGAATTTTCACTGCTTTCTCCTTATCAATGAAACCAGCTATATCATACAAAAAATAAATTCCCCGTCAATGGCGGGGAATTATAATCCTCAATATCTTGAATTTGGATCGCAAATCCTGGCGCGAGTAACGCCGGGGATCTGCCCAATTTCTTCAACGACTTTCCGCAAACGCTCATCGGATGGCTGAGTATCAACATCAACGTAATTCAGGGCGAGTCCACTATCCTTGCGACTCCGATTAGTCATGGAGCCGATATTCAATCCGGCGGCGCTAATCGTCTCGCTAATTTTTTTGATTAGCCCGGGCGCGTCGTGATTACTCACCAGCAAACGCATTCGCCCTTCCTGAACTTTTTCATCCGGCATATCCGGAAAATTTACCGAACCCCGACAAATTCCGTAGTAGAAAAAATTATTGATCCGTTCTCCAACGATTTCGGTAGCGAGAGTTTCAGCTTCCCAGGTAGAAGCGCCAAGATGGGGGAAGAAAACAGCGCGGCCAGTTTTCAAAAATTCCTCAATCGGAATTTTCTTCGGGACAAAATCGGAAATGTAGGCGCCCACCCTGCCGGTCTTCAGTTCGTCGCAAAGATCTTGCTCAGCGACGAACTCCGCCCGAGCGAAATTGATGATACCGACTCCGCCTCGGAAAAATCTTTCATTCACCATTTCCCGATTCTGATCGGTCAACGCGGAATGAATGGTGATGAACCTCGGACACAACTCCGCCGCCTCGTCCAGAGAATCCACAAATTTGATTACCGGATCAAAATTCTTTCGGTCAACAAACGGATCATGAGCGATGACCTCCATATCCAAAGCCAAACACATCTTGGCAACCCGAGAACCGATTGCGCCCATTCCTAAAATCAGGATGGGCTTTCCCGCCAATTCATTTCCCTTAAACTCTTTCTTTAGTTTTTCGGGATTTTTCGGGTCTTTGGCTAATGCGTTCGCCGCCTGAAACATCGGACGAGCCGCCATCACTAGCGCCGCCAATACCATTTCCTTGACCGCGTTAGAATTGCCGCCCGGAGCGTTAAACACCGCCACGCCATTTCGGCTACACCAGTCAAGCGGAATGTTATCCACACCGGAACCGGCCCTGCCAATCGCCACTAAGGTCCTCGGTAGGGTCATTTTCTTCAAATCTTTGGAACGAACAAAGATCGCCTCCGTATTTTCTTCGGTGACCTCTGGATCAAACTCCAAATCATGCAAACAATGCAAAATGGTCAAATAGTGGATGTCGTCGTAAATCTTTACTTTCACGGAAGGCCTCTCTTTCTAATAATTTCAAAGAACGCCCACAGTCTAACAGATTACGGATAGAGGCAGCAAACAAAAACAGGCCATAGGGCCTGCTTTTGTTTAGTCGGGCTGCTGGGAATCGAACCCAGCCCTCACGCACCTTCACCCCCACACCACACCGTCGGAGAGCCGGGAATCGAACCCGGCCTTCACGCACCCGAAGCGTGTGTACTGCCGATATACTACTCTCCGAAATTTTGGTGTGGGGGCGGGGCGTGTGTACTGCCGATATACTACAGCCCGAATGAAGGAAGATCGTACTAGCTCGCTTGTACGCTTCTTCCGAATGATGGGCTGCAAGCTCTGCTTACAGCCCGAACGAAGGAGAATCGGACAAGCTTACTTGTGCGCTTTCTCCGAGTGATGGGCCGAAAGCTTTGCTTACAGCCCGCAAACTTACTTTTTCCTCTTTGGAGGTCTAGCCATCGGACCCTTAACACCATACTGGTCCATTACCCCTTCGTCAACTCTTTTCTGCGCCTCTTCTATTTCTTTCCTAGCTTTTTCCCGCAATCCCAAAAGTTCTTTGTCGTCTAATTTCCCCAACTTCTCCGCCTCTTTTAAAAGCTTGGCCTTCTCGTTGAGCTTCGGATTATCCAAAACTTTTTCAAGAAGCACAGCCAAAACCGCGCCAACTTTCGGCCCGGGAGTAATCTTCAACAATTTCATAACGTCCCCGCCGTTAATCTTCAAGGTTTTGGCGCTAATCGGATCCTTCATGGCGATCTCAATCATCGCCTTAAATTTACGAAGACGCATCGGCACCGCCACTTCAGTGCCCGAGCCGATACGATCACACTCGCGTAGCTTCATCAAATCCTCAACATTATCCTGACCGACTCGGTTCACAAAACGGCGCGCGCCCCGAGCGGTTCCCAGATCCGCGTCAAAAGCGAACATATGCTCGCGCACCAAAAGAGCGATTTTTTCAATCTCTTTTTTAGGGAACTTTAGTTTATCCAACATCGGGATCACCATTTTCTTTCCGATATATTGGTGCTGAAGAAAGGTCCACTCGCCTTTTTGCCCATTATGCGTTCGAGTGCCTGTGGGCTTCGCCTTCCACTCGCGAGATTTCGGTTTGCCTACGTCGTGCAATAAAGCCGCCAGACGAAGATACAGCGGAAATTTTTCATCCGCCGCGTAAGCCATCGCGTTAACGTTGTGCTCAAAGACAGTGTAGACATGGTGCATGTTCTGATCCATCCCGACGCCCTCGCGTAATTCCGGCATCACATAACGCAACAGATCCAGCTCTTCCATGCGACGCACTCCTTCGGCCGCGTTGTCGGTCATTACTAACTTGCAGAATTCTTCCCGAATTCTCTCTTTGGCGATAAATTCCAACAAACCGGCTTTTTCTTTAATCGCCTGGGCGGTTTTTTCCTCAACAGAAAAACCCAATCGGCCGGCGAATCGGACAGCTCGCATCAAACGAAGCGCGTCTTCCTCAAACCGCTCCTTTGGCTCTCCAACCGCCCGGATCACCCCATCTTCTAAATCTTTCCTACCGCCAAACGGATCCACTAAACCTTCGGCGCGGCGCTTATCAGGATGCACCAAGTAAGCCATCGCGTTGATAGTAAAATCACGCCGGGAAAGATCTTCTTCAACAGTTTTTGCAAAAGTAATTTCGTCCGGATGCCGCTTATCGGTATACTTCCCTTCCTTCCGAAAAGTAGTCACCTCCACCAACGCCATTGCCGGATCATCAGACCGAGTTTTCACTCCAACCGTGCCAAACTGGTTTTCATAAACACTATCCGGGAAAACCTTCAGAATTTCTTCCGGTTTGGCATCGGTGGTTAGATCCCAATCTTTAGGAGTTTTCCCAAGCAAAAGATCGCGCAGGCAACCGCCCACGAGATAGGCCTCAAATCCATGCTCCGAAAGCTTGTCGGCGACTTCCTTGACCGGCTTAGCTTTTTCAAACTGATCCTCCAGATTTTTCAGAAACTCAACCTCTTTTTCGCTTTTCTTGGACATTTTCTCCATCCGTTGTTACTTAACCGCCTTTAATGCTTCATCAACCGCGGACTTAAAGGAATCATAGCTAGCCGCTCCGGAAATCATTTTCCCGTTGATGAAGGTAGCCGGAGTTCCCCGTACCCCCGCGGCAATACCGTCGTTATAATCTTTTTCAATTTCCTTGAAATATTTCTTGGAAGAAAGGCAGTTATCAAAAAGGGCGCGGTCCAGCTTCAGGCCGGAAGCGATAGTTTTAAACAACTGCTCATTAAGATTGCCATTGTGCTCTACGCCATCTCTGACTTCGGTAGCAAACAGGGCATCATGAAAACTCCAAAATGCTTTTTGCTCAGCCGCGCATTGAGAAGCCATAGCCGCGTCAGCCGATTCCGGGCCTAAAAAGGCGAAGTCGCGATAGACCATTCGGGCTTTGCCAGTCTTGATATAATCCTCCCGCAACCTCGGCTCAACGTCAGTGAAAAATCTCGCGCAAAACGGACACTGGTAATCACCAAATTCCACGATTGTAACCGGCGCGTCGGCGCTCCCCACGATAACATCGTCATCCACCAGATCCATCTTAGTAACATCAGCTTGGGCCTCAGGCACCGCCGGGTCCAAAGACCGGGAACCAATGTTATAAACCAGCGCTCCGGAAATCAAAAGAGCGGCCACAATGATGCTGCCTGGCAATAAAATGTCTTTTGGGGCTTTTTGACTATCCTCCATACTTTATCTAATATAAGGTCAATGGACTTAGGTGTAAAGCTTAAGCAGATCACTCTCCTTTTAGGAGATGTTCTTATTTTATACGCATCTCTGACAATTACCCTATTTATTCGCTATGGCGAACTTAATCGGGTGATTATTGACCTTCATTTTTGGCCGTTCACGGCTATCTTTTTCATCTGGCTATTGAGTTTTTACATTGGCGGTTTGTACGATTTGCGTAGCTTAAAAAACGACTTGGATTTTTATAAAAAATTCGTCTCGCTGTTGATCCTCAACGGCGTAATCGCCACGCTCCTCTTCTACTTTTTACCAATCTTAGGCATTACACCGAAGACTAATCTTTTCACTGCTCTCTTAATCTTCGGCCTGGCCAGCTATTTCTGGCGCACTTTCTATAACACCCTGCTTAGCTCCGGCGCCCCCGAGAACCGAATCCTGATGATCGGCTACAATAAAACCGTTGAAGACCTAACCGACCACATCGCCAAAAACCCCCAACTTGGCTATGAAACAAAATTTTGGATGAAAGAAGGCCTGCAAGATAAAGAGTTTGAACATCTCGCCCAAATTATCCTCACCAACAACATCAACTTGATTGTCGTACCGGCGCATATCAAGAAAAATTCCAAAGCGGCGCGCCTAATCTACAAAAACCTGGTTTTAGGAATTGAAGTGATGGACTTGGCGGAACTTTATGAAAAAGTCTTCCAAAAACTGCCGCTCGCCGAACTGGAAGAGGTCTGGTTTCTGGAAAACTTATCCAAAAGTCATAAGGTCTATGAATTCATCAAGCGTCCTACTGAGGTAATTTTAGCAACCTTGTTGGCGATCATCTTATCGCCGATTGCCGCTTTATTAGGACTGCTGGTAGCGATCACCTCTAAGGGGCCGGCCCTCTTCCAGCAAAAACGTAGCGGCCGGAACGAGCAGGAATTCATGATCCATAAATTCCGAACCATGCGCGCCGACGCGGAGAAAGATGGCCCGCAATGGGCGAAGCCGAACGATGATCGCACCACCTTGATCGGAAGATTCCTCCGTAGCAGTCACCTGGATGAAATCCCGCAATTGATCAACATTATCCGCGGCGATCTGTCCTTTGTCGGTCCGCGCCCCGAGCGTCCGGAATTCGTCACCCATCTCAAAAAAGATGTTCCATATTTTGAGTTACGCTTGTTGGTTCGCCCCGGAATCACCGGCTGGGCCCAAATAAATTACAAATATGGAGCTTCGGTGGAAGACGCCTACGAAAAACTCCAATATGACATGTATTACCTGAAAAACCGCTCCATTACCCTGGATTTCATTATTCTTCTTCGCACGGTTAAGTACTTGTTCACTAACCTCAAGTAAATGTTCAAATTTCTTTTTAACTTCCTGCTGAAAAACAGGACAGTCGGTCAAACCATCGCTAAAAACACTTTCTGGTTATTTTTCGGTCAAATTACCGGACGCCTGTTCCGCGCCGCGATTGTAATTTACGCCGCCCGAGTACTCGGCGCGGCCAGTTGGGGCGCCTTCTCTTACGCTCTGGGTTTGGCGGCCTTTTTAACCATTTTCTCCGATATCGGAATCAATGCCCTAATCACCAAAGAAACCTCACGCAACCCGGAACTCAGGAATAAATACATCGCCACTGCTTTTTGGACGAAATTAGTCTTGCTGGGCCTGTTAATCGCCGGAGTGGCTGTTGCGCTGCCCTATCTCACCAACATCCCGGAGGCGGCGATTATCATGCCAATTCTGATGTTTGTCTTCGCCTTTGATACCCTGCGCGACCTAGGATCCGCCATTAGTCGGGCGATGGAAAAAATGGAAATAGAATCCTTGATCGGAGTCTTCACCAACCTAGCCATTGTTGTTCTGGGATTTATCTTCTTAACCTTTACTCCCACCAGCCAGTCGTTGGCTTACGCCTATGCGATAGGTAGCGGATTGGGATTGTTGGCGATTTGGTTCGTCCTACGAGAATATTTCGGAAATATCTTTTCTAATTTTGATAAAAAGCTCGTGAAAGATATCTTGGCGACCGCCTGGCCATTTGGCTTAATGGGCCTGATGGGAGCAATCAATCTGAACACCGATATTATTATGGTTGGCTGGATGCGTTCGGCCGCGGAGGTCGGATTTTATTCCGCCGCCCAAAAGCCGGTATTGCTTCTATACATCATCCCAACTCTTCTTGCTTCCAGCATTTTCCCGGTAATGGCGCGGATGGCCAAAACCTTTCCCGGGGCAGTGGCCGCCCTGTTGGAGAAAGCGATTGCCGGAGTGATTCTGTGCGCTATCCCGGTTGTAATTTTGGGAGTGATCTTCGCCGGCCCGATTATCAATATCCTATTCGGACCGGAATATTTCCCGGCTATCAACACCTTCCGCATCCTGATCTTCACCGTCTTAATCGTCTACCCATCCGCCATAATCGGTAATGCTATTTTCGCCTTCGACGCGCAAAAAAGTTTTGTCTGGTTCGTGATGGTTTCCGCTGTCGGGAACATATTACTCAACTTCCTCCTGATCCCAATCTGGGGCATTGAAGGCGCCGCTATCTCCACCCTGATCACACAACTGATCACCAACTTCCTGATCTGGCGCAAGATGAATTCTATTCACCGCCTCCACATCTGGCCGCAATTCGGATTTTATCTCCGCTTCTTGACAAGATTGGTTAGATAACAAAAAAACACTACCACTCTTTAATAGCTTTTTCCCAGCGGCTAAACGTCCCGCAGTCATACCATTTGCCGTTTTTAACTTTGTAACCGGCCAATTTGCCGGCAGCGGCTACTTTCGGGAAAATATCCCTTTCAATCATTAGAAAGTTTTTTGACCAATCCGCGTATTGAAAAATCTCCGGTTCCACCACGTAGAGGCCGGAAGAAATAAAATTGGACGGCGGATTTTGCGGTTTTTCTAAAAATTCTTTTATTTTATCTCCATCTAAAACCGGTACTCCATAATCGGATGGGTTTTCTACTTCAACAAGGGCGATCGTCGCCACCGGTTTGGTAGGATTTTCTCTGTGCGCCTTGACCAGCGCCCCTAAATCAAAATCCTTTAGCTCATCGCCGTTAGACAAAATAAACGGTTCCGTCAGACGCTCTTTAACAATCTTTAATCCACCGAAAGTGCCCAGCGGTTCCGGCTCCACAACTAATTCCAAATTCGCCGGCACTTCTTTCTCATAACGCCTCTGCCACCACTGGTAATCTTCAAGGTGGCCTTTGTTAATCAAAATCGTCGGCTGATCAATGCCGTGTTTCTTAAACAAATCTAATAAGTGATTCAAAATCGGCCGCCGCTTAACGGTCAATAATGGCTTGGGCATTTCCAAGGTCACCGGGTGAAGCCGAGTCCCTAAGCCACCCGCTAAGATAACTCCTTTCATCCCGTTAGAAGCAGGGTGCGCCTGCCGGGCGTACCCGTGGCACACATACTACTTTTTTATTCACGACTGATTTTTGCATATTAATTGTCATGGTTATTTAGGTTTGGCTGTTTCTAACGGGATTCATTTCCTGAATCGTAAAACAAAATCCCCCCGTAGTCTATCCCTCACATAAACCTTATGTAAGGGACAAGGGGGGATTTTATTCGGATCTATTGAGCCGCCGCTTTGGCCTGTAGTTCCTTCAACGCTTTCAGCGCGGCATCCAATTGGGATTGCAATGCAGCATTGGAAGACGGGGCGGGGGTCGGAGCTGGCGCGGGAGCCGGTTTCGCCGCGGCTTTTGCTTGCAACTCCTGCAATATCTTTGTCAGAGAATCCAATTGGGCCTGTTGAGCAGATGTAGACGGAGCGGGGGCTGGAACTGGAGCAGGAGTTGGTTTAGCGGCTTTCGCTTGCAACTCTTGCAACTGTTTGTTGAGAGCGTCCAAAGTAGCTTGGGCGCCGGAAGCAGGGGCGGGAGCCGCTGTTCCACTACCATAAACCTCTTTCATTTTAGCTCGGGTCTTTGGACCAAGATTTCCGTTTCCGGGGTCAGTCGCTTTCTTGATAACTCCGTACTTGAGCTGAAATTTTCGAATAGCGGCCTTGGTTAAATTACCAAGATATCCGGTAACCTGACCTTCGGGATAAATTTCTTTATCCGAAGCTAAAAGTTGCTGTAATCTCTTAACGTCGTCTCCCTTGGATCCAACGCTTAAATTTGTGTTAAATACTGGGGAAACTAACTGCGCGGGAGCGGCGGCATTAACAGCAGCTGGAGTCGTAGCAACCACGGCAACGGCTGGAACCGGTGCGGGGGCTGGAGTCGGACTTGGAGCCGGAGTCGGAGCTGGCGCTGGGGTTGGGGTTGGACTAGGAGACGGACTTGGGGAAGATCCACCCCCTCCGCCACCTCCACTACCGCCTCCGCCACCAGAGCTAGCAGTGGAACAGACTCCGGTAGGAGTAACGGTTACGCTGTTAGTACCGCTGCCAGAGTATTCAATGTGGAGATCAGAAGAAGACGCTCCACAGGTGAAAGTTTTAACTGCATCACCCAAAGAAGTCGTGTAATCCAACCGATCACTTGAAGTAATCTGGAGAACGGAAGCTGAACCCATCACAAAGGTCAGACTACCGGCATTGGTGTTTATTGATTCAACGTTGCCCTGGGTTACACCAAGATTGTAGACACTACCATCTAGCGTAACTTGCAGGATTGTCGCCGAGGAGGTAGACAATTGGACATCGTTGTAAGCGGCCAACGCCACACCCGACATTGTAGCTAAAGCTATTAAAGTTGTTAGAACTTTTTTCATTAGATTAACTTAGACTATTAAAGAAGTCCTTACTCTGGGCAGCTAACCACCTTGCCAACAAGAGCAATGGTTCCATCAGCGTCAGCTTCAAGTTGGCTCGGGCTGATCAAAATGCAGCCATCTCCATCAGACGATTTCAAGAGCAAAGCTCCTCCGACTTCCGCGCCACCAGTAATGGCAACAGTGGTAGAAGCGCTGCCTGTACCGACAATCAATTTCGGAGCTGGGCCAGTAATATCTTCGGCACCCGAAGTGGTTGTAGTGCCGATAGCAACACTGTTAGCGGCAGAATCAACTACCAAGGTATCATAATCAACCTGTAACCCGCCGTCGATTGTGGAAGTCGCAGTTCCTTGGACATCCAACAAGCCGCCTAACGCCAAAGCGCCATTGATCAGAGAATCTCCAATCACGCTAAAGGCCATATCCGGAGAGCTGCTACCTACCGACAGAGTGGAAGTGGCAACCACGGAAGAAATAGTGGAGGTGCCTTCAACGTTCCAGTTTCCTTTAACCGAACCAAAACCGCCGACCGCCAAAACGTAGCCACCGGGAGAAGTAGATCCGAAAGAAGACGCAGTCGTAGAAGTAGCGCGAATATAATCAACTACCAAGAAACCATCAACGTGAGCCGCTCCTTTGACGCCTAAGGCAACACCTGGAGTTGCAGTAGCAACACCGATGCTGTCCGCATCAATGTAGCTAACCGCGTCAGCCATAAAAGAAATGGCCATCACGGAGATTACGACCGATAATAAAACCGACAACAACTGACGACCGCTCAAGCTGAAACTAGACATTTTGGTAACTAAAAATTTATTTTTTATTTAATAATAAAATTCGACGGGTTTTTAAATTACCTTAATTATAAATGAGCAAAGAAAGAATGCAAATAATCCCTGTGGATAACTATTCGCTCGGCCTTTGCCTAACTCCTCTCTCGACCTTCGACGGCCGAAACGCGCTCATTTCACGATATTTTCCCGGCCCTAAAGGGTCCCCGAAAAAATCTCTATTCGCGCGGGGCTACGTCTCGGAATCTCGTTCGGAATTACGCAAAAACCTCGCTGCTATTGAATTGGAAAATATGAAAATACTATTCTCGGAGGGTGTCCTGCATCGCTTTCACTACAGTTCCGTACGAAATCTCAATACCATACTGCTCAACGTCGGTCTTCAACTTTAGCGTGTAATCGTAGATAGCTCGAGCATTTTGTGGCTGACCGGCGCGCATATAAACATCAAATAATCGCTTCAAATCATTGATAAAATTCCACAAGGGAGCGTGCGGAAGCTTGGTGTCTACTGAATTCAAGCGAATGTCGTTAAGATTTTTCACCACCTGCTGAACGATGTCGTTTTTCTGCATAAAGATCGCCAACGTGGCGTAGTTTAATTGCGCGTCTCTGTAGCTCGGCTCCAAATCAACCGCTGTTTTCAGCGCTTCCAAAGCTTTATCAATTTCATTGGTTAGTAAATAATTATCCGCGAGCAAGAATAAAATCTGTTGTTTGTTTGGACTTAAGCTTCTAGCGAACTCCAAATGATAGCGGGCCTTGCCGAAATATGACGGGTCATACGACCGCGCTGATTGATACAAATTCGCGGCCATCAAATGGAGGCGAATCTGCTGATTATGTTTTTCCAAAAAATCTTCAATTTTCTCAGTAGTGTACTCAATAAAATTTTTCTTGGCGTCCAGCGGATAACTACCATTGCCGATTAACAATCCGGCGACTCTGGCAAGCTGTTCCAGGGTTTCCGTGTTAGCAAAAGTGTTCAACTCCAGGGCTTTATGGAATTCTCCCAATGTTTTGTTGATAGGATCGGTTTGGCTAGTGGTGGCTTGAAGGGCAGCGATAATCCCCCGACTTTGCACGATAGGGCGGACGCTAGCGAAATAAATTATGAAAGCGACCGGCACCAAGCTCGCCGCGAAAAAAATTTTGGAAATTTTTGGGTTCTCGGGGAAATAGAAATCTCTAACTTTGATTAGCCCATCCGGGAATACCCCCTCAGACATCCGGTTGACATAAGCCAGCAAAGCGAAAAAGATGACGTAGGTATTAAAATTATCAAACACAAAAAGGTTTTGAAAAAGATAGGCAAACGCCGCCACTGCCAAAATCAAAGTTTCCTTAATGCTAAGAAGCTTATTCCTACCCAGAATAATCAAGCACCAAATCAAAGCGCCGAATAAAGATAAATAAGATAGCAGTCCCAAGATTCCGCCGTTGAGTAACCACTCAAACAGGATGTTGTGAGGCCGATCAAACCATGGCTCCTGATCATAAAGCTTAGGATTGTAATATTTGGAAAAGGCATAAAGAAAATTTTCCTGCCCCCATCCTAAAATCGGCCGCTCTTTGAACGCCTGCAGACCTAGGCCCCAGATCGCGAATCGGGATTTAATAGTCCGCTCCCCCAAAGAAATGGAGGTCAGACGAGACAAAACCTGATTGTTTTGCACTAAATCAGTACCGCGGATGAGCCACAACCCAACCGGCAGCAATACTGCCGCTACCAACACCCACAAAATTATTTTTCTAAGTCTCTGCTCGCCCTGAGTGCGGTCAAAAATTAAATAGAGGACAAGGAATAAGGGAACAGCCAATACCAAAGCCAAGGTAACGCCTCGGGTAGCGGTAAAAAACATGATAATCAAATTGAAAGCAATCACCACCCCGTAGAAATATTTCGCGGCTCGGTTGGCAACATTAGCCATCAAGACCAACGCCAAAGTAATAACCAGCGTCAGATAGGCGGCCAAATAGGTCGGATTGCCGATGGTTCCATCAATACGAAAATTTCCTCCCTGGATTGCTTCTTTTAATCCAAACACCTGCAAAACTCCATAAGCTCCCACTAAAATTCCGGCTACTACAAATAAATTAAAAAATTGCAGCCACTCCTTTTTCGTGCGAAAAACGCTGGTTAAAACTAAGAAGTAGGCCGCGAGATGCAAAACCATCATATACCCCTCCATGCGCTCCAGTCGAGACCAGAAGCTATGGTAAGGATCAACGCCGAGCAAGTCCGCTAACCCGATGACCGCCACAAAGGCCAAAATTGCCAAAACAATAGGAGTGAGCTTGGGTCGGTATTCTTTGTTGAGAAAGATCAGACCAAGCCAAAGAGCGAAAGCGATTTCTACCAAAATCCGAAAAGCAAAATTTCTCCCGGAGATATAAGGGAAAAACATGGATTTAGAAATCCAAAATGAAAGAAATGGAATCACAAACATCAGGGCTTTAATGCCCCAAACATAATAATTCTTCAAGGCCTGGGCGTTCATTTAGTTTTTGTTCTCCTGCGCCTTTTTCTTTTTTTCTAAAGCTTCAAGATCGCTAATATGTTTACTCACGTCGTCATAAGTTAAACCCTGTTCGGCAAGCAAATTCTCATTAAACTTCCAGGCCGCCATTAGTAAATTATGCACATCTTCTAGCCCATTTTCTTTCGCGAACGTCATAAACGCGGAGGTATCTTTGGGGAAACAGTAGCCACCAAAGCCGCGATAACCGCCATGAGTCACATCAAGGTGAGAATCCCCGATTCGATGGTCTGCGGACATTCCTTGGCGAACATTTTCATAATTAGCTCCCATTTTTTCAGAGACTCTTGCTAAAGCATTAGCCCAATTCACTTTCTGTGAAAAATAAACATTGCCGGCATATTTAATAATCTCGGCTTCAGTAGCGCTGATGCGAGTGTGCTTATAAGTATTGACCCCCCAGGGAGACATAAAAGGCGCGCGCGGCAACAAAGACAGGACTAAGTGCGCCGCGTCCATGCTCTTTTCAGTAAAACCGACAATCTGCCGGTCGGGGTGCAACATATCGCTCCAAGCGGTTTTTTCACTCAAGAATTCCGGGTTGAACAAAAACTTGTGCTGGGGATAACGTTGCTGCAATTTTTCGGTAGTGCCGGGAGTAATAGTTGATTTTAAAACCACTATTTTTTCACCTTTAATTTTACTAGCGGCATCTTCAACGATAGAAGTATCGCAACCGCCCGTTTTCGGGTCGCGCGGCGTTGGCACGGCAACAAAAACCACGTCGGCCAGATTAATATCGCCGGCGCATTTTGCGGGATCAATATCGTAAAGCATCAGATCCTCCCCCGCTTTGTAGCCCTTAAATTCTTCAAAGTATCGCTTGAGCTGGGCGCCCACCCAACCGACACCAATTACGCCAAGTTTTAGACTGTTCATTGAATGATGAATAACGAATTATGAATTACGGATAACTAAGATAGTGTAGCGTAGAATTTGGGAAAATAAAAGACCCATTATCGTATGATAATGGGTCGTATTTTTTACTTCTTCACGACATCGGACTCCAACGCATCACAAATCTTTCGAGCCGCGACGCCTTTTTCAGTTACGGTCGGGAAGACTTCTTCCTGACGATGACGCATCTGGGAATCAGCATACTGATCAAGAAAGAACTCTATCTCTTCTGCCAGCCATGAAATCCTACCCGCTCCGGCCGCAATCCGCATATCTATCGGCTTCCAGGGCCAACCACCGGAATTCCGGACCTTATTTTCGTAAAGCTCATGGAAGTAGTGGATCACCGGCTTACGCTGGCAGGCCGCCTCAATTCCAAGATTAGAAGCCAACACCACTAAAACGTCGGAAGCAGCAATCAGATCCCGGGTCGGAATCACTCCCGGTTTGGCAATTTTCACCACCGGGAATTTGCTGAACTCCGCGAAACATTCATAATTTTCCGGCTTCACTGGATCTCCGGGGTGTGGCGCGAGAACCACTGTGTAAGCAGGATCAAACGTGCCCGCGATTTCAGTCATAGCCCGAATCGTATCGCCGTAAATCATATTCCCGATCGGATCCTTACCGCCAACACACAAAACAACTTTGTGCTCATCAGGAATTCCCAACAGCTTGCGGACTTCGGACTTGGGCATTGTCGGGTCAAAATAGTCTTCCCAACAGGGATTGCCGCTTGCCACTACGTCCGCGTTCGGAAACAGCGTTTTTGCTTCCGGAATTTCATCGGGAGCCACCACGAACAACTTACTGGCCTTCTCCCGGAAGGGAGCGAACCAGGGACGTTTGTAGCAGTCAAAAATATCGTTAACGAACCCATAAGGAATGTCGTTATCCATTGCGGTCTGAACAGCGACGATTTCTTCCTTGGACAACTTTTCAGAAGACGACATACCGGCCAAAACCAGGTTGGAAGTAAGCACCATGGCCTGAATTGACTCAACAGAGAAATCATCCAGCGGCTTCCCATGAGCAAGTAACGCCCGCACTTCATGCCTCTCGCGCGCGTGTAATTCTACCCGCACCTTCTCCAAAATCTGCGACGGCGCCACATCTCGAGCGATTAGCGTAACGATCACCTAGGCCTCCTCCATGTATAAATCTTTTAATGAATCCCACGCATAACACTTATGCATGGAACAAAGCTGGCTAGATAATATCCGATTTAGACTAGAATGTCAAATGTTATCGGATCAAACTTCTTCAGGGCAACTTTAGTTTGCTTGCCTAAAACGTCCTCATATTTTTCCGATGGCAATCCACCGGCCATCGCTTGCGGACGCATGGCGTAAAGCATCTCTTTGGTAACTACGACGCCAGCCGGAATATCTTGCCCAGCCATCAACGCCTTGCGGAAAAGCGGACGAAAAACAGTTTCGCCTTCTTGTAAAATTTTTGCTTCGCTACCCATCCCTCGTTTGCCATAATCGCTCTCCAAGACTTCCTGCTTCTTGCCCAGGTTTTTTTCTAACTCCCGCACTCCTTGGACCAAATCCTTTAATTCCGCCGGAGTCATAGAAACTTTATGATCCGGACCCCAAATGTCCCGCGCCATAGAAAAATGTTTTTCTAAAATAGTTGCTCCCATCGCTACTGCCAAAATATCCGGCTCAATACCGATGGAATGGTCGGAGAATCCGATTGGCATATCAAATTTCTTCCGGTATAAGTTCATCGTGCTCAAATGCAAATCCTCCGGCGGGCAAGGATACTTGGAAACGCAATGCATTAGCGCCACGCGAGGATTCTTTGCCCGCAAAAATTTTACCGCCTGCTCCACCTCTTCAATCGTGCTCATCCCGGAAGACAAGATAATCGGCTTGTCAGTATTCCGCATGTAATCCAACGCTACGAAATCCAAAATATCGCCTGATCCGATTTTCCAAAGCTGGGTGTCTACTTCTTCATGCAAAATCTTAGCCGCTCCCCGACTCATTGGTGTAGAAAAAAAGAAAATTCCCTTTTCCTCGCAATATTTCTTCAACGGCAACAAAAACTCTTTGACCGGCGTGCCTAAAGTATTCCGCTTTACCCAGCCATAGCGATCGCCACTCTTCCAATTCGGGAAATGAGGGGAAACGAAGCTAATATTTAAAATTTCGTCCTCAACGTTATGCGTCTGGATTTTGACTGCATCCGCTCCCGCGGCAACTGCCTCATCTACTAACTGCCTAGCATTTTTTAAATAGGTTTCTACCGATTGCGGCTCTTCGGTTTGAATAAAATTCTTGCCGATTTCAGCGATTATAAATACTCCTTTGCTTATCTTCTCCCAGATGCTATCCGAGGTGTATTTCATTATGACCACAATATAGCAACCACGCCGGCAATGGCAATAGCGGCGCCGAGCAGTTTTTTACCCAAATCTTTTTCCTTAAAAAATAACCAACCCCAGATAACACCAAGCAAAACGCCGACCCGCTTCACGGCGATCGTGTAAGAGGCGAAGCCACCCAGCAGAGCAGAGTTATAAAGCACCGTACCGCCGGCGCTCAAAACTCCCATTAGTAGCAAAAGCGGCATGCCGGCAAACCACCAGGGCGCCTTTCGCGCCAATTCATCCTGTAGGCCCTGCCTGCCGGTAGGCAGGGATTCGGCAACAAAGAAACGTTGACGCCTAACCAACAAATACAATCCGTAACTGATTGCCATGAAAGCCAGCGTGGCCGCGGGAGCAAAAATCCGGTTGGAATACAACGCGGCGGCTTTATCAAAATTGACACTCAAGGAAGAGAGTAGGGCGACCGACAAGCCAAGCAAATTGCCCTTAGTAAAATCTTGCACGTTTTTCTGCGCCGTATTTTTCCTAAATGCCACCCACAAACCGATAATCGTCAAAAACACTCCGACGGCACCCAGCAGAGTTGGCTTCTCTCCCAATAGAACAAAAGAAGTCAATAAAAGAAAGATCGGCGTCATCAGACTCATTGAATAAACAGATGAAAATTCTCCGACTTGGTAAGCGCGCAAATACATCAACGCGGAAACATTGTTAATTGCTCCGGTAATAATCACCGCCGGCCAAAAACGAGGATCCAAATTTGGAAATCCATAAAGGTAGGCAACTACAAATAGGAGCACGGAAGCCACCAAAGCCGAGACGAACTTGATCGCCACATTAGAATATCGGCGGTCTAAAATCGCCTCTTTAGAAAAAACTTGAGTGAGAGAGGTGGTGACAGCCGAACCGAGTGAATAAAAAAGCCAAGAGAACATAATTAAAGTTTAACAAAAACCTAAGACCACAGGATCAAAACTACTCCACCGATAGCAATCGCGGCGCCCAAAGCTTTCCCGGCAATATTTTTTTCTTTGAAGAACAGCCAGCCCCAAATCACGCCGAACAAGACTCCGGTACGCTTGATGGCGATCGTGTAAGAAGCCGGGCCGTGCAATAACGCGGAATTATGCAAAATGTTCCCCAACGCCAGCGACAAACCGAGTAGTAACACGATTAACAACCCCGCCTTAATAGAACCGGCTGGCGGCATCGGCTCTTCTATATCCGGGAGTCTCGGCGCGCGCACCAATAAACTCCGATGCCGAATGAGTAAATAAGATGCGAAGCAAAACGCCAGAATACCGAAACTCACAGCGGGAGCAAAGAAAGCATCGGTATACCGGGCGGACAATTTATCAAAATTAACCGTCACCGACCAAATCAAAGCCACTAATATTCCCAACCAATTCCCTTTTTTGAAATTCGGTACCTGCGTATGCCTGTGGCCGCTCAAAGTCACTACCGATAAACCGACCACCGTCAGGACTACGCCAACCAGTCCCGGTAAAGTCGGAACTTCTCCCAGGAAAAAGAACGAAGTAAAGACCAGAAATACCGGCGTCAGCAGAATCATTGAATAAACCGTGGAAAATTCTCCCAGCGAATACGCCTTCAACATTATCGGGAAAGCAATCGCGTTTAATATGCTGGTAATGAAGATGGCCAGCCAAAATCCCGGCTGGATCACCGGAACGCCAATTACAAGTCCGGAAAGCGCAAACAATATTAAAGAAGCGGTCAGCGAAGACAAAAACGTTATAGAGATTTTGGAAAGACGCCCGGCGCTGATTGCCCACTTTTGAATAACTTGAGTAGCGGAATTAGAAATCGCCGAACCCAAAGCCAAAACAAACCAGATGAACATAAATAAAGTTTAACAAAAAGGCCCCCGCGTTTTACGCGGGGGCCGAAGATTAAACTTTTGTCGGGACCTTCACGGGGGCGTCGGATCCGGACTTGACCGTTTCCTTACAAAACCAGCTGGAAACATAATTCCAGGTGCCGTTATCCATCAAAGCAAAGGCGACAAAGTAGAGCGGAATACCAATCGCCTTACCCCAAGTCATTGATTCTTTGAAATAAGGGATCAGGACGCTAAGCACCATCACCGCGGTAAGATAAGTGCCGTTCATCACTAGTTTCTTAAGCGCGATACTGGCGCCGCCCTTGTAACTCAGGAGGTTAAAACTCCACATGGCGATCACGATTCCACCAACCAACGGGGCCGCTAGCCAGAGCTTGCGGAGCTGGGGCGAAAAATCAAACAGGGCGCCAAGTGAGCCAATAAACGCGAGCACTCCCAGCGAAAGCGCCACATTGGTAAACCCGCCCCAGAAGTTCTTCACCATCGGATCAACATCTTTAACTTTCTGAGTGATTCCTTGATTAACCGCATTTGCCATCATAACCGCGAACGACAGCCAGACCCACAACGGCAGGGAAAAAAATCCCTGAGCAGTCGGCCACCCGAGAACAGAGTAGCCAGCTATTACCGCCATTCCCACTCCCGCCCACTGACGACCGGTTAGCTTGTGACCGAAAAAGATTCGGTCAATGAACGCTCCGGGAACAATAGAAAGAGTGATGATAAAGGTGTTTACGCCAATATCGCCGCCAAGATAAAAAATCGTGAAAGGCACAATCGTTGAAAAAGTCGCCAGTGTTCCAAAGGCGATCGATCCCCAGACCTGCTGACGGTTCGGGAAAAACGACTTACCCTGCTTCTTCACTGCCAGGAAACCGGCTAATGTTTGCATCAAACCAACGACAAACGAAGCAACAACGTTAAAGGCAAAAGTAGGCGCGGCGAGTCCGATCACTTTCTGCAACAGCTTAGATCCGGTTCTTGTTCCGGCCTCCAACAACGTCCACTTCATCCACTTCTCACCGATCACAACCTTTCCCACGACGCTCCTCCTTAGAAAGAGTTTTGAAACAACCGCGAAGATTATAGAACAAAAAGTCCCGAATGTCTACACCTTCGGGACTTTAATGATCGCTAACCTAGCAGTGCCTTCGCACAAATGCTGGTGTGGCTGTCCGGCGGGAACCCAGAGCCAGTCGCCCGGTTTTAATACCGATTCAGTACCGCCGCGAATTGATTTTGCTTTAATCTCGCGCTGATCTTCGCTGCCGTCGGCATTCTTCTTAAACCAGGGGTCCGCCATCTCGCCGCCATAAATAAATTTCACCTCCCCTTCCAAGCAAAGCCACAAATCCGCCTCATGCATATGGACTTCCGCGTCGTTACTCAAAACTTCTTTATCTTCCAAAATATTCAGCGGCATTTTGTTGGCCGCCGCCAAAGATTTCAATGGCTCCAGTAATTTTTTCCCCTGAACCGGCGCCGTCGCTAAAGTTTTATCAATATCTTCCTTGCGAACTAAAACGCAATTATTCATTACTTTGTTAATTCTTTTTTCACTAAATCGGCGATAAATTCTTCGGTGATTTGCATGGCGTCATAAGTGGCGCCCCCGATATGCGGAACGATAATCAAATTATGCTGACCGCTTTTTGCCATATCCCAGAGTTCACTCTTGGCCAAATGCGCGCCACTACCCTCTTCGTCCCACATCACATCTACCGCCGCCCCGGCGATCCATTTTTCTCTCAATGCTTTTTCTAAAGCTCCCTTTTCCATAATTTCCGCCCGAGCCGTATTCACTAACAAAGCCGACGGCTTCATTAACTTCAAATCTCCCTCTTTCACTAAATTCTTAGTATTATCGGTCAACATCACGTGCAAAGAAAGAATGTCGGAATTTTTGAATAATTCTTCGTGGCTAACTTTTGTTACTCCTTGCTTGCTCATTTCCTCTCCGGTAATACCGGGATCAGCGGCGACTACTTTCATGTCCATTGATTTTGCATAACGCGCCACCATCCGACCAAGCCGACCCAATCCTAATATGCCGAGTGTTTGACCGGCCAACTGATAACCTCGGAAAGCGTCGCGATTCCATCCTCCGCCCTTAACATGCTCGTGCGCTTGCGGAATCTTGCGAACTAGAGCCAGTATCAATCCCAAAGTTTCTTCGGCGGTAGAAGTGATCTTATCCAAAAAGTCGGTATGTCCACGTAAAGTGATCAATTTAATGCCCCGCTTCTCCGCCTCGGCGATATCTATGTGATTCAATCCGGTAGTTGGTGAAGCAATAATTTTTAAATTCGGCATTTTATCCATCCAGCTCTTATCAATCTTGTGTTTTAACCGAATCGCTATCACCCCCGTCTCCGCGTCCGGCTCACCACCTAAAACCACATCGCCGTGAGATTTATACATCTCAACAGCTTTCTTGGAATAATCCTGCGGCTCGGTAATTAAAATTTTCATAGTCGTTAGTCGTTAGTCGTTAGTCGTTTGATCACTTTTTCGGCCACTTCCCAATCCGCGGGAACATTAATATCCACGACATACTTCGCGTCTATCACGTAGGGCATAGTTTTTTCGCCATAAAAATTCGGCTTTACCTGATCAAACAACAAACTAGTTTTGAAAAGATAAATAGAACCAACGCTCCAGTAGTTTTTTTCCAAATCTTGGCGACGGGCCACTCGGTTATAAATTGGCCCGGAATCCTTAACTAACCGCAAAACTCCATCTTCATTAACGGCCATCGCTTTCTTGTAATGAAAATTCTCCGGGATTTCCGCCACGCTCAAAACGGAATCCGCGCCGCTTTTCTCTATCAACTCCACGGCTTCCTTGATATGAAAGGATTGCCGGGCCGGAGAGGTCGGTTGGAGCAACAAAACATAGTCCGGCTCATAACCGTCCTTTTCTTTCAAAGCTTTAATCGCGTGTTGCAATACCGGTAAATGCGCGGCTTTATCGTCGGCGATGTCAGCTGGACGAATAAATGGGACCTCACAACCGTATTGCTTCGCCACTTCAGCAATTTCCAGATCGTCGGTAGAAAGAATCAAACGATCAACCACGCTTGATGCTTTGGCGGCTTCAATCGTGTAAGCGATTAACGGCTTACCTAACAGCGGCTTAATGTTTTTACCCGGGATTCCCTTAGAGCCACCCCGCGCGGTGATAACTCCCAAAATTTTTGCCATTAAATGGTGTAAAACTTTTTCTGCGGATTAAGTTTTATCTTTGATAGAACCTCAACAATTTTCCGGCTGGAGCCGGCCTTGTAGTAAAGATCGGATTTTTTATACGCTCCATGAGTTAACTGCTTCTGAATGGCTTTCTTGATCACATCAGCTTTGTACCCTGCATCAGCAACGTTCTCCGATCGCAAACGGTTGGCCTGACGTGTGCCGACATTCACTACCGGTACTCCTAAATAAGAAGACTCTTTGATCCCCGCGGAGGAATTGCCGATCATCACGCTCGCTCTGCGTAACAACGCGATAAAATCATCCGGCAAAAGATCAGTAACAAAACGAATTTTTTTATTCTTCAACTTCCCATGCTCGCGATAAACACGGATCGCTTTAGAAATTTCGTTAGTACCGGCATCGCTGTTCGGCCAAAACCAAACAGTCGGCAGATTCAACGCGTCCACCGCCTTCAAAGTTTCTTCAAAATTCTTCCGGTTATTTTTTTCGGTCGTCACCGGGTGCTGCATCACCATCAGAAATTGCTTATTCACATCAATTTCATAACCCATACCACTTTTATTAACGGCTCGGCCATCGTTTTTCTTATCTACTAGAGCCGCGAACTCCACATCGGGCGATCCGACATTGAAAACCATGCGGGGATTCTCACCCATTTGAATTACCCTCTTGCGGGCGTCTTCGTTGGTCACAAAATGAACATGCGCGAGTTTTGTAATAGCGTGCCGAACACTTTCATCAATCGTACCGGTCAGATCACCGCCTTCAATGTGGGCAATGGTTTTATTTAAATAGGCCGCTACCATCGCCAACGCTAATTGTTCAAAGCGGTCGCCGCGAATCAAAACAATATCGGGATTTAATTTATAAAGTGAGTTGGAAAATTCCAGGGCGGCGAGGCCGGAGGTCTTCGCCATGGCGATATGATTGCCGCCGTCAATCACGTTGAATAAAGTTTCGTTAACGTTAAAACCGGCTTCCGCCATTGCCGGCAAAAACCGCTCACCGTGCTTATCCAGCAAAACCGATCCGCCTACCACCAGCTGAAGATCCAACTTGGAACTTTTTTGGATCAAGCCCATTAAATGCTTCTGCCGCGCGTAGTGGATACGGCTCATAATTGGGAAGCAAATTTTCCGTTTAGGCTTAGATAGTTTACTCATCAAAAGTACCTATATATAACCTTAAAATAAGCTCTTGGTCAATGAGATTAAGCCCGATCCTGATCACCCCCACCTTTGGTTGTGTACCAATCAGAAAGATCCTTTTTGTCTTTAGTTTTAACGGCAAAATTCAAATGAGTACGCTTGAAGCTGACCGGGTTAAACAAAATTGGTAAACGGGCGAAAATTCCCTTGTTGCCATTCTCAAATCCGGCCGCCTCCAGTCCTTGATCGTGAAAAGCGCCGCTAGAGAAATATTCCACGAAATCAAAATTGTTTTCGCGCGCGCACTCGGCAATTCGTGAGCAGGCAAATCCCTCGGCATCTTCATCAACTATGAGATCAATGATCCTCAATACCTTCACACCCAGCGGCCCCTTCTCGTTTTTGACGCTCTCGGACCGAGCAACCACCAATCCCCTAATTTTCTCTTCGCCTTTAACTACAAACATAAGATATTTCACCAGTGGGTTCTTCGCGAACCGCCAATTTAAATATTCCGCTGTGCGTTCAAGGGTTATCGGGTAGCGCTTCTTCGCGCGATTCCAAAATTCATCCATCTCTTCGCCAAATTGCGAAACTTGATCAAAGTGCCAGCCATTTTTCATAATCGGCTTGATCGCCGAAGCCGAGAGAGAGTAAAGATCGTTGTCGGGTTTGATAATGTGAATCCAACGCTTCAAATTTTCTTTCTGCCAACCCGACTTTTCAAACATCGGCCAGGCCGAATCGTTGATCGTGTGATCAATAGTAATTTTGTTGACCGTTGATGCTTTATCCAATAAAAGATATCCATAGCCCAAAGCGCGCAGCTCTTTTTTGACAATCAAATTGCAAAGCTGAGTCCCAAGTATCATAGTCCCGCGATGATTGTGCGGCGTGGAAAAAAGCCCGAAGGTTCCGATTAAGTTTCCCTTGCTGTCAAACATTCCCAGCGTTTCATAAGTTTCTTTATCCGAATTCCAAGGCGCGTCAAACTGCCAATCGTAATAAACTTTGTTGGTTAAAATATGGTCGGCCTTATATTCCGCCGCGTTGAAGGCCTGCAGTTTCTCCCACTCTGATTTTTT
The DNA here is from genome assembly GCA_964545345.1 of uncultured Candidatus Saccharibacteria bacterium. Taxonomy (GTDB): domain Bacteria; phylum Patescibacteriota; class Minisyncoccia; order UBA6257; family WO2-44-18; genus JAUSKF01. The sequence goes on along the minus strand of CAZJFE010000002.1, from coordinate 11,653 downwards.
TATTTTCCTGATTTCCATTTTTCAATCATCTGACTGATGGTTGCCACGGAATTAAAATTATCCGGTGTTAGCTCCTCCATATTCGGCTTAATTCCTAATTCCGATTCCACAAAGCCGATAATCTTAATCATAGAAAAAGAATCTAAAATGTTAGATGCAAGTAAATTCTCCGAATCATCGGAAATTTCCTTTTGGGTTTCTTTTTCCAAAAATGCCTTGAGTTTAGACTTTATATCCATCTTTTAATTTATTCCTATCCACCTTGCCGGTGCTAGTTCTGGGCAAAAAATCTTGAACTACAATCTTTGCCGGGATCATATAACTAGGGATCAAATTAGCTAAATCGGCTTTGATCAATGATTCTTCTCGCGCCTCCTTGAGCTTAACAAAGCCGACCATTTCGCTTCCGTCAGTTTCATTCACCGCCACTGCAATTACTGCCGCCTCAGCAACGCAAGGCAGGGCCAGTAGGGCTGCCTCAACATCGCCCAACTCTATCCGATTTCCCATAATCTTTACCTGGAAATCTTTCCGGCCAATGAATTCGTAATTGCCGTCCTCGCGCAAACTAACTAAATCTCCGGTTTTATAAACCAACCCCGACTTCCCCGGACGCGCGTCAGGCACAAAAGACGCTTTGGTCTTTTCGGAATTATTCCAATAACCCTTACCGACACCCTTTCCAGCCACGTACAACTCTCCCTCAACATCAAAAACTTCCACTCCGCGACAAGCTTTCCCAATCGGAACCAACTTCGTTAAATCTTGCGGCGGTTCAGGAATGCGATAAAAAGTACACTGCACGGTGGTCTCGGTTGGACCATACATATTAATAAATTCTTTTTCTGGAAAAGTTTTCATCCACTCCGCTAGAAACCGGGCCGGGAAACCCTCTCCATTGAAAAATATCTTTCGAACACTCGGCATTCTTCCCGCCTTCACAACATCAGCATTGGACAAATAAACCATCACCGATGGCACGGAGTCCCAAATCGTCAGTTCGTTCTCCTCAATGAATCTCATCAGCTGACCGGGGAAGATTGAAAGCGACTCCGGCACTAGAAACAAGGTAGCTCCGGCGCTAAAAGCGCAATACAAATCAAAGGTGGAGAGATCAAAATACAAGGGTGGGTGCTGAGAGAGTCGGTCACCATGAGAAATTCCGAATTCATCCACCGCCCAATCGGTAGCATTGATAATATTGTCGTGAGTAATCATCACGCCTTTCGGGACGCCAGTAGATCCGGAGGTATATAGAATATAAGCCGGATCCGAACCAGCATTTTGATAATCAACGGCGCGATCTTCAAATCCCAAAATAGAAGAACGGTCGGTCTGGATATTAAAAATCTTTACCTCCCCGACTAACTTTGAAGTATCCATATCGCAAATAACTAAAGCGGGCCTGGCATCTTCAATGATCTGCGACATCCGAGCCTTAGGAGCTTTTGCATTGAGTGGCACATAAACCGCATCAGCCTTCAAGATTCCCAAAATCGATTCAATGGCCTCAACTGATTTCGACAGACAAAAAGCCACCCGATCTCCCTTTCTAACTCCCTTATCTCGCAAAAACCTCGCGAACTGATTAGAAGATTTCTCTAACTCGCTGAAGGTTGGGCGCCGTTCGCCAAAAACTACCGCCGGATGGTCAGGATATTTTCTAGCCGATTCCGAAAAATATTCTTGAACTAATTTAATCATTGTAAGAATGCGATGGCGGCGGCCTGATCTTTAGTGTGCGATAGCGAAATCAAGAAACGACTAACGACTAACGACTTACGACCGTGAAGTCGGACAAACGGAACGCCCTTCTTATCGTTAAGAATCTCCACCTCCTTTATTTTATAGATTGTGCTCTTCAAACACTTCAAAACCGCTTCTTTCGCGGCGAAGCGCGCGGCGAAGTGCGGGTAGGGGTCATCTTTAGATAAACAATATTTGATTTCGGCATCGCTGAAGATTTTGGAATAAAAAACGCTGCCCTTTTTGTATGGGACATTTCGAAATCTTTTTACTTCAACAATGTCTATTCCGATGCTTTTCATTTTAAGCGTTTTCTAAAATTATCTTGGCGACCCGTTCGCTGGAATGGCCATCCAATTTCCAGCATTGCTCCCCGACCAATCTATGCCGGCCCAAATCATCCAGCTTCGGATTATCCAGATAATCATTAATATCCTTCAAAAATTCCTCCTTGCTCTCCGGATAGCGAATGCCTCCAGTCCGCGCGGCTTTGGCATAATGCGTCATCTTATAAAAATAAGTCGGCGATTTAGACATCAATTCTTTCGGACGGACTTCAAAATCAATATTAATCACCGGTTTATCAAAAACCGCCGCGTCCACACTCATGCTGGAGGCATAGCAAATAAATAAGTCGGCGTTGGCCAAGGTGTCAGTCAGCCCGCGAATATCATCAAAGCTCATATCCCAATCAACGCCGCGTTCCTTGGAGAATCGGATACCGGGACGATCATAAATCAGCCACGGACGCTTCTGCATCTCTGCTTCATCAAAAAAATCATTGGGTTGGAATCGCACCATCAACTGGGCGCTCCGGATTTGGCCATCCGCCATCCAATTATGCAAAAGATCAATTATGTCCCAGTCAGAATTGCTGAAAGTTTTTCCCATCGGGGCGTATACCACTAATTTTTTGGAGACATCCAAATTCTTCTTACGGAAAAACTCTCCTTTGCTTAGAGGTTGATAGTTAACATGCCAATCATATTGTGGGATCCCGGCGATCACTATTTTGCCGGCAGGCATATCGGCATAACGAATTGCCTCCGCTTTCACTAGTTCATTAAACACAACCAATCGGTCCGGTAAAAGACGCACGATACCGCGAGCAGTCATCTTATCCCAGGAGTTCACAAAACCGATTGTTTTAACTCCTCGGCGCTTCGCCTCGCGCAAAAGCTGGGTCTCCTGATCGTCAAATAAATGCGCGCAAAAAACTAAAGAGGGTTCGTACTTATCAAATAGAGCGGCGAAAAACTGATCGCGAACTAAAAAGTAATCTAATAACCTAACTAATTTCCGAACTATCGGTCTGGCAAAAACACGGTTAACTAGTCGGCTGATGCGATAACGGCGGCGATTATGAGTCTCCTCAAAAATCATTTCTCTCCGCAAATCCGCCGTTTCCGTATTTAAAAGGTGGAATTTCAGATTGGAAAAAAATCGATTCCAAAAACCCATTTTCCCCATCTCGGCTACTTCATAAACTACATTCGGAGCGTTGAACTCTTTCCGGTAATAATCAATCCGATCCTGATTGCCCGCCAAAAAAACCAACCTTAGCTCCGGATTGACGATCAGATGCTTATATACATCAGTACGCAGAATATTTTTGGCTTCCGCGCCCTGAAAAATTGTGACAAAAATTGTTCGCACTGGTTATTTTTTTCTCTGCTCAAACCAGGCAATCGTCCGCTTCAAACCATCTTCAAAACTTACTTTCGGCTCATAACCAAACCACTCCTTGGCTTTGGAATAATCCGCTAGAGTATCTTTTGCATCTCCTGGCCTCGACATCTGACGATCCGGATTTACGGGCTTGCCGGTAATCTTCTCAATCATCTCTAAAACTTTATTTACAGAAAAATAAGTACCGGTGCCAATATGGAAAACTTCCCCATTAAACTTTCCGTCGTACTTCATGGCGCCGATGTTAGCGTCAACGACGTCATCAACATGACAATAATCTCGGCGATTCTCACCATCTCCGAAAAGAACCGCTTTTTTATTCTTGGGGAAATATATTGCCTCTAACCAAGCAGAGATAACCGTTGAATACGGAGAAACGCCGTACTGGCCCGGACCAAAGACGTTAAAATACCTAAGACAAACCACATCTAACCCATAAAGATTTCCAAAAATCTTCGCGAAGGGTTCGCAAGCAAGCTTCTGAGCGGCGTATGGAGACAACGGATCCGGTGGATTGTCTTTTTCATTAGTAGGATAGTGCTTGGCCGTACCGACAATAGCGGAGGTGGAGGAATGGATCACCCTTTTCACTCCATGCTCACTGGCTTTCTTAAAAACCAGGATCGTTCCAACGATATTCACATCACTGGTTTCTACTGGCTTTGCAACACTTAATGGTACATAAGACATCGCCGCAAAATTAAAAACATATTCCGGTTTGTGCTTGGAAAAAATCTTTTCCAGCATCGCCTCGTCCCGGATTGATCCCTCGTAGAAGGTAATGCCGGCTGGAACGGCCTCCGAAGTGCTGTTAAAGAAGTTATCTAGTCCCGCAATCTCGGTTTTGGGATGTTCTTTCTGAAATTTTCTTATAAAGTTTCCCGCGATAAAACCCGCGGCGCCCGTTACTAGAATAGATTTAGGGTCTTGCATAATGCTGTTATTTTACAACAAAAAAGGCCCGGCGTCTACCCCGTCACCAGATCGAGCGCTGCATCGTTTACCCGCTTTCCTTAGGAAAACAACGGAGTTCGCATTACCTGTCCCCGAGAACACAAATCATAGTTCTACCTGAAACGATGAGAAAGCGAAGCGCTCGGCTCGGTGCGGGGTCTACGCCGAGCTCTTTTTTAGATATTCCTCAACTTCTCGCCATTTATCCTCCGTATCAATACCTTTAGAGTAATCATCGCATTCGTAACTATAAAACTTCTTGCCCTTACTCACTACCTCGGGCAGAAGATTTTTCCCCAGCTCATAGAAAGTATCCGGAGGAATATGATTCAAAATATCTTTTTTCAAAATAAAGATTCCCTTCATGCGATAGGCGTTGGAATAATGCTCTGTGTGCGGCTTGGGATGGATTTTGAGATAACTGCCGTCGTCGGCAAGCTCGGCGACATCCGCGTCGGCATAATTATCCGTCTTCTGCATTCTTTGCATTCCGATAGCATCCGACTTTCCGAAAAAATCATTAGTCATTCTGGAATAATCCACCAAGCTGATCATGTCGCCGTAAATCAAGAAGAAAACATCATCCAACTGATTCTCAAAACTTTTTATTCCGCCGGCAGTGCCAAGAATGTTTTTTTCCAAAAAATAATTTATCTTTACCCCCAACTTTGAACCATCGCCAAAATAATTTTTAATTGCCTCCGGCAGATAGTGCAGATTGATAAAAAACTCCACTACTCCATGCTTTTTGAACTGCTCAATATTCCATTCTAAAAGCGGCTTGCCGAGAATCGGTAGCATCGGTTTTGGGATTGTGTCCGTGATGGGCCGCAATCGCGTGCCCAAACCGGCGCATAAAATGACCGCCTGTTTTATATTACTCATAACTTATAACTACCAACTTACGACTGACGACTAATAATTTCAACCGCTTCGCTAAGATCGGCCGCCTCCCAATCCGGATGAACATCGGGATATTTTTTGTCCAAGCCGGAATGCCCAGGGCCGCTTTTCACCAAAATAGTTTTTAAACCCGCTTTTTGGCCAGCCACTATATCAATAATCGCATCCCCAATCATAAAGCTCTGCCTTGGATCAATATTGAATTCCTTGATCCCATTCAAAATCATTCCCGGCTCCGGCTTTCGGCAATCGCAAACAACACGATATTGCTCAAGGGTTGCCTCGGGGTGGTGTGGGCAAAAATAAACCGCATCAACTTTCCCACCGCCAACCGCGAGACGTTTAAGTAATTCGGTATTTACTTTTTCAATATCCCCCGGCGTCGCAACGCCGCGAGCCACTACCGGTTGGTTGGTAACAATGACCGTCAAGAAACCCAACTGGTTTAATTGGGCAACTGCTTCTGGGACTCCCGGCAGAACTTCCAAGTCCGCTATTTTGTGCATTAACTCCACCTGCTTAATGAGGGTGCCATCGCGATCTAAAAAAACGGCCTTCGCCGTTTCTAGACGAGGTTGGTTGGTTTTTGCACTGTTTCCCATTTTCCTTCGTTAACTCGGAACTTTGGATGTGAAACGATCAAATGCCAGACTACTGCCTGAAAAGCTTCAGAGTGTGGCGTAACGGTTTCCGGATTAACTGTCGGGACTACGACACAGGCGTCAGCCACCTGCTTAGTATATCCGCCATCCCGACCAACCAGACCAACTATCTTTGCCCCAACCGATTTCGCCAACTTCAAAGACTCAACGATATTCATACTGACATTTTTTTCCACATTGCCACCACCAACCGAAAGCACCATCACCGCGTCTTTACTATTAAGGGAGCTTCCCTTCAGCCATTGAGCAAACACAGTGTGCCAGCCCTCGTCGTTAGTTCGGGCGGTAAGCTCTGGGACGTTATCGGTAGGCGCATAGCTTTCAATGCCCGCTAATTTTCGAAAATCATTAACCGCGTGGCTGGCGTTACCGGCGCTACCGCCAACTCCGATAATAAATAGGCGACCCTTCTGATCACGAACGCCTTTAAGAATATCAATCACCTGATGGATTGAGTTTTTATCTATCTGGTCAACAATTTGCTGAACTTCTTTTAAGTAAGAATCAATGTAATCTCTATACATAATTTAGGATTCGTATAACGTGTAACCGACTTTCTGGCCATCTTCGTAAAACATTTTCACGGTGTCCAGAGAAAATTCGTCCAGATCGTAACCCAACTTCTCCATTTTCTTAAGAATGTCGTGCGGAACAGTAATAATATCGCATCCAACTTTGTGCGCTTGGTAGACGTTCCAAAGCTCCCGAGGACTAGCCCACAAAAGCTCCGCTTTGGGGTTAGAATCCAGAATCGCTTTCGCTTTTTTCATATAATGCTTAGGATCATACCCCGCATCCGCAATTCTGCCTGCAAAAACTGAAACAACTGAAGGAATTTTCTTAGAAAGAACCTTTGCAACCTCCTCCACCTGCTTAACAGTGAAAACGGCCGTAACATTCACTTTGATCCCAGCGGAAACTAATTTAGCGATTAAAGGCACCGCCGATTCCCGCTTGGTGTTGGTAATCGGAATTTTTACATAAACGTTCTTACCCCAAGAAGAAATAATTTTCGCCTGCCGCTCCATTTCTTTGAAATCATCGGAAAAAACTTCAAAAGAAATCGGCTTATCCGGGATTGCGGCAACAACCTCTTTGGCAAATTTTACATAATCGGTAATACCCGCCTTACGCATTAACGTAGGGTTAGTAGTAAAGCCTTGAATATATGGCTTTTTTGCGAGCTCAATCATACCGTCCTTTTCGGCCCCATCGGCGAAAATCTTTATTTTCAGATTGTGGATCTTAATAGGCATAACTTATTGCAAGTATGATTGTGCTACAAAAATGCCCTACAAGTCAACCAGAACTTTTGATCCTTCATGATCAAAATTGTAGCGCATCTCCTTCAGTCCCCACTTCTTCATCGCTTCCCGGAACTTCGCGTGATCGCTCTCAACGTAAAAGGTGAAAAAACCGCCGCCGCCCGCTCCGGAAATCTTTCCACCCAAAGCGCCGTTAGCTTTGGCGTCCTTATAAATTTTATCAAACTGTGGATTAGACATTTTGCTGGAAATTTTCTTCTTATGTTGCCAATGGGCATCAAATAGCCGCCCCACCTCAGAAATATTGTCGCTTTCCACCGCTTCTAAAATTTCATAGCCCAATTCTTTAATGTAGTTCATACTGTCTACTACGCTTTTCTTGTCATCTTTCACCGATGTGGATTGCTCTTTCAAGATTGTATCAGCGCTTCTAGTCACGCCGGTAAAAAACAACAGCAGATTGTGATTCAGATCAGCGGCCGTAGCTTCAGAAACACTCGCCTTGCGGACTTTAACCTTCCCATCCTTAGCGATATCTAAAACCGTCAACCCTCCAAAAGCCGCCAAATATGGATCTTGTTTACCGATCGGGCGCTTCAAAATTTGATTCTCCAATTTGAAATCTTCTTCGGCAATCTGCTGTAACGAAACGTAATCACGCCGCAAAGTATGCAGAGCGTTCAAGACCCCGACGGCATAGCAGCTGGAAGATCCGAGGCCGGTGCCGGCAGAAACATCCGCCACCGAACTAATCTCAATTTTCTTATCAATGCCCATCATTCGCAAAGCCTCCCGCGCAATACCGTGCTCCAGTTGATCCACTCGCTCAACAGTTTCTGTTTTGGAGTATTTCAGCCGTATTAGATCATCTTCCAAGGCGCGGTTAACAGTAATATACATATATTTATCCAAGCCAGCGGAAAAAATAAACCCTCCATATTTTTCGTAATAAGAAGGAAGGTCAGTTCCACCACCACCCAAAGTGACACGAAAAGGAGTTCTAGTGATGATCATTGTTTCTTTAAGATAACACCAAATTAATCAAACTTCATACCCCGATGCTCCGGCTTCACCCGGCGCATAGTATAAACATCTGACGACATCAGTTCCTGAAGATGTTCGGGAAGTTTCGGATAATTGTCCCAAACGGCGGAAAGCATCTTCCCGCTAATTCCGTCCGAAGCCGCTGATGCCAAAAACAAACAAAGCTCGGCGCCTCTCTCCGGTGGCACCCCGCCAGTTTCCTTTTGCTTTAAGGAACGGTCATACATATCTTTCCCGACTTTTTCCGGACCAGCCTTCAGAAGATCATCTAAAAATTTCGTATTAACCGGACCCGGAGTGATTGCATTGACGTCAATATTAAAATCCTTCAGCTCGGCCGCCACGGTCTCATTCAATCGCAACACGCCACCCTTGGAAGCTACATAACCTGTAAAGTTCGGGAAAGCCGCTTCTCCGCCACCGGAAAAATTAATGATCTTCCCGATCTTCTTGGTCTTCATTAATGGAGCAATCGCCCGAATCATTAAAAAAGTACCGATCAAGTTAACATCAATAACCTTACGCCACTCTCCTGGGTCCACCTCCGTGACCGGACCGATCGGACCATAAATTCCCGCGGCATTAACCAATATATCTGCCTCACCCCAAAGCGACTTGGCTTTTTTTGCCACTTCATCAACATCTTTAACATTAGAGACATCGCCTGCAATAACCTCAACCTTCCCCAGAGCAGACAACTCTTTTTGCGCCTCCGATAATTCATTTGAATTCCGGGCAAATAATAAAACCTCCGCGCCGTTTTCCAAAAAGAGTTTAGCAACAACCTTGCCGATCCCCCGGCTGCCGCCGGTAATTACTGCCTTTTTATTTTTTAGTAATTCAGCCATTTAAATATCGGTTTATTTTTATTATTTTCGCCTTTTTCAGCACTTTGTCACTCAGCTGAAAATATTTAATTGCTTCCGGATAATTGCTGACCCACTGCACATACTCTTTTACATTATCCGATAAGGTGTATTTCGGTTTCCAGCCAAGTTTCTTCAACTTATCAATATTCATAATCTGATGCCGAGGGGTGTTCAGCCGGTATTCTCCAGTCAATTTGGGTTGGAATTTAATCCCGGCTTCTTTGGCAACCAGCTTAGCCACATCCAAAACGGTCGTCACCTGACCACTGCCAATGTTGAAGGCCTCGTAATCAGCTTTTGAATTTTCTAACAACAATAGATGAGCGGAAGTGACGTCTTTTATATTCACAAAATCACGGATCTGTTTCCCGTCTTCATGAATAGTCAGCGGCTTTCCGGAAAGCGCCTGCACCGCGAAAGAGCGAAGCGCGCCGGAATAAAAATGCCGGAAAGACTGGCGAATGCCGTGAACAATAGAATATCTGACCGAAACAGTCGGAATATTGTAGATTTTCCCCAAAATCACCGCCACTTTTTCCGCGGCCAGCTTAGAAATCCCATAAGGAATTTGCGGACTTAAAATATCGTCTTCATTTTCCGCCACCGGCTGAACGACACTGCCATCCTGCGGGCAATGCATTTCCCAATCTTTTTTCTTCAATTGCGACTCGCTCCGATGTTTCAGATACATCTCTCCATGCTTGGCGCAACGATATTTCCCCTCTCCATAAACTGACTGCGAAGAAGTGATGATAACTTTTTTCACCGGCAGCTTCTTTTCAACGATTATTTCATAGATCAAAGCGGTGCTGGCGGTGTTGGTGGTGAAATAAGTGCTGAAATCGGGGAGGAAATCCATATAAGCGGCTAAGTGGAAAACATAGTCCACGCCCGCTAAAACTTTTTCCAGAGTTTTCCGATCACGAACATCTCCCTTAATCAATTCAGCTTTTTTGTTGAACCACTCCGGAACTTTTCCGTTATGGGTCGGCGGATTGAGTGAATCCAAAACACGGACGCTATATCCGGCGTTGATTAAGCCATCAACCAGGTGAGAGCCGATAAAACCGGCTCCACCGGTAACTAAAACCATTCCTTTAGAAGATTTCATCCCGTTAGAAATATTGACCAAACAACGACTTTATAAAATACATTTGTCTCATATTAGCAGACTACCCATTAGTCCTCCTAACTCGGTTGAGTAGAATTTCTAACGGGATTTCATAGACTTCCTAAATTAAGCAACAAAAAAGCTCCCAGTCAATTGACTGGGAGCTGAAAATTTTCAGGGCTTAGCGCGCTCATTCTCCAGGTTGACAATCATTTCGTAAACATTCATCTCCTTCCAATCCATGAAAACTCGAACGGCGCCGGCCTCCAACAGTTTCTGAATCACCGAAGGCTTGTTATAGACCGGCATACCAATGCAATCGGCGCCAACCTGAACCGCTCCCATGATACCGCGTGGAGAATCTTCAAAAACTAGGAGCTGATCCGGAGAAACATTCATACGCTTCGCGCACTCAACCCAAACATCAGGAATTGCCTTGCCGTCTTTCACTTTCTGGCCGAGGACGATCCGGTCCCGGGAAAAACTCTCCAATAGTCCGCTGCGGCCAAGTAAAATCTCGGCATACTCCGGAGGAGTAGAAGATCCGATCGCCACCGGATAACCAATATCATTCTTCAGCTGACCTAACACATCCCAGAAACCAGGTCGTGGATCAAATGATCTTTGCTTCATCAAACGCTCGTAGATTTCTTTATCGTTCGCCGAAAACATTCTGACCGAATCCTGCCATTGCTCACTACCAACCTCGATGCCCGGAATCAAATTAGCGATTTCCTTGGCGACAACTTCATCGGGACCGCCGATAAAATGCGGGACTGTCTTGCCGTCCAGGCATTGCTCCAACGTGAGCTCTACTCCAATTACTTTGGCCGCTCGAAGATGCGCTTCATGATGCGCGGGCTCCATATCCATAACAGTTCCTTCAAGATCAAAAACCACGCCAGCGATTGGTTTCCTCACAACATTCTCCTTTTCAAAGGCCCGGCGCTATTTTGCCACGAAAACCAATTGAAAGCAACTACTTACCCTTATAAATTTTTTTAACAATTTTCATAGCTTCCAATGCGTCAACTCCGGAAGTTAACGGATTGCGTTTCTCGGAAACCGCCGACGCAAGCTCTTTCAGCTCTCGCGCGAAAGAATCTTCTTTTTGTTCCTTATCAAAAACAACCACTTGCTCTTCCGGCGGAGCTTTAAATTCCGGATCACGTTTTCCAATGGTTAATCGTTCCGGCCCCACATAACGCTGATCCAAACCATCAACAATTAAGTAGCCATTCTCTCCGTACAATTCAAAACTATGCACCCATTTCCAGTTAGTCCAACTAACATGGATGGAAGCAACTTTCTTGTCTGCGGTCCGCAACATCGCGAAACCATTGTCTTCCACGCCACTCTTCCAAAGGTAGCTTTCGGCAAATCCTTTAACATCTTTGAAATCACCCAAAA
>CAZJFE010000001.1:0-94173 GCA_964545345.1 uncultured Candidatus Saccharibacteria bacterium | reverse complement strand
TGGTTCAGGATCGGCACATAAAGCCCATGCCGAAACTTTCCTTCCTGAAACATCAGACTGATTTTGTAATCGGGCGCGAGTCCTTGCACGCTCTTGAATTTAGAGTTCATCACATCAATCAGCGCGCCCAAGCGATAGGCAATAACATCGGCGATGATCCCTCTGTCTCTCTTGTTCATCACATTCAACGGATCGCTGTCCGTAGGGAAAAGAAAAGCCTGACCGACACGCATTCCCCCTGCGGCCAATTGCAAATGATTGGCGCGAGCAAGAATCAAATGGCTGTATTTTCCAACGGGATTCTGACTGTCTCCATACATCTTGTGCAGCTGGTGCATCACCAAAGACTCGCTGTTGTCGTCAAACTTGTACGTAACAACGTGATAGTGAAGATGGGCGACGTTCTGCCCGGCAAGCGCGCCTACATGGACGTTCACGAAGATCGTCTTGTCTTTGTTAGCGGCGACCTCCTCCATCGCCACGCTCAGCGCTCCCCAAATCTTGGACTCGCCGCCAAGACGCCGCACGTCTTCCTTGCTCCAACATTCAGTGGGGATGACCATCCGGTGAAAAGGATAGGGCGTAAAGGCATTCTTGATCACTCGCCAGCTCCCATTCCTGCCTAAATCTACCGATCGCACATCATTTTGCGGCTTAGTACAGAAGGGACACATCTTCGGATTTACTTCAATATCTTTTTGCCACGGGCGATCCAACTTAATCGCCGTGCGCGTGCCACCGGCAACACTTCGCCTGCCTCCAGGCCAACTATAGAAAGTTACCGACATCGCTGATCTCCTTCTTGTAGGAACTGAAAAGAAAATAGCACGCAAACGCGCAGGCGTCAAATAAAAAGCTGCTATCGCGCGTGATAGCAGCTAAAAAATTCTATTTCCAGTTTCCGGAAACAGTTTCGGGATTGGTGCGAGCATAGCCCTTGCGAGGCAGAAGCCTCATCAGCCGACGGACCATCGCCGGTTCTCCGGCGACGTAACCCAAACGATTCCGCTTCTCGTATTTGAAGGCATCAAAGTCGTAGGTGTTCTCGCCAACCTCTACCAGCTTGTCAGTGCCGGGGTTCTCGGAATCGGGAACGAGCCGAAAGAAAGAAAAGATTCTGCCGGTTTCCAGAACCGCGCGGTAAGCGCCGGCCCAGTCCCAGGCCTTCTGTGGAGTCTGAATGACAGCCGTGATCCGACCGCAGGCAACTTGCGCGAGAGCAAGGATGCCGGAATTGGCGATCCCCGTCACCCGGACGTTCGCCGCAATTTCCGGCATCAGCTTAGTCAAGGAAGGATAGAGCATGGAATCAACACCGAAAAAAACAGTGGCGTTCTTGGGTAGTACCGGCTCGGCAAAATCCCCAAACAAGTTTAGAGGATCGTCCGAGGTCGATGGATCGATGACTCTGACGCATCTCTCTCTGTCTGACACTAGCAACATTCCACCATTCAAGTCGGGTGCATAAACTGCTCCGCCGACAATCTCACCGTGTTGCATCACTCCTGCCGACACACACCAGTTTCCCAAATATGATCCGTAGGGCGCAGTGCCATCAACTGGATCAATGATGTAGGCGTATGTTGCTTCCATCAATCCGTCGGGACAATCCTTCTTAAGCATATTCTGATTGTCAGCGTCTTCTTCAGACAAGATTCTGGCGGACTTGGGAAAATGCTGCAGTATTTCTTCAACAAGCACCGCCTCGGCTCGCTGATCGCCTTGTGTGACCACAGAACGATGCCCTTCGCCATCCTTAGTCTTAGCGCCACGGTCAGCCTTCTGCGCAACCTCGCCGGCATGCATTACCGCTTTCACGGCGATCCGCACAGACGCGCTTAAACGGGCAACCGAGTTCTGGATTAGATCGCTATCAAATTTCATAGTTCCTCCTTTTTATTTTTCAATTGCCAGGTTTGAATGCCCAGCTAACCGGAGCAGATTATAGCAGAAAAATTCTAAAAAGCCAATAGATCAAAACCGGTCTTGATTCCATGATTCTGTAGCACCTGGCGGAAAACCGGATGTTGAACTTCCTCAACGGCGCTCACCACTTCGTGGCCGCCGGGGTAACGCAAGGAAAGCACCCGATCCTTTCGCTGGGATAATTTAATCGTTAAGTCGTTATGCGTCGCGGTGATGGTCTTGAGCTCCATTTGTTTTTGCCCACATTTAACCATTTAAAAGAAAATCGCGCAATATTGCTAAAAATCAAAAATTTTGTTATAATTTCCGCAGTTCCCGATTAGAGGATCCGAATGAAAACGGTACTTTTGTCCGTGCTTGCCGGTATTTTCTTCAGCAGTTGGCAGTTCGTGATGCGCGCCAGCGGAATCAGTAATCCTTTCGTCGCCGCTTTCATGCTGAACTTAGGCACGCTGATGGTTATTTTCCCAATGGCCGCTAAAGGATTGAACTGGAAGTTGTTGCTATCCGGTGGAGCGCTTATGGCGATTACCGCTGGACTGATTAACGGAATCGGGCATTCAATTAACGCCCGGCTGGTCGTGAATAAGACCGAAGAAATATCCCGTTTTGGAGCGATCATCCCGGCCGTTTGCGTTCTCGTTTCAGTCATTTGCGGATTCTGTCTACTCGGTGAACCAATCACTTGGAGAAAACTCATCGGCATCTGCGTTGTCTTGATCGGTATTACGATTGTTGCGACAAAATAAGCTTCCAAGCCGCGCTACCCAGAGCGGCTTTTTTGTTTTATAGTGAGCTAAATGAATCCCGTTAGAAATTCTACTCAACAAAGTTATAAAGAAAATATGACAATTATCCAAAGAAAATTAAGGTTTAGCCAAAAGTCATTATTTGGTCAATATTTCTAACGGGATGAAAACGGAAATCACCAAAGCCGTTCTACCGGTTGCAGGGCTCGGAACCCGGCTCCGCCCACTAACTTATCATCAGCCGAAAGGAATGGTTGGAATTGTAGACAAACCCTTAATCCACTACGTGATTGATGAACTCGTCAGCGAGGGTATCCGCCATATTATTTTCGTCACCTCCGAAGGCCAACATCAATTTCAAACCTACACCGACTACCTCCAAGCCGATCCGGAATGGAAACAATTGGGAATTAAATTTGATTTCACGATCCAAAAAGAATTGAAGGGAAGCGCCGACGCTTTGTTGACCGCGAAAGAATTTCTAAACGACGAACCCTTTCTGGTCTATTTCGGCGATGAGTTGCTAGCAGGCAAAGAAAGCTCCACTCGCGGCTTCATCAAAAACTATCAGAAAACCAAGTCTCCGATTCTTGTACTGCACAAAGTTGCCAAAGATATTGTGGAAAGATATGGAATCGTTAAATCCGAAGAAATCAGCCCCGGTTTTCACAAAATCACCGATTTAGTAGAGAAACCGAAAAAAGAAGAAGCCCCCTCAGATTTGGCGGCGATGGGACGCTACCTCCTGACTACCGACATATTCAACTGGATTGGAAAAGCCAAAGAGGCGTTCGTCGGCAAAAAAGAGATCGCGATAGCCGACGCGCTTGGACTATATGTGAAGAATGGCGCCCAACTAAACGGTTGGGTTTTTGAAGGAGAAATTTTTGACGTCGGATCCAAGCTGGGACTTTTGCAAGCGCAGGCCTACTACGGCCTTCAGCATCCGGAATTCAAAGAAGAATTCCATAAATTCCTAAAGAAGATCGTTAACTAGTTTTTAATCCGATAAATTTCGGCGCTAGAGTTTTTGTATAGCAGCTCTAAATCTTTGTCGTATTGCAGACTTTTACCTGACAGGTTCTTTCCCATCGTGCTCAAATAAACGTAATCCGCTCCAGCTTCTTTCCAAGAAACACGCAGAGCATCATAACGCTTGAGTAAGTCCTGGATTTTTTCCTCCGGAATATCCCAGCGGGCTTTTACTCTTTTAACCGTACTATAATCGCTGGGCAGATTAGCGAAGCCATACAGAAAACGACCATTCTCAAAACTAAACCGGGTATGACTATCACAAACTAGATCCCGGACCCGAAAATGCGCGGCCAACGACTCACAGCCGGAAGGCAATGAAGCCCAGCGCAACTGTTTCTCTAAATTTTCCCTGGAAACCCCAAAAAGTTTCTGGGATTTCAAAAATCTATCTTCCAACTCCCTATCAGTGACTAAAGTATTAGTATAGAAAGGCAAATAGGGTCGCGCCGAAGTATAGATAGCCAAATAAACAGAATCCATCAAAACCGGAGAGATAATCTTTGGCTCGCCTTCTACTCTACTTATTTCCTGCCAAGCAGAAGTGATCCCGGGATCAAACGAATATTTTTTTATCAATTCCTCGGTTGGGGCAACAAAGATAAATATGTTCACGATTTTCTTGATCACCAACAAAATAGCCAAAGCTATCAAGATGGCATTAAGAATCTTTTTGTTCTTCAGCCACTGCTCGGAAAGAATATAGACGGATGAAAATAAAATCACTAATGCCGACGGAGCGTAAGCCAACCACCAATGATTGGCGGTTAGATTGAATCCGGTTATCAACTGCATATTCCAGACTCCCAAGGCCGCTAGGTTGAACGCCCAAAACAAAATCGCCGCCGAGCGATGTCCGGAATCAGCCGGTTTCCCGCGCCAAAAAATCAGATAAACCAGAACCGATGAAACCAGATAAAAAACATAATCAACGACAACCCGATCGATCTGTAACCAGCGACCCGCTTCTATTACTCCATATCTCTCTACGACCACCTCCGCAATATCGGCTCCATTGAACGCAAAATAATTTATAAAATACGGTAGAGCAACGAGCGCCAAAACGGCAAAAAAATATTTGAAAGCTTGCCATCGGTACGGCTCAGCTTTCTTTCGAAGAAACGCGTGAACCAATAAAATTAATACCACAGCCAACAGGTAAACCCAGTAATGCCAGTAAACATAGAACAAAAGACCAAGCGAAGCCGCCGCGTAAATGGCGGTTTTTTTCGTAGGGACCTGCCAGAACCAGATTAAAAAACCAATCGCGGGAATATAGAAAACGAAAGAAATCAGAGGGTCAATAACTTTGTGTAAAAATAGAGTGTCCAATGGGGAATTTACCAACGGGAAAAAATTCTTAACCACTAGATTCATGAAATATTCCGGACTAGAGACGCCGCGGGGCAAATAACGGGCCAACGGGGTTAACGACCCTAAAAATCCAAAAAACCACGACCACCAAAACTTCCTGGTGATCATCAGACCTAGGAAATAAAAAACTAGAAACATCACCGCTCCAAAAAGTAATTGATTTAAAAGATAAGCAGAATTTACATCGCCACCGGCTAACCATATCGGGACAGCCAACAACAAAACCGGAAAGGGATTGAGTGGTGAAAGATGCTCGGCTTCACTAAAAAGTTCTGCTGGAGGCCAATGGCCGTCATATATTTCGCGGGCTCTCGGCAAATCCATCTCCAACTCGTTCGTCTCGGTGGTGTATTGAGAAGCCAGGAAAGTTAAGCCGCGGCTCTCAACTGCTCTCTGAATGAAAAAAAGCGGGCCAGCAAACAAAAGACCGGTCAGAGTAGCGCTCAGCGCAATAACTAACGACTTACGACAAACGACAAACGACAAATTATTCATAAAAGATTACTCCTTAGTCGCGACGACAACATAATTGTTCGGGTCTTCATCCATATCACCCAATCCGAAAATCAGACAAATCGGAATGCTGATCAAGGCGTAAATAACCATGAATGGAAATAAAGCGTAGAATAAAATATTTCTTTTATTCTCCGGCATGGAATAGCCCGGGGCTCGTAACGCCTGGAAGAAGAAATGCACCAGATGGGAAGCAAAGGTGGTCCAACGACCACCGATCGGATCCAACTGAACCAATGTCAGCCCGGCACGATCTAAAGCTTTATAAATCCAATATCGGGTGAAGTTGTAATAATGCTCCGGGGCGTGATGCAAAACTGAAGTCTGAGGAATCAGGAAGATCGCCCTACCGCCCGGTTTTAAAACCCGGCCGATCTCCTCAACCATCTTGATAGGCTCAAAAACATGCTCCACTACCTGCATATTCAAAACGGTGTCAAAAGCATTGTTCGGAAACTTCATGGCGCAACCATCGCCAATCTCTAGCTTGTAGCGCGAATCTTTAATATCGGGAACATGGGATGCGTCGGGCTCTAAATTGGTCCAGTTTTTGAAAATGATTTTCGGATCCGCGGCGGCATGCGTGAAAAAATCCCAACCCCCGACGTCTAACACCTCCCCGGATACGTGATCACGTAGGGCGTGAAACAATTGGCGCAAACGCAGTTTTTTTCCCAAGTAAACAATTTTGTAGGTCAGGTTATTTATAAACATTTTATTTTTTCGTACAGATATAGCTGATGTGAGAAAAAGGGGTTCCTCGGTGCATCACCTCCTCTTGAACACCGACCGGAAGCTCGCCAAGTAGCATCTTCATGCTCTCTGGAAAACGATAATATATTTTGTCGCCGGGATAAAGCATATGGTCCGCTAACTGCGTAAGTAAAAATTTCCACCATGGCCGCCGGTCAATCTCCGCAATAATCAATTTCCCGCCGAATTTCAGCTTCGTCAGACAGGCCTCAACTAACGGTTTCTGCTGTTCGTAAGAATCCAGATGGTGCAAAACATGAATTAACAAAATGCAGTCCGCCGGTGGGATTTCAATCTTGGTTATATCGGCATTCCGAAATTCCACGTTGGAAATTCCTTTTGGCGCGTGGCCAATCTTGAAAGTGTCCAAATCTACCCCTAAAATTTTTCTCTTTCCCGAGGTAAGGCCTAGCAAATTAGCGAAAATTCCATAGCCACATCCTAAATCCACGATAAAACCACTGTCAGGAATATGTTTCATCAAAGCATCAAATGGCGCGGTGATAAAAAGCCGGATTCGAGTAAAGATACTCGCCCAGCCTTTTCCGCCATACAGGCGCATTATTTCTTTCTTAGCTTCTTTTGCGTTCATACATTCCTTTTAAATCGCGGATCCAAAGATCTATCATTCCCTTCAACGTCCGGAAGGTATCACGAACGATTCTTACTTGGGAGCGACGATCATCCTCCCAAACCACCGGCAGCTCCACTACCTTGTGACCAAATTTATTAGCCACATAAATAATTTCCCCAGCCGCTAAAAACTTTTCATCATAAACATATTTAAAAATCTCCTGAGCGACATCATGCCTGAACATCTTAAAACCGCACATCACATCTTTGAATTGGCTCCCGAAGAACCACATAAACAGACGATGGAACACCTTGCCGGCAAAAATCCGAAACCAGGTTTGTTTCAACACGAACTCCGATCTGGGATGCTCGCGCGATCCGATTACGAAAGCAACATCGGGATGGTTTTTCAGAAAATCCAAAAAAATCGGAATGTGATTGGGATGCACCGGCAAATCAGCGTCCGTTTCCAAAACAAATTGGCCGGACGCCGCCAAAGCTCCAGTCTTCATACCGAAGCCACGCCCATGATTCTCAGGCAAATCAACAATTTTAATTTTTTTATTCCTAGACGCTAAATCCTGCATCACTTTCAAAGTTCCATCTTTGCTAGCGTCATTCACCAACACAAATTCGTAATCCGGCAGATTCTTTTCCAGCCAATCCAAATAAGGAGCGATTTTCTCCGGAAGTCGCTTTTCTTCGTTGTAACAAGGAATAGATATAGATAGTAAAGGCATTTTAATAAATTTCTAATCACTAATTTCTAATCACTTTGTAGATCTGAACGGAATCCTGATTATAAACCAATTCTAAGTTTTTATCCGCCGACAAATTAGCTGAGTAAATTTTTTGATCCTCCGGCCCGTAATAAACATAATCAACCCCTAAATCCAAAAAACTAACAGCTAATGACTTATAATGATTAACCAAATCAATAATCTTCTCATCCGGAATCGTCTCCATACCTAGATCTCTATAATATTTATTATAAAGATTGATATGATCGTCATCTAGATTCTTTCTTATCCGATTCTCAAAAGCCACCGCCGCAACCCCAAAGGCCTTGTTGGTGGCCAAATAGCGCTCTTCAATTTCTAGATTAGTTGCCGGAGTAATGCCGCTCCAGGGCAAAAATGGACGCAAAGACGTAAAAGCCGAAAGTTTAATGGAGCTCTGGAATGACAGCCCTGCCACCTTGGCTTCTTTTGGAAGATTTTCGTTAATCCAGATCCAGGAATCCACCAGGACTTTCGGTTGCGTATAAGTCTTGAGATATTGCTCAGGAGGATTAATGAAATACAAAACATTCACCACTTTTTTCGCTCCTAATAATGCAGATAGCGCCAGCAACAGCAGAGCGGCTTTCTTTGTTTCTATTTTTCGGAAAAACTCATAAGCCAACATCAATACCAACGCAAAATAGACCGGACTAATGGCTTTTCGCCAATGGCCGGGCTGAGGCACAAATCCGGTTACTAGATTTACATTCCAAGCGACAAAAATCGCTGATATAAATATCCAACCCAGAACCGCCAGATTCCGATTCCCCCGACGCCACCAAATTAAATAAATCGCCGCCGCCAATCCGAGGTAGGCCAGATAGTCGGGCCAAACATTTTCAACCCGCAAAAATCTTCCCGTCTCAATGCCGATCCGTTGAGCGTATTCATTAGCGCCCGGAAGACCGCTGAATCGGAAATAATTTATCCAGTAAGGCGCCGACATTAGGATGAAGATTCCGAACAACGATAAGAACCATCGCCAACGCTGCGGATCGGTTTTCCGGCGCAGGAAAGCATAAATCAAAATCAGACCCAAAACGATCGCCCAATAAACCCAATAGTGGAAGTAGACGTAAAACAACAAACCTGAGACCAGTCCGGTGGCCACCGCTAAATTACGGCTGGGATTTTTCCAAAAAGCTATCAACAAAGCAATCGCCGGGATATAAATCAGGAAGGTGATCAGCGGATCATCAATGCGGTTCAAAAACAACCGATCCAGCAAAGTGCTGATGCCGGGATAAAAATTCTTCACTACGATATTGGTGAAATTGGCCGGAGATAAAAAGGCGCGGGGCATATGAATTGCGACCGGCGTTAAAGCTCCAAATAGTCCGACGAAAAGAGACCAAAGATAATTTCTGCCGGAAATCACCCACCCTAGACCGAAGAAGGCCAGAAAAATCAGCGCTGATAAATCAAAACTCAATGCCAAATAAGCCAAATTCAAATTATTAAAAAACCAAATATACGGCGTAAAAATAATGGCGGGCAGGATCGGAAAAACATTCGGGCGATCACCGTCAAAAAACAGGTCCTTAGCCGGGAAGCCGCCATCATAAACCTCGCGATCCCTCTGCAAATAGTTATGCGCCTCATCGCTGGTGTAAAAGAACTGGGACAAAACAAAGGGCTTGCCCTCATTAACCAACTTTCTCCTAATCAAAAGTTGTGGCGCGACATATAGCGCGCCGACCAGTAAACCCAGACCGATAATTATCGCTATTTTATAAGCGGGACGCATTGAGATAGTCTCTAATATCCATCGTATCATAGCGCGGCAAAAGGAACGGATCCTGCCCTGCCACTACCGGACCGCGGGAAATACCGACTCCATTTACGAAACCCTCCTCCATAACCACCTTCACCGAAGCGCTACTCGCCCGGCCATGAGGATATGAAAAGACCCTCGGCATAACGCCGGAAATCTCCTGGATTATCTTTTTGGAAAGCTGAACGTCCCGGCGGTGTAGTTCTTCATTGTCGTCGGTCATGGCGTAATGGCCATGGGAATGGGAACCAAGCTCCACCCCGAAAGAAGCAATTTCCGCTAATTCTTCCTTACTCATAAATAGATTTCCGGCAATCTTCTCTTCTTTAATCTCAAAAACTTTGAAAGAATGGCGCAAAAACCGTCCCCGAATATCTTCGGGCAAAGCAATAATCGTTTCTTTAAGATTCGCAGCGGCCGGACTCTCATGCATCCGCTTATCAGTTAAGCGACGATCTTTTGGAATAAAGTACTGCTCCTTGAGGTCCGGATAGAACTCAGCTATAAAACCGTTCAAAAAATCTACCAACTCCTCGGTGCTTTTTCTGGAAAGAAGAATGTGCATTTTGTGAGCCGAAGGCAGACGACCCTCAAAAACTGAGGTAATCACGAACATCGTCGCCGGCAGATTATATTTTTTTAGAATCGGTAACGCGTTCTGATAATTATCTTTCAAGCCATCATCAAAAGTTAGCGCGCATAATTTGTCGGCTCGGCCCGCCTTCGCCGCCTCCCAAACTTCAGGAATGGAAACAATTTTATAATTCTTGGATAAAAAATTTACCTGTCGATCAAATTCCGCTACCGGGCAAGGAAAAATTCCCGAAAACTTCGGAGTTGGATCCTCAACATAGTGATAATTCACTATTATATGCTTGTCGTTTATTGAAAACATTTTTCCAGTAAATCCACACTTCGTTTATAAGACAAGCCGTCGGTAAACTGAACATATTTATCCACAATCGCCAATCTCTGCTCATGATCCCGGCTTGGATTCTCCAAATAAAGATTAATCATCCGGGGCAAATCCTCGTCTGTTTTGGCTAACTTGATTGCTCCGCTTTCATAAATCGGCCGATAATGATTGAACTCATAGGCCAGCGCGAACCGATCTAAATAACCGATATTGATTACCGGTTTGTCAAAAACGCAGGCCTCAATAGTAATAGTAGAAGCGTAGTTAACATTCACGTCGGTATATTTCAAAGAATATTTGAGATTTAAAAGGTCGTCATAGCTCATCTCTACTTCCTTGCCGGATTTCTCTATGCAAAAATCGGAAACATTTTTGAATTCCGAATAATTCTCTATCAGGTCTAGCGGGTGCACGCGAATTAACAGATTAACGTACGGAATTTTCTTACTCACCCGGAGCTGAATCAGATCATGAATATATTTTTTCTGGAAAGGATAAGCCTTGGTAACAGTGGTGTGAAAAATTGTTTTGTAATCCGGGTTTAAACCTTTGGATTTTAAAAACTTGGCCCGCCCGGGATCTTTCCCGTCTTCCGCGAAGTAAGGGTCAAACCGCGGCGTCCCGGAGACAAAAACTTTCTCCGGCAAATAGTGATGAATATCTGATGCCTCCTTCCTCATCACCTCATTCCAGGCAATCAGATAGTCGGTTTTCCGGATGTGCTTGGAATTCATCGTCAAATTATCCCAGGTAAAATTCACGGCAACACTCGGTAACCCGGCGCGCTTGGCCAGATGAATCATCTCGGCCTCAAATGGAGAAAACCCGGGTGTGGCGGTGATTAGTAACTCAATACCGTGATTTTTTAAAATTTCATCAAAAGCCGGCGAGGATTTGATCTTCTTTTGCTCCAAACGAGTAAAAAAATCCGCGGTCAAAAACTTTTTAAATGGCAGGCCCAAAGTTCGCGCTAATCGCCGCTTCCAGCTGTCTTTGTAGTTCGGCCGTTTATAGAAATGTTTGATTGAGGCCAGGTAATCAAATTCATTCACCAAAGCAATTCGCCAAAATTTCATCCGGTCCCACAAGGTGGGATTTTCAAGCTCCCACTTTTGGTAAACAATGTTCGGCGACTGGAAATAGCCGCGTTTTTTTGCTTCGTCCGCGTCAAAAAGCGTAGTCAAAACCACTACCCGATACTTTTCGGATAGATACTTTATGTAATTAGTGCGCAAAAGGTCGGAGGTAAAAACGTAGTGTGGAACGGCCAGCAGAACGCTCTTCATTGCACCTACAATAACACTAAAATTAACCCTTGTGAACGATGAAAGAATTGCCGTGCCAGAAATATTTATGGAACTCCGAAACCCTCAATTCAGGATGTTTAGCCAGCCATTCTTTGAGTGCTTTCTGCTCTCCGCGCTCCGGATGCCCTTTGAAAAAATACCAATCGTCGAAAACCAGAATTGTTCCGTCAACCAGCAAATCATAAATGAAGTCCAGAACCGGCACGGTGGATTCATATAAATCACAATCAATCCAAACCACCGCGGCGGACTTCAACCCCAGCTTTTTCTTTGTTTCCGTGTTCAGTGTGTCTTTGAACCAACCTTTCACCGCTTGCACATCTTTTAAATCAACACCGACTTTTTCTAAATTGGAATTAAATTGATTCAGGGAAGCAGAGTATTCTCCTTTCACAAATTGACCTGATTCTTTTTCGGAATCCTGCGGAAGGCCCTCAAATGAATCAAAGGCGAAAAAGCGCATATTATGCAACTTCTTCGCTTTAGCAATCCGGTACGCCTCCGCGAAAGTGCTGCCCTTAAAAACTCCAAATTCTAAATAATCGCCCCCCCCCAACGGTAGTTTTGCACTGGTGAACAAAATTCATCACTTTTTTCAAAAAATCTGTCCGCTCCTGACTTTTATTTTTAGTCGTCCACTTTTCCAGAAAGCCGGTAATCCAATAACGTGGGTTTAGTTTCATAAATATTTATTCTCTGACTTTAACTAATGCTGTGCCATCAACTATTACTCCGCCAACCTTGTTTCTAACTCTAGTTGTAAGCACGATTGTCTTAGTAACATCGGACTTTGAAACAACTACACCCTCCACTAAAACCTCGGAACCCACTAACAGAGGCCTCTTGAAATTTAAATTCTGCGATAAATACAACGCCTTTTCACCCGGGCAAAGCATTCCGACCAACGCCGAAAAAAAACTTCCCAGAAGAGCGCCATGCGCGATATTGCCGCCGAATTGAGAGGTCTTTCCGTAACTGGAATCAACATGCAAGGGACTGAAATCCTCGCTGACCTCAGCGAATTTTTTAACTAAATCAGCGTCTACGGTTTTTTTGAAAGAAACAGTGTCGCCAATTTTGATTTCTTCGTAAGAAAATCTATTTAATTTCAACATTGTGCTTTCTTAAAACCTTCTTAATATCGGCCACGTCTTTCACCCCGACAACTTCTTCAATGGAAAACTTCACGTTGTAGGTTTTCTCCAATTCAGTTACCAAAAGCAGTCCGTTAAAAGAATCCCAGGCCTCGGTATTGGACGGACTAGTCGCGTCGTTTATTTTTGCCGCCTCCATATTAAAGACTTTCGCCAAAACTTCTTCAACGGGTTTCATATCCATCTATAATACAACGATTAAGCGAAATTTACTTTAATGTTCTCCGGGTATGGAAATATCTTACTAACGTCATAATCATAATCACACTTATCTAACCCAGTAGAAACAACCTCAAATCCTTTACTCGGATAGAAATTCTCGCAAAGTACTTTATTTTTCTTAGTAGCCGAAAAATGCCCCTTAAGGATGGCGGCGTTCTTAGAATCTCGGGCTAGCTCCAAAACTCTAGCCAACAGGGCGTCTTCAATGCCTCTGCCCAAAATTCTGCAACTCATTAAAAAGTTGGTCACGTCCCAAACTACTTCATCCACCTTTTGTATGCACAGCAAACCGATAGTCCCATAATCTCCGAATTTATCGGTTGCCTCAACAGCCCACATCCTCCAGCCGCTCTTTAAATGAGCCCTAATTTCATCCTCGCTCCATCGCTTAGTCGTCATATTGAACTGATTGGTTTTTTGGGTCATCTGCGCGAGGCGTGGAATAACTGGGCTGTCGGCTTTAACTTCCCGAATAGTTACTTCCAACTTCAAATCTTTCAAAAAATCTTCCACGCTCTTCAGTGAAGATTGCAGAGTACGACGAGAACGCTCCTCTGCATACATCTCTCCTCTGCGCGCGTCCTCGGCCGTCAACTTGCTGGACGAAAAACCGGCATAACCGATCAGGCTATCAGGATGCATCACCGCCACCTCCGGGCAGGATTCCGCTACCAAGCTCTGCTGGAATGGATCGTCATCAACAAACGCGAAGCTGTCCGAACCCAACATCAACTCATCGGCAATCGCTTTGATATTGGTGGCTTTATCCCGCCAATTGATTTGCCAAGCGGCGAAATGATTTTTCCGTAGCAACATGTCCGGATGCTTCTCAATCACCTCCCAAGCGTCCTCTTCGTTATTTTTGCTGTTGATCGCCAAGATAGTTCCAGTTTTATACAAATTCAAAATATGTTCCTGCAATTTTTTATTGGGAACCACTTTATCCGCGCCATCCTCGCCGACGACTCCTTGCCACAAAGTGTTATCCAGGTCTAAAACCAGGCATTTCTTGGTCGCCCCGCTAACCGCGACTAAATCTGACATCAACTTTTTTGCTAAGTCCGGAAAGGCTTCCGGAGCCAGACGCAGATCGCCTAGATCTTTGTATTTCGTATACCAATGCTCTTTGAAATCGGAAAAGTCAGAAATTAAAACTACTTTCGCGCCGCCTTCTTTGGCTTTCTCCGACAATTCCGTTATCTGATTTTTATCAATGTCGGAATAATCCACCAAAAAATAAATCAATCTCGGTTTGAACTTATTCAAACCGCTCTCAGGATTTAAAATCTCCTGAGCGTATTGATTATATTCACCCAGATAAGTTTCGACAGAAATATTATTGAAAAAGGCTTGGGCCTTCATAACCTCCGGCAATCCTAGCAAAGTAAAATTGCTTAAAAAGGCGACTTTAATTTTCCGAACATATTCCGGCAACTCTAAATCAGGCGAGGAAATTTCTTTTCCGGCGTTAACGTACCCGGCTACCGAGCCGCGATTAGCCACCAGGTCAAAAATTATTTTTTTCGCCGTTTTAAAATCCATAGTTAAATTATTTTCTTCAATAATTCTACGCTTCGTTTATAAGATAAGCCGTCGCGGAAGGCGTAAAAATTATCGGCCACGCGCTGACGAGCCGCGCTATCCTTCTTGGGATTCTTCAGATAATCATTGATACCAGAAATTAGTTCGTCGTCGTCTTTCGCGAGGAAAATTGAACCCTCTTTGATTAAAGGATAATAATAAGAGCTCTCATCAAAATAATGCTTGTTTTGGAAGGTCGCCCCAGGATCCATAAAGTTAATCACCGGTTTATCAAAAATAAACGATTCCAAAGAAATTGTGGACTTATGATTGATGTTGATTTCGGTGTGGGCCAAGCTTGCCTTCAGATTTATGAATGGATTTTCAATCGGTCGCGATAATCGCTCAATCCATAAATCTTTCGCGCCCGCCAACGGACGATAAAACTCGGGGTCATCAAACGGATGCGGCCGGACCAAAAAATTAACATAAGGAATCTTTTTCTCGTCGCGAGCGGCGATAATCTTCGCCAAAACTTTTGGTTGATGCGGCGCGCGCCCTCCGGAAGCAAACAAGATTGTCGGGTGGGCAGGATTCAAATTTTTGGATTTCAAAAACTCTTCGCGCGCCGGAATCGGATGAACGCCATCAAAATAGCGATCAAACCGCATACTGCCGGTGATGAAAATCCTCTCCGGATCAAAACGGTGAATTTTTACCGCCGCGTCTTTTAAGACCTGATTCCAGACAAAAAGATAGTCGGGCTTCCGAGAACGAACACATTTGAAGGAGGTTAAATTATCCCAACTCAAGTTGGTGGCGAGTGTCGGAATGCCTTTTTTCTTTCCATAGAGAATCGCCTCCGCGTCGTATACCTGCACGCCGGGTGTGGCGGTCATGATCAGCGCCGGATTGTATTTCGCGCAATACTCATCAAACAACTTTGACCGCCGTAAAAATAATTTCTCTACCCAGGTGAAAAAGTTGACGGTCAAAATCGGAGCGAACGGCCAAGAAATCAGGCGGAGCAATTTAGCCCGCTTATCGTTTTGGAAAGCCGGACTGCCGTAATAAAACTGTAAGCTGGAAACCTTATCAAACTCATGCATACAGGCGGTACGCAGGAATTTGGTGACCATAAACAACCGCGAATTTTGAAGCTTCCAAAATACCCGCTCCACATTGAGTTCTTTGAGGCGCCGATCCATCTCCAGATCGTCCACGTTACTGAAAACTACCACGCGGTACTTACTGGCGAGTTCTTTGATGTAGTTAGTTTTCAGTAAATCGGCGATAAAGAGGGCGTTTTTAAGAAAGAGGAAAATAGTTTCAGACATCTAAATGTCTTGTCATAATGCCATAAAAATGCTTAATTATCAATAAAAGAGATGAGCGGAGACAAGAAAAAAATCTGGGCGCTTTCTACGGCAATGTTTATCCTGATTGCCTCGTGGATTTACGCGGCTGCCATCAATCATCAGGAAAAACAGCGGCTCAACCTTCAGGCGGACGCTACATACTTCGGGGAGAAGCTACCTGAGATAAAAATCGGCAACCAGCTCTGCAAATATTCCGGCATTGATGAAGGGAGTAAGAAAAATATGTACCTCTGCGAGGATGGTCAATATTACATTCATAACGATTGGCACTAAAAACAAATGAAAAAAAAGATCAAAGTTTTAGGAATTATCCCCGCTCGCGGCGGATCTAAAAGTATCCCGCATAAAAATATCGCTTTAGTAGCGGGCAAGCCTTTGATCTACTACACGATCGCCGCCGCCAAGAAATCAAAGCTGCTTGATGCTTTTATAGTTTCCACCGATGACCCAAGAATCGCCGCGGTGGCAAAAAAACATGGAGCGGACGTGCCATTTCTACGTCCGGCGGAAATTTCCGGAGATAAATCCATAGATATTGAGTTTATGCGCCATGCCTTAGCGTGGGTGAAAAAACATCGAGGTTGGGAACCAGAAATACTAGTAAACCTGCGGCCAACCTCCCCGCTTCGCACCGCAAAGGATATTGATGAGGTAATTTCCGTAGCGTTAAAAGAAAAATGTTCGCTGGTAAAAACCGTTTCCTCTCCTCTCCCACACAACCCGTACAAGATGTGGCTCTTTGACGGAGAAAATAAGATGCAGCCCTTAATGCCCACCAAGCATTACAAAAAACTCGGAACGGATGTGCCTCGGCAAATTCTGCCGCAAGTCTATTGGCAGAACGGACTAGTGGATGCCATTCGCGTTAAAAATATAAAAACCGGAAATATTTTCGCCGGTCCGATCTGCGGAGTAATCACCGACGCCGTAAAATCAATGGATCTTGATGAGCCGAAGGATCTTAAGGCGCTTGCAAAGGCGCTAACCGGCCGTTCATAATCCTGTTAATGCACCAGAAGGAGCAAAATGAGCTTTTTTACGCGCTTAATCATTTCTTAAATTCGCCAGCATCAAACCCCAAAGAAGCGGGGCGGATCGCCACAGGATACAAGAAGCTCTGGCCAACATTTAGTAAGACGTGGACAGTTGAACAGAAAATAGAAATTAATAAATTGGAATTGAGAGAGTATCGAGGAACAAAATATGCCCCAATTCTGACCGAACTGAAGAAATACTTTGAGAAAAATCTAAAAAAAGAGGTGGCCTCGCTAATCGTTCATGGCAGTGTCGCCACGATGGATTGGGCCGAAGGATTCAGTGACTTAGACACTTTTGTATTGATTCGGGGTAGCGTTTGCGGAAATCCGGAAAAACTTGAGACATTGCGAAAAAAGATCTCTGCTGTTCGTGGTTTATTAAAAAAAGCCGACCCCCTGGAACACCATGGTTTTATTTTCTGCAATGAAGCCAATTTAAATTATTATCATCAACGCTTTATGCCGGTGGAAGTCTTCCGATATGCGAAGGTCTTATCCGGGAAAAATAAAATAAACTTCCACATCCGAGACTCGCGCCGGGAAGACCTGGAAAACTTTGAACACTATTATCAGATATTCAAAGATATCGCCGCCACCGGGAGAATTACCAACAAACCCGGTTCACCCAAATATCAACTGAAGTGGTTCGTGGCGATGCTCCTTCTGATGCCTAGCGTATACCTACAGGCCAAGGGGATTTTTGTGTATAAAAAGTTTTCTTTTGATTTGATCAAGCATCCGTTTCTGAAAAAGTTGGAACTGGCCCGTAGAAACTTTCCTCAAGCCGAAAAGATCCTAGGAAAGAATTATTACCAAGCGGCATTAAAAATGCTGGACGAGTGGAAAAAAGATCTGGAAAAATCACGGACCAAATTCGCAAACCATCCGAAAAAAATCCCATTGA
This sequence comes from uncultured Candidatus Saccharibacteria bacterium, assembly GCA_964545345.1. Classification (GTDB taxonomy): domain Bacteria; phylum Patescibacteriota; class Minisyncoccia; order UBA6257; family WO2-44-18; genus JAUSKF01. The sequence continues at coordinate 76,257 of CAZJFE010000001.1, read as the reverse complement.
AAATTTACGATTCCGCTCGTCGGGAGATGGTCAAAGGTCTATCAAAAAATCCGGACGTCCTCGGCGCCTATGAATATGGCTCGGTCAGCGCTCCGGGCGTGAGCGATATTGACCCGATTGTCGTTTTAAAGAAAAACCAAACCTATGCCTGGCATAATCCCGATGGGCCGAATATCCAAAAGGTGGCTAAGGGCGGGTTGATGATCATGCCCGAAGCAGTCTTCCAGAAGATACTCTGGCTGGACGACCTAAAAATCAAGCCGCTACACGGCCGCGCCGCGCTCCCAAAGCACCCAAATAAAAAGGTGCGATCGCTTCGCAACTTAGCGAACGTGGTGGACTGGCTACCCGAACGAATGATCCGTTTAATAATGATCCTTAAGAAAAATCCTCTGGATGTTCAATGCGCGCTCCGCTATACGAGATCTTTCGCTTACGCCCTAGAAAATACTGCTAAAATTATCGGGCGAAAAAAGGAATCAGATGATTTCTTAGCTCGACTACAAAACCTGCGCAAAAATTGGCGGCCAGAAAAATCATTGGAATTGCAGGAAATGGTGCGCGTTGGATTATATCTTGGCTATGACGTCCTAAATGAGTTCTCGGAAAAAACCTTTGGAAAACCGATTGCCGCCGAAGGAAAGCTAACTTTATTCTCCGGCCAAGAAATAGTTTTCACCAACAACCAAAGCGAGATAAGCCCAGATTGGTCTTTCGCTCAATCCGTCGCTGGCGATGTCCGGGTTTTTGTAAGCTCCGCCCTTTTGCCCCATTTTGCCTTATACGCGAAGCAGGGTGGAATAATCGGAGTAGGATTTAAAAAGAATCTGAAAATCATCGGAAAACTTAAAAGCAATCTGCCCGCCGAGTATCAAAAGTTTCTTAAAGAAAAGATGGAAATCGCCAACATGAATGCCAAGTTTCTTAGAGCGTGTGGATTTAAATCCGGCCAATACAAATTCGGTTTCTTCTACAAAGCTTAGAAGTCCTTTTTCCGGCGAAGTTTTTCGGCAATCGGAACTTCTTCGGCAAGCACCCGCTTAACTCCGTCACCAAGAGCTTGCTCTAAGATTCTAATTTCTTTTACCAACATCTTCAGCCCTTTCGGTTCCAAACTAGCCGCCTGATCAGTGCCCCACATAGTCCGGTCCAAAGTAATATGACGCTCCACGGCGCAAGCGCCCAAGGCGGTAGCGACAACGGACGGCACGACACCCTTCTCATGTCCGCTGTAACCAACCGGGACTTCATACCGATCGGCCAGCGTTTGAACAGCATTCAAATTCAAATGATGATGCTCGGCCGGATAAGTGGAGACGGTGTGCATCAAAACGAGATTGTCTTTGCCCAAAACTTCCACCGCCTTATCAATTTGCGCCACAGAGCTCATCCCGGTGGAAAGAATAATTGGCTTGCCGGTTTTCTTCAGAGATTCCAACAAACCGCGGTCGGTTAAGGAAGCCGAGGCAACTTTGTGGCAAGGCGGATTGAATTGCTCCATGAAAGCGACACTCTCTTCGTCCCAGCAGGAGGCAAACCACAAAATTCCCAACTCCTTGCAAAGCTGATCAATTTCTTTGTATTCGGCCGGTCCGAATTCCATCTTCTTCTTGTAATCAATGTAGCTGATGTAGCCCCAGGGGGTCTCGCGCATTTTGTCCCACTGATCTTTCGGCACGCAAATCTCCGGAGTACGCTTCTGAAATTTTACCGCGTCACAACCTGCCTCAGCGGCGGTTCTGATCAATTTTTTGGCGGTCTCCAGCTCACCATTGTGATTTATGCCAATCTCGGCAATCACAAAAACCGGCTTGCCCGGCCCCACCTCCTTGTGGCCAATTTTTACCGCCTTATTCATGTACAGCCAATTTAAACTATTTTGATTCGAAAAATCAACCCCGTCACTTAAGAGGCGCCGGTGAAATTTCACTGCCCGCGGTAAAGTAATCTTTCTAGAAAATTAAGTTCTATGCAAAAAACAAACCGGAGATTAAGAAAAACCATCTGGCAGTGGAGCGCTTTTTAAGTGCGGGGTTTACGGGCAATCAAGTAGAAGCCGGCGCTGATATTCTCCGCAAATTTGTAATGAATGAAGAGCAGGTCAAGCAATTTTAACGGGGAAGTCGTAACCACCAGCAATATCCACAGAAAATCCTTCAGCCATTGGCTATTGAAAGACAAAATCAGGGATGCCCATTCCTGAAATACCGACAAGAAGGCCGCCATTGGACCAATCGTTGGTTTTAATTCAACTATTTCTAAGTCGCTAAATAATTCGCGCAGACCTTCGGAGGTCCAGCGATAATAATCTCGTGGAGAAGGATGGTATGGAAAAATAAAATTGGTTGAGAGATAAAGATAGCCACCGGACTTCAGCACTCGACGGAATTCACTGGCCACCTTTATTGGATCCTTCATATGCTCGAGCACCCAGGAAAAGACCAAGCCATCAACAGAGTTGTCAGCGAAGGGCAAATCGTGGGCATCCGCCAGAATATCCACCTGCTCCCAGGGATGGATATCAACATTGACCACATTAGGACCCAAACGCCGGTTGCCGGAGCCAATATCGATAATCAATTTTCCGCCGCCAGCGTATTGGAAGATTGATTTCGGTTGTTTCCCCAAGAAAAAAGCCGGAGCCAGAAAATAAAAGATGAAAGCATAGAGCTGGGGGATTTTTTTAAGAGCGGTTTTTAGACGATTAATAAAGCCGGTATGCAAATCGCTATGCAATCCGGAGAATTCTGTATCGGAAATAAAAAGCGGCCTGCCATCAACTAGACGAACCGGATCCTTTTTGAATTTTACCAGTGAGTTCATAATTCTTAATTAATTATTCATTATTTTGGCCGAAAATAAGTTTTAGGCTAAACATCTGCCAATAATCGTAACGGAACTCTACTTTGTGTTCCCCCGCTGGAACAAAGATTCCGGGGAAGACTGTATTCACCTTATACATTTCAACTTCCTGGCCATCTACAAACGCCCGCCAGCCCGGTAAATAATTTTGAGTAAAAACCAGAAACTGTTCTTTTGGGGAATTGGTGCTAACTTTTGCTATACCTGCCTTTTCCTCTCCAATATTCACCTTCCCTAATCCATCAAAAGATGTTTGCCCGCAGTCAGCGCATTGAACATAGATATCCCGAAAATTCCCCCCTTTAAATAATTGATATATTTCCGACTCGTCAGACTTGAAAATCGGACGCTGGGCAAAATAGGCAAGCGGTTTAACGGTTTTGCTCTCATACAAACCAACAGGTAAGTTTCTAGGGGCATCATCTGCGAGACTGATCCCATAGGTCCCGACTAACTGCAGATTTGGCCAATTATTCTCAACTGAACGTAAATCAACCATGCTCAATAGATATCTGATGCCCAAAAAGTCCAAAAGGGCAGACCGATCCAAGAGAATGATGAGCTTGGCCCGAGCCGAATTATCTACTTTACCCAGCGTAGCATGCAACTTATCCAGCTTTTCCTCTCCGCCAGAGGCGACCAGCTGGCGTGGACCGACGAGAGCCATCAGGCGACCGACAGCGACATTAAGAAGCGGCTCGTTAACCTCCAGGTTAGCGATGCCGTGAAGAAGGTGGTAATTAGGATAAAGGGTTTTGTATTTGAAGTTAACAAGCCCCTGTGGATTCTCTTCCCATTCAGGATTAGGAGTCCTTGGGCTTAGATAGTTGTAGAAAAAGACATCATCCCAGTCATCTACGAAAATGGGCAAGAGCCGCCCGGTATTTTTTTGAAGATATTCAACAACGGGGGGGCCGCTTTTATAAGATTCTTTGTCAAAAGTTATTGTTTGGTTGAAATTATAAAAAATTATGACGAATTCAATGACGGCCAACAAAATCATTGTCGGCAAAAAAATCTTCCATTGATTAAATAAAAGCGGGGCTGCGATCAGTAAAAGCGCCCCGAAAGATAGGGCAACCGATAGCAACACTGATTCTGGATAAAGTTTCCAGACTAATAGTAGGAGGGCGGCGATAGCAGTAGCTAAGACCATAAATTTCTTTCTAATCTCACTGGTTTTATTTTCTGCAATCAGATTGGCGAGATAATCAAACCCGAATCCGACCGATACGCCAGCGCCGAGCATGCCAACCAACATAAACCGGGCCGCGCCCTGAAAAAGGTCAAAAATCGGCAGCTGAGCAAGCAGCCAAAATAATGGCGAGTGTTTGATAGAAATTAATAGGACAATCAGGAAAAACCACCGGAAAAATTCCGCCATTGGTTTTTTGTTCCAAAAAGAAAAAATCAGGTAGATCAACGGAGCAATACCTATGAATAAGTAGGCGTCCAGCCCACGGCGCGGCGTCAGGAAGAAGAAGTGAGAAAGTTCGTACCAATTGATGGAATATCCTTGCAGAGCTTCGGCCCCAAATCCGCCGCTGCGTTGGGAGAACTGCGTAAGCACATAGGTGGGCACAAGCTGCAACAGTCCGATAATTGTGCCGATGGCAAAAACGATAAATAAAGCCAGAAATAACTTCTTGAGAGCTGCCTTACGATCCACGCTTTGGGAACCCAAGAAAAGAGCGAAAGCAACCAGGCCGGTGAAAATATATAAGGTCGGGAAATAAGAAGTCATCAGCCAGCCATAACCAACCGTTAACGCCCCGAAAACATAATATTTCAGCGAGAAACGAAAATCCGGGGCTTTATATATCTTCATTAGCACCCAGAAATCAATTACCTGAATCATTACCGCGGTCGCCAAAACAACATCTCGGTCAAAGTGGATATTGCCGGCTACATAAGCTAGTGAGCCGATCAAAGATCCCCAAATACTTATGCCGAGTTCCCGCAGGAAGAGCGCGCCGAAAAACAAGGCCAGGGCAATTGTTAAAGTAATACCAATGTAATGAGCGGTGATCGGAGAAAAAGCGAACAATAACCAATTGACCGGCGAGTAAGGAAAACCCTGGATAGAAATGAAATTGGGAAAACCAACGGCGACATTAGGATTCCAAAAGGGCGTACCACCGTTTTGGAGAACCTGTTTATAGAAAGCCATTTGCGGAATATTCAACTCAATCGCGTCTGTCCCCATCACTTTTCCGCTAAAAAGCGCCGGATAAAAAATCGCGCCCGCAAGTAGAAGCGAGAAGGAAAAGAGGATTATTTTGCGATTGAGTTGCTGCTCAAGAAAAGCCATTTAGGATTAAACAAGCTCCAGTAATCGTAAACGAATTCTACCTTATGCTTCCCCGTCGGCACAAATACACCAGGGAAAACAGTGTTCACTTTATAAATTTCAACTTCTTTACCATCAATATAAGCCCGCCATCCCGGTAAATAGTTTTGAGTAAAGACGAGGAACTGTTCGGCTGGGGACTCGGTCAGTAGCTCCACTCGCCCGTTTTCTTTTTTTGCCAGCCCGATTTTCCCCTGCGTTGTAAATTTTTTGGTCGGACAGTCCGAGCATTCCACGAAAATATCTTTGAATCCACCGTCTTTAAAGGCCCGGTGGATCACTTCCGGATCAGTTTTATACCCAGAAACTTTTGAGAAGTAGGCGATCGGCTTGGCGTAGGGATTGTCGTAAATAATCATCGGCATCGACGGCTTATCTTTGCCCATAATATAAAGCTCAATATAAGAAACCGGTATGAAACCAGGAATTTTTTCTTCTTCCAAGTTATAGGCGGCAAGAAGATATTTTATGCCCAAAAAATTTATAAGCGGAATTCGTTCTTTTAAGACTCTAAACTTCTCCATTACTGAAATATCGGTATAGACAACGCCTAATAATTCCTGGCCTTCTTCAATCTTGGTTTCGCCGGTTAACTCGGTAATAACTTCGTAGGTTTTATCCAATTTTTCCTCGCCGCCGGTGTTAGCCAATTGCCTCGTTCCGAGAAGCGCCATTAGTCTCGCCATCGACGTGTTGAGAAGCGGTTCGTTCGCCTCAAGATTTTCAATACCGTCAAGATTTTGATAATTAGGTTGATAAGTTTCTCTCTCTAACGCAAAAAGGTAGGGGGCATCTTCGGAGTGTGGCGCTGATGTCTGGAAAAGTTGATAGAAATATTGATTATCCCAATCGTCAACAAAAAGCGGCAAAATTCTACCAGGATGGCTCTTGAAAAATCCGGCGGTTGCCGGCGGATCAATGTATGAAGCAATGCTAGTCAACCCAGGACCTTGGAAATAGGAAAAGGCAAAAATAAAATCTATGACGACTATGGAAGTAAGAAGCAGCGGCAACAGTTCTTTTCTTACGTATTTAGAAATCAGAATAAATAGAGCGATTAGAACCAACGAGGATGCAACCGGTAATACCAATTTGGAACTCCACAAAATAGCCGAACCGAATGCTAACAAGGTTGACATCAGAACGGGAATGACGGGTGAGCGATTGGCGTTATTGAAAAAATATTTCGCCCCATAGCCGACTAAAACTGCGACTGCCAGATTAGCAATAAAAAGAAACCGGCTCGCGCCCTGAAATAAATTAAACAACGGCAGTTTTTGAATTAACCAAAAAATCTGGGAATGAGAAACGGCGATAAAAAACACCAGAAAAAACAGCCATCGGAAAAATCTTATAAAATCACCTTTGACGCGAAATGAAAAAATCCAAAAGATCAACGGCGCGATACCCATGTACAGGTAAGCGTCTAATCCACGGCGGGGAGTGAAGTGGAGAAAATTAAATAATTCTTTCAGACCGATAACGTAGCCGGCGGCCGATCCGGCATCTAATCCCCCGCCTCTCCCGGAGAATTGAGATAGAATATAAGTTGGAATAATCTGGAGGAGTCCGACGACTGTACCCAACGACCAGATTGCGAAAAAAAATATAAAAACTCGCTTTCCGGAATCGCGATTTTTCAGGAACAGGAAGACGGCGAAAGCCAAGCTTGCAAAAAATAAATAAAGATTTATCCAATAACCGATAGATAACCAGTTATTGGCGAGCGCCAAAACGCAAATCGCGCCCACCAAAACTCCGAACCGGCGACTTGCTCCACGGCTAATCCTTAGAAGAAACCAGAAAATCAAAACCTGAGAGAAAATCGCCGTCACCACAAAAACGCTTTGGGTAAACCAAATTGAAGAAATTAAATAAGCCATCGCTCCAATCAAGGCCGGGTAAACACCGAGGTCCAGCTCTTTAAGGAATAAAATGGTCAGAAAGAAAGTTGCCGATAATAAAACAAACAGCCACCAATAGTGCGCGGTAACCGGAGAAAGTAAAAGCGACAGTAATACAACCGGAGAAAAAGGGTGGGAGATATCTATAAAATTAGGAAATCCGACCGCTACGTTAGGATTCCAAAATGGGCTCTGGCCGCTGGAAATGGCATTTTTATAGAAATTGAGCTGAGGAATTATAAGTTTCGTGGCATCATCACCGGCTACCCAACCACCTGATAAAAATGGGAGGAGGATGATCGCGGTCAACAACAAAGCAAAGATTAGCTGACCGGAGGTCTTGTTTAAAAACTTGTCTATGAGATTGAAAGCGTTAATCATTTAGAAGCTTGAAAAACAGAATATTCATAGGGGAAACCAAAGAAGGGCGCTCCGGAAAATCCATGCCGGCCCATAAGATAGCTCATTTTTTGAAATGTTCTCTGGTTTCTACCCCTATCCAACTTGAATAGCGCGTATCCTAAAAAGTTCCACCCAGTTGGATAAATGTTGTCAATTACTACCATCAATCCACCCGGCCTACAGACCCGGCGCATCTCTGCAATGCTGATCGCAACCTCCTCGTCTGTAAGATGATGAAAGGTGCTAACCGAAAAAACGAAGTTAAAATAACTGTCTTCAAATGGCAATTTAATAGAGCTCACCTGGAAAAATTTTCCACGCGGATATTTTTTTCGCGCGTGATCAAGATACGCCTCATCAATATCAACTCCAGAATATTCCTTATCAAGGAAAACGCCGGCATATTTCCCGGTGCCACAACCAATATCCAATATCCGACCATTAACATTTTTAGAGAATTCAAATAATTTTCCCCGAATCTCTAAGCTACCGATGGGGGCTAAGATCCACTGGATCAAATTATAGAAACCCGGGCTATTGAAGAATCTTGGTAGCAACTTCATGGAAGATTTTGGACAGATAATTCAATTCTTTTTTAGTAAGAGAAGGGTACAATGGCAAACGGATCATGGAAGCGGACACCAGATCGGTGATCGGCAGTTCCTTTTTATCCCACCCCATTTTTTTACCGAGCGGGGAAGAATGAAGGGGCAAATAATGAGCGGCGGCATCAACACCGCGAATTTTTAATTCTTTGATATATTGGTCACGTTTAGCGGGATCAACTAGCAGAGCAAAGATGTGCCAACAGCTGTCCGCATAAGATTTCGTCACCGGCAAATTGATCTTCGCCTTGAGGTCAGCTAATGAACCAATTAGATATTTGGCGTGTTGTCTGCGTAGCTTTGTAATTTTTTCCAACTTGTTCAGTTGGGAAGTGGCCAAAGCCGATAGAATATCCCCTAAAAGATAGCTGCTACCAATGGATACTAAGCCATATTTGTCCGCCTCTCCGCGTAAAAAAGCCGGGCGATTTGTGCCTTTTTCCCGCATGATTTCTGCTTTTTCAAATACCTTTTGATCATTGGTAACAAAAGCGCCCCCTTCTCCGGTAACGATGTTTTTAGTGCCATGGAAGCTGAAACAACCTATGTCGCCAATGGTTCCGAGTGATTTATTTCTATATTTTCCGCCAATGGCGTGAGCGGCATCCTCAATAATTTTGAGTTTATATTTGCGCGTCAACTTCAAAATGGCGCTCATATCGCAAGAGTGCCCTGCATAATGGACAATCATTATTGCCCTAGTGCGGGGGGTTATGGCTCGTTCAATTGATTTCGGATCAATGCAAAAAGTTTCTTTCTCTATATCGGCAAAAACCGGTCGGGCGCCGGAATGCAAGATCGCTACTGCTCCGGAAGCAAAATTGAAACTGGGCAAAATAACCTCATCGCCCGCCCCGATATCCAAGGATAAGATCGCCAACTCCAAGGCGGCGGTGCAAGAAGGAGTAGGCAGAGCATATTTGACTCCAAGGATTACCTGCAGTTTCTGGGCGAGTTTTTGTCCATAGAAACTATCCCCGGTAACATGTCCTTCCTCTAGGGCCTTTGAAACCGCCTTTTGGTCGCGATCGTCAAAATATGGCTTATTAAAAGGTATTTTCATTTAGAAGCGCGGTATCGCTTCCTAAATTTAAGCAAACTAACGAAATAAATCCAGCTATCGCGCAACAACCTAACAGTACTTTTTTTATCTGGTCTTCGAATAAATAAGGTTGGTAGAAGGATTATCTTTAATCCTGCTCTGTGGGCGCAAGCGACGATTTCCGTATCCCAAAACCAACGCTTATCTTGAAGCTTATCAAGTAAAGGCAGGATTTTCTCTCTATCAAAAAACTTAAAACCGGCCTCGGTGTCGGAAAACGGCAAGCCCAGCAACAATCGCATCAAAAAATTATAACCACGGCTGACGATAGCGCGAGTAAAGCTAAAAATAGAATATTTGTAAATACGGCGCGCCATCACAAAATCTGCCTGTTTTTCCCGGATCAGGACAACGGCCGGAACTAAATAATGCGCGTCAATTTCTAAATCAATGTCCAAAAAACCAACGACCCTCCCAATAGCCGCCCGAATGCCGTCATTCACCGATTGCCCACGTCCTTCATTCTTTTGGTGAAAAATCTTTTTAATATTCAAATCAGGATTTTCTTTCAATATTGAATCAATAACGTCCCTCGTGCTATCAGTGCTAAAATCCTCGACAAAAATAAACTCTGACCGCCAACCGGTCTCTTTTAAGACGCGTTTCAAAATCTCAAAACTTTCCCGTAAGTGCGGAGCTTCGTTATAACAGGTAATAATCAAGCTGAAATCCATGTTTATAATTTTTCTACTTTGACGATCCACATAGTTGACCAAAGAGACTTTGCGCTAATGATCCGTAAACCAACTGAGGCAAGCAGATTATTTAATTCGGATTTTTTGAGAGCATTAGCGATTGGAGGGAGATTAAAAAGTTTTCTTCTAAGCCAAATACCCGGTTGAGTTCGGAAAAAGGCAAACAGAGATGGTCGCCTTGGAACAGTAAAGATTATACTGCCATCATCTCGTAAAACCCTTCTACATTCCCTCAAGATTACCGGGATATCTTCCACGTAATCCAAAAGCCCCAGAGAATAAACCAAATCAATCTCTCCATCCTTCAGCGGAAGGCGTGTGGCATCCGAGGAAACTAGACTCCAGTTATTGTTTTTCAACTTCTCTAGCTCTTTTTTTGCGATTGCCAATAATTCGTCAGAAATATCTACGCCAATAATTTCTTTGCAACGTGGCGCTAGATCCACCATCTGTATGCCGGATCCGCATGCCAAATCCAAGATTTTTTTTCCAGAAATATCACCGAGCATCTTCTGTAAAATTTCGGATCTGCGGTCCAAAAAAGCGCCTACTATTTTCTTCGGTGAAAAAGCGGACGCGGAATAAAAAGAATCAAATTCCGAACCCTGCTTCTTCCAATATTCGTTAAGTTTGCTAAATAGATTCATTAATTTCCCGAAAATATTCTGCCAGCGCCTCCTCCCAGGAACGTAGAAGCGGGATCCCGACCTCTGATAAATTGCGATTTTCTAAAATAGAATCCTTTGGCCGCTGAATTTTAGAACCGCTTTCCGCGGTGGTAATCGGAATCAGTTTCGCTTTCTCCTTCGCCAACTCAAAAGCTTTCTTCGCGAACCCATACCAAGACGTCCGCCCATGATTGGTAACATGATAAACGCCAAACGGAGCATTGCGATGTAACAATTCCTTAATTTTACCTGCTAAATCGCGAGTATAAGTCGGGCAACCAAACTGATCCCTAACAACCCGAACTTCGCCCTTCTCTTTCGCCAGTTTCAACATCGCCCGGGGAAAATCCAGTCCTTTATGGGGAATATTTTTCCCGAAGAACCATCCGGAGCGGACAATGTAATATTTCGGATTATTTTTACGAACCGAGCGCTCGCCCTCCAATTTAGATTCTCCGTAAACATTCAACGGGTTCGGCTGATCACTTTCATTAAAAGAATCTTTGGAACCATCAAAAACATAATCGGTACTAATTTGAATGACCGCCGCTCCTATTTTGTTGGCCGCGGCGGCGACGTTCCCCGCGCCAACCGCGTTCACCGCCAAGCACTCCTCTTTATTTAACTCGCACCACTCTGACTTGACGATAGCCGCGGTATTGATAACCACATCTGGCTTATGAGCGGCGATAACCTCTTCAACCTGTTGAGCGTTTTTTACTTCAATATCTTTATGGGTCAAACCAACCGCTTTCTCTCCAAAAGAATGCATCAAATCAAAACCCAGCTGACCGTCGGCGCCGATAATCAATATTTTTTTATAAATCATACTGGCCCTTACTTTGTTTCTGGTAGTGGTCTTGGAATTCGCCCCTTAACTTAATCTTTTGCCACCAGTCCCGATTCTTATCATACCAAGCCACGATTTCCTGCAGAGCGCTGTCGTACGAGTACTGACGCTCCCACTTCAACTCCTTGGAAATACGGGAGTGGTCCGGCGCATACCTAAAATCAGCGCCGGGCCGGTCGCTTACGTGCTCAAGGTGTTCATCGTGATTTTTCCCTACCACCTTCGCTACTGCCCGTATAACTTCCATGTTACTTCTCTCCTCTCCGGCCACATTGTAGACTTTATAGTCATCGCCTTTGTGCATCACCAAATCCAACGCGTTACAAAAATCTTGGGTGTGAATCCAACTTCGTAAGTGCAGGCCTTTCCCGTGCACAGGAACTTTTTTGCCCTCCAACAAATTCGTAATCACCAAGGAATGGAGCTTCTCGGGATATTGATAAGGCCCGTAATTATTAGAACTCCGGATAATAACTGCCGGCACTCGGTGAGTTTTGATATACGACTGCACCATCAAATCCGCGGCGGCCTTGGAGGCAGCGTAAGGATTAGTCGGTTGAAGCGGATAATTTTCATCAGTCTTCACGCCATGCGGCACATCGCCGTAAATTTCATCCGTGGATACATAAACGAATCGGGGAATTTTGTAATGCCGGGCGGCCTCCAGTAAAACGTAGGCGCCCTGAATATTAGTTTTAATAAACTGGAAAGCATTTAAAATAGAGCGATCCACGTGGCTCTCCGCGGCAAAATTAATCACCACATCAAACTTATGCTTAGCCATCAGATCTTCTATCAGCGGTTTATCGCCGATATCGCCGTGGACGAAATGGTAACGATCGCTGACCGCCAGATCTTTCAAATTCTCCGGATTACCGGCGTAAGTTAAAAGATCCAGATTGTAGATCTGGTAGTTCGGATACTTATTGTGCAGGTAGCGGATGAACTGCGAACCCATGAATCCGCAGCCGCCACATACTAAAATTTTCTTTGAATCTGAGCTCATATAATTTTTATTTCATCTCCCACGGGGATAATGAAATGCCCGCCGTTCTTCAAAAATTCCTGTTCTTTCTCCAAGATTGCCTTCTGATAATTCCAGGCCAGCATCAGATAATAATCCGGCCTATGCGCTTCGGAATACTTCCGATCCACAACCGGTATGTGCGTTCCGGGCGTATAAAGGCCGGTTTTAGTCGGTAAATCCTCCAGGGCGTAATCTAAGGTATCCGCCCCGATCTGGCAATAATTCAAAAGGGTATTGCCTTTAGCCGGAGCGCCGTAGGCGGCGATGGTTTTGCCCTGCTTTTTCAGATCCTGTAACAACGCCATCAGTTTTTCTTTTGAAGCCGCCACTCTCCGACCAAGTTCCTGGTAGCTTTCTTCTTTATCTAACCCCAGATCCAACTCTTTTTTAACCAAATCTATTACCGATTGCTTAACCGGATAAGCTCCTTGGTGGCAGGTGAACAGCCGAATTGATTTGCCCTGTGATGGCACCACTTGGGCGTCAAAAACTTCCAACCCATATTTGGCAAAAAGTTTCTGAAGCGGGCGAACGGCCAAAAATCCCAGATGTTCGTGATAGATTGTGTCATAAGTTAGGTTTTCAAACATATCAATCAAGTACGGCGCTTCTAAGACAAACACCCCTTTGGGATGTAATAAAGTTTTCACTCCCTGAACCAAATCCTGATGCTCATCAATATGCGCCACTACGTTATTGGCTAGAATCGCCATCGCCTGTCCGTGGGCGGCAACCGCTTTAGCCGCTACCGTGTCGCCAAAGAAGTCTGCCCAGGTAGGCACACCCATTGCTTCAGCGACCTTAGCGATATTTTCCGCCGGGTCAATGCCTAAAACCTTATATCCGCGATCCCGGAAAAACCTCAACAGCACGCCATCATTACTGCCGATTTCCAAAACAAATTCATTCTTGGCCGGCAAATAATTCGCCATCACGTGCTCTGCGTAGGCCTGCCAATGCGGGGAAACTTTTGGCATCCCGGAAGAGAAATAAACATAATTCCGGAACAATAAACTCTTATCAACCACATGAACTAGCTGGGCGGCATTACAAGACCGACAAAAATAAGCTTCCAGCGGAAACTTCAGCTCCGGATTGCTCAATTCTTCTTTCTTCAAAAAACTATTAGCGGCCGGCTGTAATCCCAAATCCAAAAACTTCACCAGGTCGGCGCTTTCACACTCTCGACAAGTTTTGTTTACCTTCATCATCTATTTATGTTTTCCAAGTAGCGCGGCAATTCTGAAACCGATAATAAACACCAGTAATTTAATCGCCCATTTCACCAATTTACGCCAATTCGCGATGATCGTGGATTGGCCGACCCGATTCCCATAGTGAACCGGGATCTCCACAAATTTCAGCCCGTGCACGGAAGACAACAAAATCAACTCGGTAGCAAATAGCGGGTTAGTGGAGACAAAAAACGGTTCAATCTTCCGCAGAGCTTCTTTGCGAAACAGTTTATAAGTACAACCGATTTCGGTCAGGGAAGTCGTGCCGTAAAGAGTTTGAATAATTTTTCCGTAAATCACGTTGCAAATTCTTCGTAGGGTGCGCATATCACCACCGGGCACGATCGTGCTGGTATTGGTGCGGGTTCCAAAAACCGCGTCAAAATCTTTTGAATATTCTAAAAACTTTCCTAAATCTTTCCCGGTGTAAGTGGAATCCGGCTCGCAAAGAACGATTAGGTCGCCGGTCGCTTCGGCGATGCCTTTTCGGAATGCCCAACCATAACCCTGTTGTGGCTGGTAAACCAAGCGGGCCTTAGTTTTCTTGACCTCTTCATCGGTACCCGGCTCGGCGTTATTGCTCACCACCACCACCTCATCAACCATCCCGGTATTATAGAAGTCCTCAATAGCGGCTCGCACGGAGTTTTTTTCGCGGTAAGTAGCAAAAACCACCGACACCCGCTTCCCGTTAAACATGTACAGATATTAAAACAAAAAAGGCCCGCGGTAAAGCGGGCTTTTAGTTTATTTTGGGGCGTCTTCCCAGCCCTGAGCGTCTCGCCAGTTGAGGTACTCAATGCCCTCCTCAATCGTAGAGATGTCACCTCGGGCGGAATAGGCCTTGACCTTGTCCAACTCGGCGTGGATGAAATCAGCGCGAGAGCCGGTCTGCACGCCCTGGGAGTGAACCGACTGCTCGGTCCAAGACAAGGCGTTTCCGGGGCAACTCCAGAGGCGCAATGGATAACCGATCTTCTTCGTGGCAGCCACCGCCGAAAGGAAGGAGCGCAGCTGATGCCAGGGCGTGGCGATCAACACAACATCTTCCCAACTCTGCTCCTTGGCGTGAGCCACCAAACCCATCATCTCTGTGCCGGTATGCTCAACAGGACCTTCGGGAAAGCGGAAGGTGGTAAACGAGTCGACGCGAAGTCCTCTGCGCGTCATGATGTTCTTCCAATCAACCGCGAAATTTGGGTACTTTCTTTTCTCGGGTGGAAATTGACTTTCTGCCAGGCAAATCTTTGGAAGACAGCCCCAGTGACGAGCGTAAAGTTCTTCTGCTCGACCAATCACACTCCACTGATTGTCTGCTGTCTGACCAACTAGGTATAGCACCAGATCCTTAATCGGAAAGGGATCAGAAGAAATTCTAGTCACCAGCTCCAGCAGTTTGCCTTCGGAAGTCTTGTCCACGGCCGATCTCCTTTTGTTAGAACTGCCGAGGATTATAGCAGAAATCTACGGATTAGGCAATAGGCAATAGGCATTGGTAGAATAAACTTATGCGAAAAATATTGAGCAAAGTTTATAGTTATAAGTTCATACTTCTCGTGGTTGGCCTCGCGGCGCTGGTTGGCGTACTCTATGTCGCTCCATCCCTTGCCATTCGTAAAAACTTTATTAATGAAGGGCAGCGTTTCGTGCTCGCTCAATTCAAAACCTACCGCAATTCCCTTTACCATTACCTACCACGCGCGCGGGAAATATATGATGGCCACTTCCCGCCCTCAGATGTATCAGCCACCGTGAACGGACCAACAGTTGCTAATTTACTACCGCCGACAATCTTCTCCATATATCTAAACTCTTTTCACGGAAGCATCAACCGGGCCTATCTAATGCTTCAACTGCGCTTCCCGGCACTGATCTTCATACTTTTCGTTTTAATCAGCTGGCTATTCACCAAATCAAAAATCTGGTCGGTATTTTTTGGCCTTGTTGGAGTATTAACGCCAATTCCACTGAAGCTCCCGTTCTATGATTGGTCCGGCTGGAATGATTTTTCGGCATTTTTCCTGAAGAACTTCATCCCATTAGTCCAAACCCAGTTTGATAAACTGCCATTTCATTTAATTGATAACCCTTTGATGACCACGCCGTTCCTTCTCGGCGCCGTCGCCGCGACTTATTGGTTCTGGACTAAGCCGTCAAAAATTTCAGCCGTGGTCGCCGCCGTCGTTTCTTCAACTCTATTCTACGTCTACTTCCATTTTTGGGTTTACTGGGTGATCGTCTTGGGATTGTTAACCACCTACTGCCTAGTGACGAAAATAGAACGGCTCCACCGGTGGAAACTTTTGATTATCTTCTGGACCACGCTGATCGTCTTTGCTCTGCCCTATTTCGTTAACTATTGGGATTTTTCGCAGCTGCCAAATATGGAAGATTACACTTTCCGGTTAGGGATCGCCCAGGGGAGGTTTTTTGCAACGCAGGTCTGGCCGGATTACCTAGTCTATGCCGGATTGATTGCTTTAGTGATCTGGCTCTACCGGAAAACTGATCGACTCAAAGCGGTATTTCTCACAACTCTGATCGCGGCATTCTTCATCGCCTGGAATGTGCAATTAGTAATTGGCTACGTTCCTGTTCCACACACCTGGTATAAGGTGGCAAGCCCAATTGTGTTTATAGTTCTAGGCGTAGTGATATTTGAACTACTAAATCGGTTGGCTCATAAACAAAAATGGCGAAAGGTTCTGCTGATTTCTCTAATCGCCTTGTCCGCGGTTTTGGTTATCAAAAAGATCGCGAATCCGATCGCTATTTATCGCAACCAACAACAATTCCTCTGGGACTATTACAAATTTGATAATGGCATCGCCAAATCCTGGGACTGGATCAACGAGAATCTTCCTCCCGAACCGCGCGTCATAACCCCTTCTGTGATGAATGCTCTATATCTGACCACATACACTTCTGCGCGTCCTTATCTGCCGACCGGCTTCACCAGCACAATGCCGATGGAGGAAATGGAAAATAGATATTTGTCTGCGCATAAGCTTTTTGGCGTCAGCCCGGTAAATTTTGAAAACCGTCTCTATGGGACTTACCCGAGGACCTGCTCCGGCTTTGATTGCTTCCCCGATGAAGGTAGTAATCAAAATGACAGCATCTGGCATCTCTACGGCAATTACTTCACCAGCAAATATGGAACCTACAACGAATTTATGAGCGGTGGGGATAAAACTTCCGTAAAGGAAGCGCGCGCCGAGAGAATGACCAAATTGTCGCAAGATTACCTGAAATTAAGGACGAGCTGGGAAGATATCGACGCTGATTATGTCTATTTTGGCCCCTGGGAGAAGCAACTGGGCGCTATTGATTTATCATCTGATCCCGGACTAAGATTGGTCTACAAAAACGAGGGCGTCCTGATCTACAAAATCCTTCGGACTAATAACTAATGACTAATAACCCTAGGACTATTCTAGTTACCGGACCCGCCGGATTCATCGGCAGTAATTTTGTACGCCAGTTTAAAAATCAATTCCCGCAAACCCAGATTATCGGAATAGATAATTTCGCCACCGGCCGACGTGACGCCATTGATGGAGGCATGAAATTCTATGAGGGCTCCATCACCGATACTGTTCTATTGGAAAAAATCTTTTCCACCCACAAACCGGAATATGTTTTCCATTTCGCCGCCGTCCCCAGAGTTTCTTTTTCAGTGGAAAATCCGACCCTGACCACCGAAGCAAACATCACCGGAACGGTAGCCGTACTGGAGGCCGCCAAAAATCACGGAGTGAAACGAGTAATGTATTCCTCTTCCTCATCCGTGTACGGCGGGGCGCTGACAATGCCGACCAAAGAATCGGAAAATCCCTGCGACCCAAAATCTCCCTACGCCCTTCAAAAATATACCGGGGAATTATTCTGTAAGGTTTTCAGTAATCTTTATGGCTTAGACACGGTAGCGTTGCGCTACTTCACCGTTTTTGGTCCGGGGCAATATGGCGATTCCCCATATTCAACCGTTATTGCCGGCTGGTTAGAAGCTTTATATTTCCCGGAAAAGAAAAAGGGATTCTTAGAGGGAGACGGCACGCAATCACGGGACTTTTGTTATGTAGACAATGTTGTCGCCGCCAATATCCTCGCCATGCAATCCGACAAAAAGTTTGCCGGAGAAGCTTTCAATGTTGCGCACGGCGAACGCACTGCTTTAAATGAAGTTCGAGAAATAATTGAAAGACATACCGGCAGGAAGCTGAGTCTGGAATCGCGCCCGCCTCGCCTGGGAGACGTGAAACATACTCACGCTGATGTTTCTAAGGCCAAAGAATGGTTCGGTTATGATCCGAAAATCAAATTTGAAGAAGGGCTAAAGAGGACTATTGAGTGGCAGCAAGCTCGCTCGCAATAAGGACTCGGTAACTAACCTTCGCGGAAACAAAATAACCCGCTTCAGCCACACTACTTCTGGGGGACGGGTAGCCGGCTTCCGGCGAGCCGGCTCCCTCTGTCTCGCTCAGCTATTCAGAAACCAAGCTAGCTTCGCTCCGACAACCCCCCAAAAGTAGTGTGGCCTCCGCTTTGGGAAAACTGAGATGTTCCTTGAAGGTTAATTCTCTCGTTTCAGTTGAGATAAGATGAAACGTCCGAGGCGCTCTCCACACTTGCCGTCTAAGTAAACACAAAATTCCTGGATCATTTTTTGACGATTTTCCCAACCCAAGGCCGGATTTTTTAGATATTCGTCCATCATTTTATGAAGTTCGTCTTCACTTCGGGCTACCTTGAATCCACCGGTCCGATAAACAATTTGTGGATGATTGAATTTCAAAAATCGGTCCACACTCCTGATATACGACCGCTTCTCCCGACCATCAAACCCAATCATGATTACCGGCTTATCAAAAACCGCCGCGTCCATTCCCAGCGTCGCCCCGCAAGTAACTACCAGATCAGAATAATAGAGCGAGTCGGAAAGCCATTGTAAATCTTCCTGGCCCAACTCGGCATCCCGAGCTTTATTTTCGTGAAATCGCTGACCGGGCCAATCAATATAAACATTCGGAGCTAGCTGAAATTTGGATAAATCCACTAAATCCTGCGGTGTCATCCGCGCTAGTATCTGATAACCGGTCTTTTTTAGGATCTCCAAAATCTGCCAATCCAAATCCCAAAACCGATTCCCGAAAGGCGCGAACATGATTAGTTTTTTATTCGGATCCAAGCCGATTTTTTTGAAAAACTCTTCTCGCGGTTGATGCCCGCCTTTAAAATACACATCAAATTGGGGCAGGCCGACGACCGAAACATCCTTCGCGCCCATACCGCAATAACCGGTTGCTTCTTTTTTGATAATTTCGTTATGGACTACCAACTTATCCGGCTTAGCTCTAAAAAGTCCTTTGGTGGTGACATTGTCCCAGGAGCGAATCATTCCAACTGTTTGAATCTTGGCGCGCCTAGCGGCGTGCAATAAACGAACGTCATCATCATTGAAAACATCGGTCGCGAAAACTAGAGACGGGGAATACTTATCAATAAGCATCCGGAACTTTTCCAGTTTATCTAACCGGTAATCCACGGCCCGGCAAATCATTCTCGGTATTCGCAAACCGCCAATGGCCATTAAAAATAGGGCCGATAAAAATCTTAAAATCTTTCCATCCTTGGCTAACTTCTCCCGTTTATGAATAAAGATGGTTCGGGTCCAAACTAATGAACTCGCCAAATACTTAAAAAGCACTTCTCGTCTGCTGGGAGAGGCAACTAATACTCCCTCAATGGAGACATTGCCACCCCCAAAATTTTTCTCAAAAAAATATTTCTTATAATCCGGAACTATCAAAATAACTTTAGCGTCCGGAGTAGATTTCAAACCGGTCAAAAAATCCCCGCAGAAGAGATTGCGGGAGATAAAGGGGTTGAAGCTGGAAATTAATATCGTACGCATTTAGTAGTTTAGATTGATCCGATAAAAATTGGTTTCCATCTGCTTGAAACCCATTGCCCGGTACAACTTATTGGCATCCAGCCGTTTCGGATTAGTACGGTGACTGATGTGCTTGGCTTTGTGCTTTTTTGCGAACTCAATCGCTTTCTCCATTAAAATTCTGCCCAACCCCCACATTCGGTATGGCTCATCTACTACCAAGTCCTCCGCTTCAGCAATCAGCCCCGTCGGGATGCGGGTCATATAGACATTCAGTCCGGCAACGATCACTCCCTTACTGCGGATTACCAGTTGGTAAAAATCTTTCTGCGCCAGCATCTGTTTCAATTCCACCAAAGTCATCGGCTTAGGCGCGGTCGCTGATAAACTCAATTGAGCGGTAAGATTATTCATCTCCGCTAAAGATTTTTTGTCTGCCTTTTTAAGAGTTTCTACTTTGAAGTTCATGGTATATGTTGGAATATGCTTGCGCGGCTTTTTCCCAAGTCATAGTTTTCGCAAACTCTACAGATTCCCTACTCATCTGAGTCCGCAACTCTGAATTGCTCAATATCTTCTCCATCGCCGCGACGGCCTCCCGTGGATTCTGACCGTCTACTAAGATTCCGTTCTTGCCATTCAAAACCGCATCCTCGGCGCTGGTACTCTTCGCCCCGATCACCGGTAGCCCAGCGGCGGCGGCTTCAAGGTAAATAAGGCCAAATCCTTCTATATCTTTATTATCATCTTGAGGCAATAAAATGAATAGCTCGGCATTTTTGTATAAGGCGGCCAAGGCGCTCTCCGAAAATCCGCCGACGAATGAAACTTGAGGATATCTTTCCTTAATCCCGGCCGGGGGATTGCATAAAATAACGTATCTAAGATTTGGACGCTGCTGTTTCAGCAAATCAAATGCGGCGATTGAATACTCAAAGCCCTTACGCCGCTTCCAAGCGCCAACACTTAAAATATAAGGACGAGGAACTAACGACTCACCACTTGCAACTAACGAGTTGAACTTGGTTGCATCCACTCCGTGGTTAATCACCTCAATATTCAAACCTGGAATCACTTTAAAGATTTCGTCCCGCGTGTGGCGGCTCACAGCTACTAATCTATCAGCTCGTCGGTAGGCCCATTTCAACAAAGGGCGCTGCCAGAAGTTATACAACGGCTTCACGCCACCGGTCCCGACTGCCGTGATTATCAATCTCTTACGCAATAACCGGGCGCAGATCGCCGCCAAAAAACCATATGGCCAGCCGTCCAACGCATGAATCAGGTCGGAACCTTTGGCTATGCTCAAAATCTTCGGAGTATTCCAAAGCAATTTTATTTTGTTTATAGAAATCAAATCTTCTGAAGTGGCGACCTTAATAGAAAGGTCGGGAAGCAAATGTTTCAGGGTTGAGGTTAGAAAAATAAAAAATCGCCCAGCGCCGGTGTATGGGCTTAGATCGTGATTGAGAAAAAATATCTTCATTACTTTTTTCTAAGAACGTAGTACACCCAATTACCAAACCACTGGTTTTCAGGCAACCATTTGATAGAACTCAAAAGAGGGAGATTGATTTTAGAAAAAACATATCCTTCTTTCTCCAAATTGAAGTACTTCAGGAAAGTTTTTTCAAAAATTCCGTGCGGGAACATGGAAATATGATTGTTGGTTTCGTTCCAGCGCGGGAAAAGACCGCGCTTCAGGAAAATTAACCGGGAAATAATATGAAAAATATTCGGCAGGGACATCACCAGTAATCCTTTCGGTTTTAGGATTCTATCCACCTCCCGAAGCGCCTGATGCGGATTCTCTAAGTGCTCAAAAACCTCCCAAGCGGTTACAACATCAAAAGATTGGTCCGGCCAAGGAAATTTTCCAAAGCTAGCGTCAAAAGTTTTAAATTCTTTTATCAGCGGCTTCACTTCCGGAGCGAGATAGTCATCAATGTCACAACCATAGAGATGCTGATAACCACTTTCTTGGATTGACTTAAGGAACGCCCCGGAACCAACCCCGAAATCCAAAATCTTCGTATTCTTATCACCGACAGCGTCAAGAAAGATGCCCCTGCAACGCCCCTTAATAGTCCCTGGGTGTTGAGTCGTTTTAAGCTTAAACTTGCCCTGTAGGCCCTCTTTATTGGCCTTAATTTCCTCGGGCGTAAGATACTCCATTAGTTAAGAGTATAGAAATTTTTGAACAATTCGGCAACCAGAATAGGCCCGGTGCCGCCTGGGGTGGGAGTGTAAAAACTGACTGACGAACGACTAACGACTAACGACGCTGGATCAAAATCGCCGCGAACTTTGCCGTCAACCATGTCAAAACCGAAATCAATCAATCCAGCGCCTGGCTTGAGCATATCCGGTTTAATTAAACCGGCCTTGCCGGCTCCGGAAATCACCAGATCGCAATCGGCAATCCGACTCAAATCGGTTTTGGTGTGAAAAATGATTACTTCCCGGCATTGACCGCTAAGCCACTCGGCAATTGGTCGACCAACCAGTAAACCCCGGCCCACAACCCCAACCACTTTGTCGGCTAAAGAAAAACGAACTTCTTTTAAAACATCTTGCACCGCTAAAACTGCCGGCGGCACCGCTTTTCCTCTGCCGGTGAGCGCGTCAACATCTTTTTCTGAGGGCAAAGCTGCCAAAACCTCGTCACGGTCGTATTTTTCCGGCAAAGGCAATTGCAAAATGAATCCGCCGACCTGATCACTGGAAATCAACTTACCCAACTCAACAATCAGTTCACCTTGGGATAAGTCGGCTCTCAAATTGTGGAGCTGAAAATTAACTCCCAAATCTTTCGCGATCTTTTCCTTTTGCCGCAAAAAACTAGCCGAGGCGGGGTTTTCGCCAACTAAAATCGCCGCCAGCTCTTTTTGCGGCGCCAACTGCTTCTTCAGCTCGGCGATAATTTGCCCAGCTATTTTTTTCCCATCAATAACCATAAGTTAGTAAGGCAGAGGAAATTTTTTGCAAAGGGCCACGACTTCTTTCAAAACATTCTCTTTTTTAACCAGCGCCCGATGAATCAACTCGGCAACTTTAGCCATCTCTTTTTCCTTCATCCCCCGGGTAGTAGCCGCCGGAATGCCGATGCGGATACCGGTTGGGTTGAACGGCGACGGATCACCGGGTAAGGAATTACGGTTCGCGTTTATATTATTTTTTTCCAAAATCTTTTCCGCCTCCATTCCGGTTAGACCCACCGGCTTTAAATTAATAAGCATCAGATGGGTGTCCGTTCCGCCGGTCAACAGATCAAAACCCTTACCGGTTAATCCTTTGGCTAATACAGTCGCGTTTTTTACAATCTGCTGCTGATATTTTTTGAAAGCAGAAGTGGAATCCTCAAAAAACATCAACGCTTTGGCCGCGATCACATTGTTGTGCGGCCCACCCTGCATTCCCGGAAATACCGCCCGATCAATACGATCGGCTAACTCTGAGCGAGAAAAAATGACCGCTCCGCGGGGGCCACGTAAAGTCTTGTGGGTAGTAGTCATTACCACATCGCTGTGCGCGAAAGGTGATGGATGAAGACCAGCCCCAACTAGACCGGCAATATGAGAAATGTCGGCCAAATGATAGGCGCCCACAGAAGTCGCGATTTTCCCTATTTTTGAAAAATCTACCTTCCGAGGATAGGCGGTAAAACCAGAAACGATAATTTTAGCGTTGCTTTCTCTGGCAAGTTCCGCCAAGCGCTCATAATCAACTAAGCCATCATCGCCCACCCCATAATGAACCACTTTGAAAAATTTCCCCGAGGCGCTAACTTTGTGGCCGTGACTCAAATGACCGCCCGCGTCCAAGCGGAGACTCAAAATAACATCATCTTTTTCCAACAAAGCAGAATAGATGGCCAGATTCGCCGGAGAACCGGAATAGGGTTGGACGTTAGCCCGCCATTCGGTTGGCTTGAGACCAAAAAATTTCAAAGCCCGGTTTTGCGCCAACCTCTCAATTTCATCATAAAACTGGTTTCCCGGATAATAGCGTTTACCCGGATAACCCTCGGAGTATTTGTTCGTTAATGGGGAGCCTAAAATTGATAAAATATCCGAAGAAACATAGTTTTCTGATGGGATAAGATTAAGCGTGTCTTTCTGCCTTTGAAGCTCGTTTTTAAGCAGATTTGAGAGGATTTTATCTTTCATTTTGATTAATTTTCAGTTAAACTTATTTTTGTCTAAATTACAATGAAATCCCGTTAGAAATTCTACTCAACAGAGTCAGGAGGACTAAAGGGTAATATAATGATATGAAACAAATCTATTTTATAAAATCGTTGTCTGGTCAATATTTCTAACGGGATGAAATATTTTACAACCGAGGAGTTGCGGGGCAGTCACAAAGACGAAGTGGCGGGAAAGTTGAAAAATTGCGCCGGTAAAAACGTCCGCTACAACTTTGGAATTGATGTTCTAAACTCTTACGCTAAGGACCTCGGGTGGAAAAAAGAAGAAGCTAAGGTTTTGGATCTGGGCACTGCCAGCGGGCTGTTTCTACAGCAACTAGATAACGCGGGCTTCAAAAACCTGTACGCGCACGACATTTTAGAATATCTCCCGGCTGAGGTTAGGCCGCTAGTGAAAGAATATAAGTTAGCCGAGTTAAGCACTGAAAAACTTCCTTGGGCCGATAATACCTTTGACGCGGTAACCGCCTGGTGCGTAATTCCTCATTTAGAAAACCCTTTTTACGCGTCTCGAGAAGTAAACCGAGTTCTGAAGCCCGGCGGCATCTTCCTATTTACCACGCCCCACGTTTTATCCCGACCAAGCGTAGATTTCTTAATGCGCAAAGGATATTTCGCCAGCTATCGTCCGGAAAATAATCACATCGCTCTCTTGCCAAAAGGAATTTTGGAAAAAACTATTTTCCGCGGATTTAAAGTTCTAGGAATAGAGTACTTGGTTACCCCGAAAGTTTTCCGCGGCTGGAAAGGAAAACTGCGGGAGATAGTGTTCCGGATTGCAAAAAGATTTCCAAAACTGGAACAATTATTGAAATACCGCTGGGCCTACAACGTCTGCTACGTGATTCAAAAAGATCCTAGCGCAACCCCGACAAAATAGACTGCGCCACTCGTTCACTCGCCTGGCCATCTAATCTCCAGCAAATTGCCTCAATCGCCTTTTGGCGATTTTCCGCGTCGGACTTAGGATTTTCTAAATACTTATTCAGCAGATCGGCCAACTCCGATTCGTCATTGGCGATCCTAGCCGCGCCAAGATCGGTAAGCGGCCGAAGATGCTCCAAAGCTAGAAACTTTCTCATACTCGCCTCCATGGGCAAATCTTTTTCTTTATCAAAACCGACCACTATTAGTGGTTTATCAAAAATTAGAGTGTCGGCCGCAATGGTTGAGGGACCAGGAATACCAACGTCGCAGTGATACAAAGAATTAATCAGGTGGTAATCCGAGTCACGATCCAACTCTCCCTTGCCAAACAGTTTCCCCGGATGATCAAAAACCATATTAGCCGGTGTTTTGAAATCTCCAAGATCAACCGTTCCGATTAAGGGGAAGCGAACTAGAATTTGATATTTGTCCGAATTTAATTTGGTTAATTGCTCCAAAATATGCCGATTAATAGTCGGCTTGCGGCCGCCAAACTGCTTTTCCAGGAAGCCATCGGCCGTCACTACAAAAAATACAGTCTTTTTATTAGGATCGAGGCCAAGGGGTCGGTAAAATTCTTCCCTAGAAAGTTTTTTAACTTTCAGGTAGTTGTCGTAATGGGGTATACCCGTGACAATAATCTTCTCCGGCGTTATACCGTGATATTTCACACACTCATTCTTCAAAATTTCATTATGCAGAATTATTTTGTCCGGGACCTGCCGAATAATCCCCCTGGAAGTAAGATTATCCCAGGAACGTACCATACCAACAACCGGAACACCCCGATGCTTCGCCTCACGAATCAGATCAATATCACTCTCCCCGGTGCTCCGATCGGTGATGTCGGTAGAAAAAACTAACGATGGCTGATATTTTTCAAAATAAGTAGCAAAACGATCCTTAGTGAGCAGAAGATTGTCTAGAAAACGCATGAACTTCATGAACCAAACTCGCCCAGCTAATACGTTAACGAGAAAATAGTACCAAAAATACTCCAGACGGCTATAGCGCAGTTTGGCGAACATCTCGGTGGTATAAGTCTTAACTAGAGACCGACAGATAAAACTAATCAGAGCTTTCGTGGTGCCAACCGGCAACATCCTGACCCCCTCAACTAATACATTGTTGGAAGAAAAATGCTTGGCCAAATAATCTCTTTCCTCATCAGGGGCTAAAATAACAATCCTCAAATTCGGATCGGACTTCAAAATGCCCAGAACTTCCGTGTCCAAAATATTTCGGACAACAAAATTAGTGAAAGCAGTTAAAAAAATAGTCCTCATCGTAAAGCGATTGGTAAAAGCGCTTCGGCGACCTCTAGGTCCTCCGGAGTATCAATGTCAAAAGCGCTCATCGGCTTAATAATCAGTGGCAAGCAGTGATCACCGATCGGAATATCTTTTTTTTGTATCACTTCGGGCGTAAAGACCCAGAGATTACCGATCGCGTATCGCTTCGGCTTGGACTGCCGCTGGTTATATTTCGCCCGCTCAACCGAATCCACGAATTGCAACCAGCCATCATCGGTGATCAGTCGGGAGTTAATCGGATGAAAATTGTTTGGCACCTCAATAACACTGGTAACAGAGTCGGCTTCGGAATTCTTTTTTATCAGATCAATCGCGGCTTCAATT
Organism: uncultured Candidatus Saccharibacteria bacterium; assembly: GCA_964545345.1. GTDB lineage: Bacteria > Patescibacteriota > Minisyncoccia > UBA6257 > WO2-44-18 > JAUSKF01. The sequence continues at coordinate 49,887 of CAZJFE010000001.1, read as the reverse complement.
TCGGAGGTTTTAATAAACGGGGAAGTGGCTTGAACCAACAGTATATAATCCGGGAAATAATTTTCATTTTTCGCTAACCATTCCAACGAATTACGCAGTACTGGCATCGTGGCGGCGGTGTCGGTGGCAAGCTCGGCCGGTCGTAAATACGGAACCTCCGCCCCCAAAACTTTCGCCACATCGGCGATTTTCTGATCATCGGTGTCCACGATCAGACGATTCACGGATTTGCTCGCTTTGATCGCATTAACCGCATAACTCAAAAGTGGTTTGCCCGCTAACGAAACAATATTTTTATGGGGAATGGATTTGGAACCGCCTCTCGCTGGAATAATCGCTAAAACTTTCGGATTATTAGACATTACTGTTTCCAAGTGATCTTCGGCAAAATCGTGTGGTGCTCAATCTGATCCTTGGATTTTTGGATATTCACCAGCATGGAATTGATCAGCTCATTAGAGAGATTGCGGGGCTTTAATCCCAACTTAAGCAATGAATCATTTTTCGGATTGTAATAATGCTGTTCGGCCTCTACTCGTGGATTAGGAATATTGTTGATGGAAACCTTGATACCTAAGGCCTCGCTAGCTTGCTGAACAGTTTTGGCCAAATCCAACACTGAAAAAACTTCGGTGAACTGGTTGAACACCCGGAATTCTCCCGATTTCGCCGGATTATCAACTGCGATTTGAACACACTGCAAAGTGTCTCTAATATTTAAAAATCCGCGCTTTTGTCCGCCTTGACCATATACCGTGAGCGGTACACCGGCAACCGCCTGAACGCAAAATCGGTTTAACGCGGTACCGAAAACATCATCGTAATGGAAACTGGTAAGAAGTTCGGGATGCATCTTAGTCTCCTCTGTCTCAAGACCATAGACCACGCCTTGGTTCAGGTCGGTTGCTCGCAATCCCCAGATTCGGCAGGCGAATTCAATGTTGTGGCTGTCGTGTACTTTGCTTAAGTGATAAAACGACCCCGGCTTCTTCGGGAACAACACCCTATCTTTTCTGCCTTTGTGCTCAATCTCTAACCAACCCTCCTCAATATCAATGTTCGGAGTTCCATACTCGCCCATAGTTCCCAGCTTCACCAAATGAGCATCAGGAGTATATTTCCGCATCGCGAATAAAACATTCAGGTTGCCGGCCACATTGTTGACCTGAGTGTTCACCGCTTTCTCTCGGCTGTGCATGGAATAAGGAGCGGATGGCTGTTCCGCGTAATGCACTACAGCATCCGGACGGAATTCCTCAAACATTTTGTAAACAAAACGATGATTCTGCGCAATGTCACCAATATAAAGTTTTATCTCATGACCAGCTTTGTCCTTCCATAAACGAACCCGCTTATGAACCAATGGGATGCTCCAAAGCGGCGCCGTGCCGAGCTCGGCCTCCCAGACACGCTTGGACATATTATCGGCAATCGCAACCTGATACCCCTGGCGAGCAAAATGCATGGCTGTCGGCCAACCCAAATAGCCATCGCCGCCTAAAATCAAAACTTTTGGCTTGGAATTCATTAGTTAATAAATTAACAAGAAAGACGTCTTTAGACAAGGCGCTTTTTGAGCAACTTTTCGTTGATTTCGGCGGTCTTCAACACAGCGAGGATTTTTTCGGCGGCTTGCCCGTTTCCCAACCGGTAGCCGCATTGCTTCAATTTCTCCCGGAAACTTGAATCCTCCAAAACAAATCTTATCTTGGATTTGATGCCGTCAACGGTCGCCTCACAATCAACTACATTTTCCTCTCGGTCACGTCCCATCTGACGCTTTCCAACGTTAACGGCCGCCAACTGGAAATATGGCGCCTCTACGATAGCTGAAGAGGAATTACCCAAGATCGCCCGCGCGCCAGCCATTAATCCCAAAAAATCTAAATTATCTATATTTTTGTAAATTAAAAATTGCGGATCATTCTTAACTTCCGCCATCGCGTCTAAAACCCCCTGATAGCCGGGGTCGGAGCAAGGATAGGTGATAGCCGCCTTATATCCCGAATCTTTCATGGCCGCCAAAATATTTTTAGCCGCCTGATAATTTTCTTCACGAGAAAGATAAGTGTCCGGGTGGAAAATTACCAAGAAATATTTTTCTTCTGGCTCCAAACCATACTTTGCTCTGGCTTCCGAAGTTGGTGTATACATCTTCTTCGCGATCCGATCTATGTAAGTAGAACCGACCACGTTAATCCTCCAAGTTTCTTCTCCAAGTTTCTTCAAACGATCGGCGGCGGCTTCCGTCTCCGGAAAATGCAGATGGGCCAGCTTGGTAATGGCATGCCGCTGAACATCATCAATGTTCCCCGAGACCTCTCCTCCTTGAGTGTGGCCCACCGGAATACCAAGATTGAGCGCCGCCAGCGCCACCATTAAATGCTCCGCCCTGTCGCCATGGACTAAAACCAAATCCGGCCCTAGCTTCTCTAAAATCGCCGGAGCTTTCTGCAGACACATTCCCAAATTCTCCGCCCGAACTACCGGACTATCACCGCGACCGGCGCCCATCTCAATAACCTCTATTTTCGCTTCCGGAAAGAACTTTCTGGCTTCATCAACGGTCTGGCCAAATTCTTTTGAAGCGTGCATATCGCCCAGAAGAATCTGTAATTCCAGGTCCGGGTCAGCGTCAATTAATCGCATCAACGGCAAATAAGCGCCGAACCCGCCGCGCTTGCCAGAAAACAAACAAATTTTTCTTTTTTGCCCCATAGTTATTCAACCCCGATTAAGTTCTTCGCCTTTCTCCAGGGATCGGCAATCACCCTTTCTAACAGATCGCGATCAGCTCGGTCAAATCTTAGAAACTGCCAGGGCTTAATTTTGAAATCCGGGTATTTTTTGACCAATTGACTGTAGAAAAACCAAGAACGCTCCAAATACAGTAAGGCGTAAGTGAAGCCGGCTCCAACCAACCGAAAGAACGGCAAGAAAATAACTAAAGTGGCGGGGATCAACACCGCCTCATTAAAGACCCTCATGGTCAAAATCTTCTGCTCTCTGAGAACCGTCAGGGTACTCTTTAAAATCTTATAGAGTCCAAACACCGGCAAAGCGAGAAGCATAACGTAGAAAACCGGCATCGCTGGTCCATACTTTGGAAAGATAAATACCACAACCGGCGCGGCAACCACCGCCCCGCCAATCATAAATATCACCCCTAACCAAAACGCGTACTTAACCGCCCTCTTAAAGATAGAAGAAATCTGCCCTAGGTTGTCCGCCTTGAAAGCCAATATTTGGGCTAAACCATCCATCGGGAAAAAGTTTTCAATAAACGCGATTAGGTTAACTGCTAACGCATAGAAGGCGACTGCTTCGGTGTTAATGAAATATTTAATCAGCCAAGGAGTGGAATTTTTGCTGACTTTGGAGAATAGGTAGCGTAACATTGCCCATTTCCCGTAGGTGCTGACAACCCCCCATACTAACGATTTGGATTCCATCACCACGCCCATAAAAGCTTTGCGATATTTATTAATAAAAAGCGTCAGCGTCATCACCACAACCGCCACGCCGTCAGCAATCACGTGAGCGGTGATAACCTGAGTGATAGTGAATTGGCCGGAAAAAAACAAAAACCCGAGAACAAACAACAACTTAGCGGATTCACGAATGGCCGGATAGGACCAATAAGAAAAAGTGAGCAGGGACTTTAGAAGCATTGTCTCCAATGATTGAAGGGCTCTAAAAATCAAAAGGAAGCTGGATATCCGGATAAATAATCCCAGATCCTCGCCGTAATATTTGGAGATCAAAGAAGATCCAAAAAACACGGCTGTCGCGAAAACCACAGAAATACCTAACTTGATCTTGGCGTAGTCCCAATAAAGACGTTTAGCGGCAGACCGGTTGCCGACATTGAAGCTTCTTCGCATGTCTATTTGTACTACGCCATCAATCACATCCAAATTGAAATTATCTAATATGGAAACCAGCGAGAGCATCAACTGATACAATCCGAAGTGAAAAACCGAAAGATTAGAAATAATGAAATAGGAATTAACCAAACCTACCGCCGTTGAAATGCCGTCAAAAACTCTTTTAGTTGCCTCCCCCTTTAGAAAATAGTGGAGGAAACTGTGTTTGCGATCTGATTCATCAATAATCATTTGGATTAAATAGTCTTAATGGTCTCGGCAAGGCGAATCACTAACCTACCGAGGTCATGCTGATTCACAATAATCTCTCTTAATCTTCCTCCAAGCTTCTCCCGATCCTCAACGCTCAGCGCGGCGATTTGAGAAATTTTGTCCGCTAAATCCCGATGGTCTCCTTCTTTAAACATCAACTGGTTGCTCAACTCTGGTCCCAGGATATCTCGAAAGGCAAGGTTGCTTATCAGCACTGGAATTCCACAAGCCATCGCTTCCAGCGTACTCTTATCAAAACTTCCGGTTACCGTAAGGTTAACAAACAAATCATGCTTCCGGTAAATTGCCGGCGTATCCTTATTCGCCACCGGATTATGAAAGTTCACTAAGCCGGCTAAGCCCAGATCGTCCACTAATTTTTTAATCCCCGTATAATAACCACGCTCCGCGGAACGCCCCAGAGTCGGCGCCCCCACTACTGAAAGTTTGACCGGAATCCGCTGACGCGCGAGCTGGATGGCCCTCACGAGAACATCCAAATTCTTTACCGGAGCGATCCTGCCTAAGAATAATACGTTCAAGTTATCAGAAGACGACTGAGCGGTTTTAGCTGGAGAGAAAAGCATAGTGTCAATCCCTTGTTGTAAAACCTGTAACTTTTTTGTCGGAAAGGGAAACGCTAAACGAATTGAAGTAACGACCCGATCCGCCAACAAAACCGCGATTCTTAGTTTCAAATTGCTCAGATAGTGAGCATACCAAAGCACAACTTTTTTCCTGGATAATTTCCAAAATAATCCGCCTAAAACCACATATTCCGGATTCATATGAACGAAAACCCGGTCATAATCATTCCTTAATTGCCAGATCAATTTCAGGAAGCGAAGCGCGTACTGCCACTGAGAACTGACAGCCAGTTCTTTACCCAAAGAATAGACTGATACATTCTCCGGAAGCGCCGTCTGCCCTTTGTATAAACAAATGACAGAAACTTTCTCGAAATGTTGAGCAAGCCCCTCTATCCAACGATGATAGACCCCAAGCACGTCATCATTTTTATCCGCTTTTTGAGTAATAAATAAAATTTTCATCCCGTTAGAAATATTGACCAAACAATGACCTTTGGCTAAACCTTAATTTTCTTTGGATAATTATCATATTTTCTTTATAACTTTATTGAGTAGAATTTCTAACGGGATTTCATATTAAAAAGTTAAGCTGGCTTTATACCTTTCTAAATATTGCTGCTTAGTCGGCCAATTCCGGAAAAACTCATTCTGTTTCTCAACTAACTGCCGGCGCTTCTCAGAATTCTTTATCAAACCTTCAATTATCTCTACAGCTTTTGCTTTATCGCCAACAGGAAAAGTCGCCCCCAACGCCACGCCGACATCAGTCATCACTACTGGAATACCGGCCGCGGCCGCCTCCACCGCCGCCATTCCGTAGCCCTCATAGTTAGAGGTTAGTAAAAATAAATCAGCAATTTTATAGTAAGGAAGCGCCGATGATGCATTGCTGATCAGTAGCCAATCAAGCTTCGGATTATTTTTCTTCAATGCATCAACGATTTTCTCAGCTAAGCTTAAACTTTTTTCTGGTGCATCTCTGGCAACGGTCAAAATCAGAAATTCACCGTTGGATTTATATCTCTTCTGTAGTCCCAAATCAGGGGCTGTAGCACGAATCTTCTCCACATCTACGAATATCGGCAAGACAATAGTCTTTTTCTCCAAATTAGAATCGAGCGCAATCAGGGATCTTTTAATGCGATCGGAAACAACCCGCACACGGTCAGCGCGCTTTACTAACCACTGAGCCAGCAAAACTCTAACTCGGTTTTTGAACGATCCCAAAACAAAGTAAGGACTTAAAAAATCGGTATGGATCTGGGCTTGAAAAGGGACACCAAAGATCTTCTTCAATTGATAAGCTACCCAGCCAGTCTCAAATGGATCCTGTGAAGAAACCACCCAATCGCCTCCCGCTTTGAGAAGATTCTTCCCGAGCTTCAGCGCCCTTCCGAAATACCCAAATTTTAACCGATTATTAGTTGGCCAGAGATGGACGTTGCCTATTACCTCCTCTTTCTTTCCGGGGCGGGTATAAACAATCACATGGAGTTCCTCAAACAATTTGCCATACTCCAAAACACGGGCGCGCACAGCGCTCCCTTCATTGCAAACCTGAGCATCCGTTGAAAGCATTAATATCCGCATAGTTTTGTGAATGTTGAGAAAATATTTTCGGCCGTTTCCTCCCATGCCGGCGTCGGAGGAATCTTTTCCAATTCTAAAATTGCATTTTGATATTGCCGGCCGTCAAGCATCTTTTCAATTTTCTGAACAAGTTCCGACTCACTCCGAGCATCAAAAATCCACGAAACCGGCAATCTCACCGACAGGCCATTCTCCGCGCTGATTAGAACCGGCTTCTCCATAGCCAGACACTCCAAAATAAAATTAGGATTAAATTCCGTCAGAGCCGGGCCAACACAAACCCCCGAATCGCTGATCAGATGGGCCAGCTCTTCCCGTGAAATAGGAAAGCGGATTTCTATGAAATCTTTTGCGCTCAACTGATTCCGGAGGGTTTCCAAATGATGACGTTCCGGACCATCACCGACTAGTACTAACTGGCCTCGGCCAGATCGCCGCCTCGCCTGATCAAAAGCTCGCATCAATAAATCCAGATTTTTATAAGTGACAAATCTGCCCGCGAACAAAATACGGTCAGTCTCCACGCGCGACATTTCCTTTACAAATTCCGGAACCAGCTCAGGGTTCGGAAAATGAAAAATCTTTCGCGAATCAATATTATACTGCCGCGAGTACAAATCTTTCAGCATAGCGGCAGGAACAATCACGGCGTCCGCGAAACTCAACACGCAACGGGTCAACCAATAATAAACAGGCGCCTTCCAAAGATATTGGCGGCCGACATAGAGTTCTTTTAAGGATACTGAACGCCTCGCTCTTTCGTTGATCCTCTCCCAAACCAAATCACCCCCAACCCTAACTACGAATTTCCGGCGTAATAACTTCGCCGCCAGCAAAGCCGGTAATCCCACGCCGACCGCATCCTGCGCGTAAATCAGATCAGAAACAAAGGCCGCCGTCAGACAGCGTAGGAAATAAACGAAATGACGTAATCCGAATGGCAGAAAACGAGGCACACCCCAAACTCCTTCCCGACTAGCGCCAAATGCGACCACTGCCACCTTGCAGTTTCGGGATTCCAAAAATTTACGCATCGCCTCAGCATGCTTGGCTGGTCCGCCTAAATCTGGAGGGTAAATTCCTGTCGCAATGGTTACACGCATAATTTTTTGAAAATGTTTTCCATTCTGAACGCAATGTTATCCCAGGAATACTTTTCTTTGACCAACTTCTTTCCGTTGTGGCTCAACCTCTCCCGCAAAGCCGGGTCATTTTTCAAACTTAGAATCTTCTCAGCAAGATCCTTAGGATTATCAACCTCAACAAACAATCCGGTCTCCTCATCGATCAAAAAATCTGGTATTCCTCCAACCCTGGTGCCAATCACCGGAACACCGGCCGCCATGGCCTCTAAAAAAGAATTGCCCAGCCCCTCTGATCGTGAAGCCCGGACAAAAACTTGAGCCGCACCCAAAACTTCCGGTATATCATCCGGACTTACATGACCCAAAAAGCGCACTGTCGCGTTAGGATTCTTTCCACTCACCGCGTTCGCCAGGCCGGCAAGTCGATCATGATCCGGACCGGAACCGTAAATTAGATAATTGACATGAGAATCTATGTACTCAGCGGATTTTATCAAAGTATCAACTGCGTTTTTTGTAACAAGACGCGAGGTGGTGACGACATTGAAAGAATTTCCCTTGGATTTAACAGCAGATAATTCATAGCTTTCCAAATCAACGCCGTTGGGCACCACCTCTACCGGACAACGCGCGCCGTGACGTCTAGCAAAATCAGCCAAAAAGTTACTGATGGCCTGAACATAATCTGCTTTTTTAAAAATTAATTTCCAAAGCGGATAAAATATCCCAACTCGGCTAAGTATATGAATCTCCGAATCTCCCTCCTGCAGGGTGAGTAACAGCGGCACTTCAGGATGACGCAACTTAAAAAACAGCGCGGCGATACCGGCATAAGACGCCATCACTGCCCAAACTGCTGTGAAGGGATCGGTCGCGTGCGCTCGCGCCGCCCACCGATAGGCCGAAAAGATGTAGGAGATTTTCCTAAAAAAACCGCCATAATAATTCCCATCAGAACGGCCGCGCCCTAAACGCACAACCGAATAATTGTCCGAGAATTCAATCGGCGGCCAACCATTATCAAACCGCCTGGTCAAAATGACGAAATCCGATCCGGGGAGACGGCGAACAATCTCGCGAACCGCAATCTCCGCTCCGCCAACGAACGGATCGTAGGCCAAGCTAAAAATAGCGGTCCGGGGACGTAGCTTTGACATTGGTCTCATATTATCTTATAAATTGGTAGAATTAAAGGGGATGAAAATTCTTTATCTAGTTACAAAAGACGACGTTGGCGGAGCCCAAAAGTACGTCCGCGATCTCGCGGAAGAGTTTACTAAGTCCGGCCATGAAACCAAGATAATAACTGGCGGCAATAAAGGGGTCCGATTCCTGTCTAATAAGCTGAGGCCACACTTTTTGTTCGCCAACGACTGGCTGGCTCTGGCCGAACTTTTCTTCTTGTTAAAAAAAGAGCGCCCGGATATCGTCCATCTCAACAGCTCAAAGGCGGGAGTTATTGGAGCGGTGGCCGCGAAACTCGCCGGAGTAAAAAAAGTTATCTTCACGGCGCACGGCTGGGTTTTTAACCCTGACAACGACCTAAACTTTGCTAAAAGGAAGTTGTATATACTCCTTCACAAAATCGCCGCCCGTTTTCAGGATAAAATAATTAACGTTTCTGAATATGACAAGAAGCTAGCAATCAGACACCAAGTAGGTGAAGAAAAGAAGCTGATCACTGTCTACAACGGGTTGGATTGGAAAAATCTCAGGTTCCTAGATCGCCGGACGGCCAGAAAAACAATCGCCACCTTGTCCCAATCAGGATCTGACCAAGGCATCTGGATTGGCTCCATCGGCCGATTGGTTTCGGAGAAAAGTTATCACGACTTTATTAATGCCGCGGCTTTGGTAAAAAATCCGGAAGCAAAATTTTTCATCATTGGTGATGGCTATTTGAAAGACCGGCTTACGAAAGTGATAAAAAAGAGGGGTTTGGAAAATAGATTCTTTATCTTACCTGGCCTGGCTCCCGCCGCTCCATATTTAAAGGCATTTGATATTTTCTTACTGTCCTCAATCAAAGAGGGACTGCCATACACGCTACTCGAAGCAATGGCGGCCGGAGTACCGGTGATCACCACCAGAGTGGGGGGAATGCCAGAGATAGTTGATGGCCGAGGGTTAGTAATGCAACCCCAACAACCCGACGAGCTCGCGCGAGCAATTGATTTCTACCTTAAAAACAAAGAGAAAGCGCAGTATTTCGCCAAAGAAGGCCAGTTGTTCTTAAAAGAACAACTCAATTTAGCCAAAATGGTTGAACAAACCAAAACCGCTTATCTATCCTAGGCCTTCTTCAGCGCCGCTATTTCTGCTTCAAAAGCCTGCTGCTGCGCGCCCGTTAGGCCGGGCATGGACAGGAGTCTTTCAAAAGACTGAATGGCCCCCTCTTTGTTGTTTACTTCTTTGTAGTAAAAGGCCAGCTTCATCACTAAGTTAACGTCGCTGGGGATTGCTTCAATGCCGATCAACAACAGATCATCAACTTGATCATACTTTTCTTTATAAAAATCTTTATACAAATCAGCTAAAGCGGAGATGGCTGCCACCAGTTGATCGCCGCCGCTGTGATTCATAGCGTTTGCGAAATTCTGCTCCGCTCTCTTGTAATCCTTAAGGTAAAAACCATACAAATTACCAAGGTTAAGATTCACCAGGAAATCATCCGGGGATGTCAGTTTGATGTATTCCAAAGCATCGACGGATCCTTTGTAGTTGTTGAAAAACTTCTTGATTTCCGAGATCTTCAGCCAGGCCAAACTGTCGGAAGGATTTTTCTCCGCGATCTCGGCAAATTTATTCAGTTCCACCTTTTTCTCCGCTATAATCTCGGCAGCCAAAGTTTTAACCACCGGGTCACTGCCAATAAAACGCAGTGCCTGCCCCTGATATTTAGGTCGAGAATTCTCCACGATTTCGGGATCGGTCGTTGAACCGGTTTGTGAACCATCAACAACCGGAACTTCCTCCGATGTAACGACGGGGTCCTCGCTGAAAACTCCAAAATAAATACCGGCACCACCGCCAACGATAACTAACAGGCTTAAGACGATCAATAGAAGCTGTTTTCTCATAATTACCTATTTTAAAGCAAAACCCCCGCTTTTTCAAGCGGGGGTTTGTGCCTAACCTACTAAGTCTCAAGTCTTAGAGGGTCAAAGTTTCAGCCGTGGTTCCACCGGTCGGCAATCCAGGAATCAAGAAGCCGTTCAACCAGTCGTAGTCGACATTGGATTGGCTAGTGTTCGTGGAGTGAGCAGACCAGATGAAGTTGTCGTCATCACCAGTGTCGGCCAACGCGGCAGTAGTCGCGAAGACATACCGTCCAGTTGTCCAGTTGTCACCAGCGATTGTGACGTCCTCATTGGTAGTACCGTCATCGCTGTCGCCCGTAGTGGACAGATCGTTCGGAGTGTACCGGACTTTCAACCACTGACCATCACCAAGAAGCTTGGTGCTGACCTGCGGAGAAGAAGTACCGGAACCGACGACTGTCGCGCTCAAGACGAAGTAGCGAGATTCACCAGCTGGGACGCGGATCGCTTCAGAAGGATCAGCGTGGTTGTCTTGGGTAGTATCCGCAGTGTTCGCCGGGTTGAAGTAAACCTCAACCATGGTCGGAACAGTAGCCGCGGCAATATCCAAGCCGGAACGATCTCCACCTAAATCTTCGTGAACCGAAGAAGTAGCGAAGTCTCCGTTGTTCAACTGGCCAGAACCGTCAGCAGATCCGCAAGAAGCAACGCTGAAGGCGGCATCCGAGTAACACTTGACGATGAAGTCATTGACGCGGAAAGCGGAAAGCTTATCGGCGTCCTGATCATTGTCAAAGGTGCTCACGGAAGAAGTGCTGACGTCAAAGGTGAACTTGTACAAGCCAACACCGTTGCCGCCCGAAGGAGCAGTAACTTTGAAGCGGAACAAGTCTCTTGAGCCGTTAGCTAACTTCGATCCCGATGGCAAGGCTTGTTTCTCAACAGTCGGAACAGTCCTTACCAAACGAGCGCCAGAAGAGCCACTATCTGCACCCGCAGCGGCGATAGTCGTTCCAGAGGAAAGACCTACGCCGACCGCTCCTAGATTGGTTTCATCAGAGCTAGATTGAGCATCGTAGTTGATGATTACCAAGTGACCAGGTCGGGCAGTCAAGTTCGTTCCGATGTTCGCCATATCTCCCTTAACAGTCAGGAGGATTTGGCCATTCTTCGGAACAGTGACGCCGGACAAAGTACCAGTAGCGTAATCAGTTGAGCTGAAGGTAGCTTCACCAACTTTAGTGGATCCATTCCACAAAGTAACCTTACTCAAGTCACTCGGAGAGTTGGAAGCATTACCAACAGTTCCATCAGCCGCGTTAGTTGTAGAAGTAGCGAGCTGCAAACCAATTGTATCCAATCGGATATCTTCATTGGTAGCGTTCAAGCGGAAGACCGCTAAGGTCTGATCTGTCGCGCCGGAAGCAACCAACTTCACTGCTGGGCTGGCAGAATCAAGAGCAATCGTCAAGGTTCCACCACCAACACCAGTGATAATGCGGCCGTTGTCGGCAGTGATCGTCTCGGTCACACTCTGACCGGAAACAGATCCTGTGCTGACCATATTACCTGCCGCATCAGCGATACCCCAGCGCCATTGCTGGCCAGCGTCCGCTCCGGAGATCAAGTTGCACTTGAGAGACAAGGTCTTGATGGTTCCTTTCGCGAGCACTAACGGGACATCGAATACGAAGGCAACGTTGTCGGCATTGGCCGCGCTGTTAGTCGGATTGACAATGTTGGTGCCAGTGTTGAGAGCAACACTGCCATCTAACAATTGGCAATTGGTAACATCGTCGCCAGTGTTAACCGCGCTCAAGCCCAAACGAGGAGACATACTGGTAATCTTCAGGTCCTCGCCGGAGCCGCTAGCATCCAAGACGTACTTGGTAAAGACGTAATCAGCAGTACCAGCTACCACGTTTTGCGCGGTCGAGCTAGCATCGCTGCCACCAGCATTAGTTTCTGGGCTGACAGTGAGAGTCAAGGAAGATGCCTTAACAGTCATTGTGCTGCCAGTAACGGCGCTGGAAGGAGTCGGGGTAACAGTTACGCCCGAGGTTACACCTTTAACAGTTGTCCAGTCAGAGCTAGGAGTCGTAGAAGCGGCAACCGTGTCATTACTGATGAAATCGGTGCCTAGCTTACCTTTCAAGGAGTAAACTTTGCGACCAACTTTGAAAGTAATGGTGTCGGAGAAGCGGATGGCATTGTTACCACCAGCAACACCGTCAACCGGACCGGCAACTACCTTACCATCTTCATCAACCAAAGTGATATTGGTGACGTCGTTGGAATCAATAGCCGTTGCATCACCCGCAGTAGCCATATCAAAGTTAATGGCGGCGACAGTAATGTCTTCACCTTTAACGTCAACGATGAAACCACCGAGAGGCTGGTTAGCTAAGTTGATAGCAATGTTCTGGGCTCCCACAGACGGAGCGTTTTGAGCATCGATAGATCCAGAACCGATGTGGGCCTGGAAAGCATCAAAGTTCGGCTCGGCTGCATGGAAGTTACCGTCATCCGCGCTAGCGGCTACTTCAGTAGCTGTAGGCAAGATGTCGTATCCATAAGTCAAACCGGTAGCTCGCAAGTCTGCGTAGCGGTACAGATCAAAGTCAGCAGTTCTGGCAGAACCGTTGATAACATCACCTTGAACGTGCATCTCTTTGTTGAGGCCTTTCAAGATTTTGATACCGTCACCAAATTTAGCGACGTAGTACTTATTGTCCTCGCTAAGAGTGGTGGCATAGGTTACGCCATCAAAGACAACTTTAACGTTGGCTAGGTCGCCAGTACCAGCGGAACCGGATTGATTCCACTTAACGGAGCGAACTAACACGTCTTCATTGGCTCCAGCAGTTACTCTCAAGCCGGAGAAGCGATAGCCAGTAGAACCGATCTCTTTAGTTTGACCGGATCCAGGATCCAAAGCTCCACGAGCCAAAGTTACGCTACCGATAGACAATGTAGAGTTAACAGTCATGTTGTTTCCAACCAAGGGGAAGGAAGCATTGACTGCGGTGCTACCAGCGACCTCAACACCAACCAAAGCTAAGCTTACCAATTGACCATTGTAGTCATTCTGATCAGCATCGGAATCACCGGAAATGGTGACAGTGCGAGTTTGACCAGCTTTGACCGTAAAGGTCTCAGTTAAGCGCAAGCGGTGATCGGAACCAAGAGTCTTGGAAACACCCATGCGGATACCATCTTCATCCAAGCCAATTACGCCGGAGAAAGCGGCATCAGCACCTTGACCCTGACGCTCAATTACCAAAGCTTTAACGGTGACATCACCATCAGCAGAAGCGCGAAGAGTTAACTTCGTGAACGGCCGACTGGAGAATGATTCGCCGAAAAGACCGGCAGCTGGCTGATCAGCAGCCAAAGATACAGTTAGACCAGAACCGGAAGGAACCGGGGCTGGTGTTCCAGGAACAGGAGCAGGAGCTGGGGCCGGAGCCGCAGCTGCTAACGCTGAGTATTTAGCTCGAGAGATCTTGCCGAAGTATCCAGCAGCCGGAGCAACGCCATTAGCGGCCTGCCATTTGGCAACAGCCGACGCGGTCAATGAACCGAAGTATGACGTTTCACTACCAGGAGAACCTGGTCCGCTGGTTGAAACTTTCTGGCCAGTGCTGTTGAGGTATTTCTGCAAGCACATTACGTCGTCTCCTTTTACACCCAAGGTGAGGTCTCGAGTGAAAGAGCAGGCGGCGACAGAGCTTGAGCTACCTGCGGCCAGCTGGGCCTGAAGGGCAGCGATCTGAGCTAACAAAGCGTCAATTTGGCCTTGCAAGCTGGTCTGCGCGTGAGCGACAGGAACCAACATGGAAAAGCCCGAAAGCCATGCAACAGTAGCCGCGGAAACGGCAACTGAAGCAAATTTCTTTGTTAAATTTCCCATTTTATTAATTAACCTTTTTTTCTAACAATTATTTTTGTATTTTACTGATTTACTAAATTGTTTCCCATTCGTCCCCCCACGCTTTCGCGAAGAAGAATCGACCAAGAACAGAAAACCAATCTTTGTGACGAACTACTACCAAGTAATGAATCTGAGTTCTTTATCGTGAGGAATAAAAAAACTCTCCCAAATGTGGGAGGCTTATCCAGGTTCAACACCATCAAAAATACCCTTAATTAACCCTGGAATGACTGAGCCTCACACAAAGTCATTACATAGGGTATAACGAGGGTAATTCCTATTTATTACGCAGCGCGTAATAGCTTCCAGGCCCACCATTTCCTACGCGATCAACTAAGCCCTGACTGCACAGTTTTTGCAAATCATAGCGCATAGTCCTTTCGCTAGTTTCCGGAAATGCGGCAATGATATCTTTCAGTTGAATTTGACCATTGCCGGATTGCCTGATTTTTTCCAAAATTGCCGATTGCCGCATTGTTGCCGCAAAACCGTTTCCGTTCATTCCATTAGACTCGGAGGTCGTTGTGTCCACGGATTGTTGAACGTTCCCATTAGGAACCCCGGACTGCGGCGGCCTAAGATCGCTCATTGATCGGCTAATTGCCGGATTATTTGCCGAATTGCCTTGTTTAGTTTTAACATTGCCTGGTTCTGGAAAAATCCTCTGCCAATCAGGCAAACCATTTAAACCAAGTGATTGCCGCATTGCCGAATTAACAAATTCCAGTTCCCCGCTAATCACGGAAACATTTACTGATTCAACCTCATAAAGGGCTTGGCCAATCTTAAGAAGCGAGGATATCGCTGAACTGTTGTTGATCGCCGAGGAGAAATCGCCGGAAGAGACATTTTCAAGAAAAACAAAGGCCTGCTTCTCAATCCTGGCGCGCAACTCAGGACGCCGGATCTGAGCCGCTACCCGAACTAACGCATAACAAATTTCTACCGCTTTTTGATCCAACGACATAGTGATACCCAGTTTAGCGAACCGGATATTAACTATCAAGGGCTCACTCGGTCTTTGCGTAAGTTCCTCTCTCGACCTTCGACGGCCGAAACGCGCTCATCTCACGATATTTTCCCGGCCCTAAAGGGTCCCCGAAAAAATCTCTATTCGCGCGGGGCTACGTCTCGGAATCTCGTTCGGAATTACGCAAAAACCTCACTCTCTTTATGCTAAGAAGATTAAAAGCTCCAGCTGGAGAGTCCTAAAATAATTAAGGATAAGACGATAAATATTGAAAGCAACGAAAGGATTTTTTTCTTGTCTAATAATCCCCGCTCACGGAAATCAAATAGCGAAAGAGTGACGGCATAAAAAAGCAGGTTCAGATTTGCCAAACCGATAAAGCCAATCGGTAAAAAACTACTCGCCCAAGCCACTTCTACAACCAATAAAGAAAAAGGGGCTGTTGCCATACTCCTCTTAAGAACATTTTTACTGAGTAAAAGGGTCAAGAAAAACAAAATAGGCGCCTTCCACCAAACTCCGGCGAAATGACCCTGAAAAAAGATCAGAAAGATCGGATAAGCCAATCCGAAATTCAAAACGACAGACCAAAAACTACGATTGATTAGAATCAAATCCTTGATACCAACCAACAAAAAGAAAAGCAGCGAATAACAGGCGGCGGAAAAGAAAAAATCCAGAGAATCAATAAAAACCAGATTAAAGACCAACGCGCTGAACATCAGCACAAGAAAATCCCCAAGCTTTTCAACCGTTCGGAAAAGCGGCCTAGCATACAAAACTACCGCTCCAATGATGAAAAGTAGGGTCGGGAACAAAGAAAAATCGCCCAATCGAGCCAGGGTCAAAAATCCCAAAAATAAGATCGCCTTAAACGCTAACCTTAATTGCGGATTGAGAGAAATCAATTTTAACTTTATCTCCATCTTTAATTTCACCGCCGATAATCTTGTCGGCCAGCTTATCCAAAATCACTTTCTGAATCAGCCGTTTGATCGGCCGAGCTCCGTACTCCGGATCAAATCCATTGTCTACTATATATTGACGGGCTGACGGCTCAACATTCAAGGTAATTTCTCTCTCTTTTAACCGCTCTCTTACCTTCTCAATCTGCAAATCAACAATCTTGGCGATATCCTTCCTAGTCAGCGGATGAAAAATAATTGATTCGTCCAGCCGATTTAAAAATTCCGGCTTAAAAGTGCGCTTCAGGGAATCCAACACCTTACCTTTAAAATCATCTTCCTGAGGACTCTCTCTTGAATCAGACGCCCCGGAAAAACCAATTCCGGACATGGCCTTAAAATAATGGCTGCCAACATTAGAGGTAAGCAAAATGATGGAGTTCTTGAAGTTAACCACCTTGCCCTTGCTATCAGTCAGACGCCCGTTATCCAATATTTGAAGCAAAATGTTGAAGACTTCCGGATGGGCCTTCTCAATCTCATCAAAGAGAATCAAGCTGTACGGACGATGCCGCACCAACTCGGTAAGTTGACCGCCATCCTCAAAACCAACGTATCCAGGCGGGGAACCGATGAGGCGTGCCACGGAATGTTTCTCCATGTATTCCGACATATCAATCCTAATAAGCGCCTTATCATCGTTAAACATAAACTCCGCCAGAGCTTTAGCCAACTCAGTTTTACCTACACCGGTTGGACCTAAGAACATAAATGACCCAAACGGGCGATTTTCATCAGATAAACCGGCCCTAGCTCTACGGAGAGCATTGGAAACCGCTCCAATAGCATCTTCTTGGCCAACAACTCGCTTAGTTAAAGCATCTTCAATTCTGGAGAGCTTGCGGGCTTCAGATTCCAACATTCGGCTAACCGGGATACCGGTCCAACGGGAAACTACCGCGGCAATATCTTCCGCGTCCACCACTTCTTTAATAAAACCCTCATTTTTAGAAGACTTTGAGTGTTTTTTAGTAAAACTCTTATAATCTTTCTCGGCTTGAGGCAAGCTTCCATATATAATCTGTGCCACGGCCTCTAAATCACCTTCCCTTTCAGCTAATTCTGCCTGCCTCTTAAGATCTTCTATCTTCTTGCGCAAATTATGCAGACCCTCAAAAGCCAACTTCTCGGCATGCCAGGAAGCGGACAAATCGTCATTCTTTTCTTTAAGCTTAGCGAGGGTCGCGTTGATCACCTTAATGCGGCTTTTATTTTTAGGAGATGGCTCTTGGGATATAGCGGATTGCTCAATTTCCAGCTTGGTAATTTCTCTCCGAGCTTTATCCAACTCCGATGGCAAACTTTCGGTCTCCAATCGACGAGCCGCCGCCGCTTCATCAATCAAATCCACCGCTTTATCCGGCAAAAACCGATCGGTGATATAGCGAGAGGATAGATTAACGGCGGTAACGATGGCTTCGTCGCTGATCTGCAGACCGTGATGCATCTCATACTTCTCTTTCAAGCCACGCAAAATAGCCATGGCATCATCCGCGGTTGGTTCCTCTACCATTATCGGCTGAAAGCGACGCTCTAAGGCCGGGTCTTTCTCAATATGCCGCTGATACTCTCTAATCGTCGTCGCGCCGATAGCATGCAACTCACCTCGCGCCAATGGCGGCTTTAAAAGATTTGAAGCATCAATCGCTCCCTCGGCTGAACCGGCGCCTACTATCATATGAATCTCATCTATAAATAGGATCAAGCGACCCGCGGCGTTTTGGATCTCTTTTACGAAAGCTTTTAATCGATCCTCAAATTCTCCACGAAACTTGGTTCCCGCGATTAAAGATCCCAGATCAAGCATGATTATCTCTTTATCTTTAAGGGTCTCCGGAACATCGCCGGCGACAATCCGCTGAGCCAACCCCTCAACAATTGCCGTCTTGCCCACACCCGACTCGCCGATCAAAACCGGATTATTCTTAGTGCGACGGCTCAGAACCTGGATCAAACGCTTTAATTCTTCTTGTCTTCCGATAACCGGATCCAGCTTCCCATCTCTGGCTCTTTCAGTTAAATTAACCGCATATTTTTCTAAAACCTGGAATTTGCTTTCAGGGGTCTCGTCGGTAATCCGGGTGGATCCGCGCAGTTGCGCGAGCACTCGAAAAGCCGAATCTCGCTTCAAACCAAATTTCTCCAGCAGTTTTTGGGCGGCAGAAGAAGCATCCATAATGCTCAAAAGCAGGTGCTCGCAGGAAATAAATTCATCCTTCTGCGAAATAGCTATTTTCCCCGCCTTTTCCAATACCTGCATCAATTCCGGTGAAAGATAAAGCTGACCAACACTGGCGGCCGTAACTATTTTCGGCATTTTCTTCATCTCTGACTCTATCTCCCTCTGTAATGTCTCAACGTTAATACCCGCCTTGATTAAAATAGGGCGAACTAGGGTCTGTTCATCTTGTAATAGCGCGTGCAGGAGGTGAAGCACCCTGAATTCTCCATGGCTTCTCTGGGCGGCAAGTTCCTGCGCGCTCTGAAGCGCTTCTTGGGCTCGGATAGTGAAACGATTAAATGATGGCATAAATGAGTGTGAAATTAGTTGAAATTATACCACTAAAAAGAGCTCATTGCAATTACCAACACTATCCCAATACTTTCATTATAACAGAAATTGTATAATCAATATCGGCTTTTTTAGTCGCTCTGCCAAGACTAAACCTTAGACTTCCAGAAGTGCGCGCCGGTGGAAATCCCATCTCTTCCAATACATAAGATCCCTTGGAAACCCTGGATGAACAGGCCGCCCCGGGAGAAACTCCGATACCCAACAAATCCAACTGAATTAATAAATCATGGGCTTTGTGTCCGGGAAAATAAATATTCAAATTGTTGGGAAGCCGATTCTCCAGCGATCCATTTAGTAAAACCTTGGGTCCGAGCTTCTTTAGTTGTTTCCAAAAATAATCACGCAGAACCTGAACTCGCGCGGATTCTTTAGCCCTCAAACTAACCGCCAACCCCGCCGCTTTGGCGAACGCCACCATATAGGGAACATTGTCAGTGCCTGAACGCAGACCTCCTTCCTGTCCTGTGCCAGTGATGATGGGGCGCATCATCGCCCGAATGGATTCCCTGACATATAAAGCTCCGACCCCCTTCGGTCCATAAATTTTATGGGCAGAAAGTGTCATAAGATCAATTCCTAAACCGTTCACGTCCGAATTCAAATACTGAAAAGACTGGACAGCGTCGGTGTGCAAAACCGGAAATATGTCGCTTTTAGTTTTCAGTTTCCAGTTTCTAATTTCAGCCGCTATGGCGGCTACTGGCTGGATAGTGCCAACCTCGTTATTGGCGTGCATCACGGAAACCAAAAAAGTATCGGCGTTTAGCGCCTTTTTAAATTTCGCGAGATCTATAAACCCCTGGCGATCGGAAGGAATGACGATTGTCTCCACTCCTTCACTGGCTAAATCTTTGCAGGTGTTCAATATAGATTCATGCTCCAAAGAAAAAGTAATAATCCTGGGCTTTTTGAGATTGGCGCGACCCCTCAGCCCCTTCCAAATACCCCGGATCGCCAGATTATTAGCTTCGGTAGCCGAACCGGTAAAAACGATCTCTTCATGAGAGGCGCCGATTGCCTGAGCCAAATCCTTGCGCGCCTCAAAAACGGCCCGGGAAGTTGCTTGACCAAACTGGTGAATTGAATGGGGATTGCCAAAATATTTGCCAAAATAAGGGCGAAGGGATGCCTCCACCCTTGGATCAACCGGCGTTGAGGCGGCATGGTCTAGATAAACTTTACGCATACATATATATTATATATAGCTTCTTTACAAAGCACGCAGAAAGGGGTAGTTTATAACCGATGGATAAATACTTCAATAGCAGTATCCCGTTCCCGCTTAGCGCCGATCAAGTGCTCCAGCAAATTGTGGACTTTATGAAGCATGACCGGCTTTCGGATTACCGGGTTACAATCGGTACCGACTCACAAGCCAATGCCGACCAAAAAGCGGATTTCGTCACGGCAATCGTCGTGCATCGGATCGGCAAGGGAGCTCGCTATTTCTGGACCAGAAGCGGCGATGTAGTTAAATTTCACTCGCTGCGGGATCGCATCACCCGAGAGGTGCTTATTTCCCTTGATGCCGCCCATAAATTCTCAGAGGGACTCGCGGCCTTTTCCGATGCCCCTAAATTTGATTTCGCGATTCACGTTGATATCGGGCAAAATGGCGAAACCAAAAAGATGATCCAAGAACTGGTCGGAATGATCCGCGCTAATAACTTTGAAGTCAAAACCAAGCCGGATAGCTATGCCGCCTCTAGCGTTGCCGACAAGCACGTTTAGGCGACTCCGTTGAATTATGGATAAATTAGTAATTGATATTGAAACCAAAAATAGCTTTGCCGATGTCGGCGGTCACCATAATGTAGGGAAATTGGATGTCTCTTTCGTTGGCGTCTACTCCTATAATCAAGACAAGTACCTTTCGTTTGCAGAAAACGAAATGGACAAACTCGCCTCGCTCATTCAAAAAGCGGGGCTTTTAATTGGCTTTAGTATCAATCGATTTGATTTGCCGGTTTTGGAAAAACATTGCAAATTTAATATCTTTGCATTGCCACGTTTGGATTTGCTAGATGAGATTGAATTGGTTTTGGGCCATAGGATTAGTTTAGACGCCCTGGCAAAAACTAATTTAGGCGTTGGGAAAACCCACTCCACCGGCTTAGAAGCAATCCGCTTATATAATGAAGGCAAACTGGATGAGCTGGCGGCCTATTGTTTAAACGACGTAAAAATCACCAAAGAATTATACGATTTAGCAAAAAAACAGGGGCACCTGATGGTACCCCAAAGAAATTCGGATCAACCGACAAAAGCCGAGTTCAATTGGAAAGAAGAAATTCTGCCGGCGACACTATTTTAGAGATAAAAAACCGCCCCTCTTCTGAGGGGCGAGCTTGTTATTAAACTAATCGTCGTCGTCACAATCGTGACCGTGTCCATGACCAGGGTGATCGTCATCATGATGATCATGACCATGCCCGTGATCCTTGCCTTCGCAGTCCTCGTCATCATCTCCATCGCCACCCGAAGGCGGAGGAAGGGTCGTCTGACTCTGGCCCTGCTCCTGAGACTGCGACTGACTTTGGGACTGATTCTGTGTCTGACTCTGGGTATTGCTGTTGTTGTTGGTATTATCTACGTGCACATCGTTTCGGTAGTAGCCGGGGAACTGTGGAACCGCCGGAGCGCCAGGGAACTGGTTAAAAAAGGTGACCGAGACACCAGCCTGCCAACTCAAGCCCTTCTGATAGCTGCGATCGGTGTTGCCGCCGATACCTCCATAAGGAGTCAGACTCCAGCCGAGACCTCCGGCGCTACCCATGCATCCTGAGAGAGAGCAAACAATAACGAGAACGGCAACGAGCTTCCAAAGTCTCTTACCAGTACCCATTTCTTCCTCCTTGAATCAACGTACGAAGCTCAGGCGATCAATCCACGATGGACTGAATTGCCTCTTTACGAACCGGGAAGATAATAACTTATTTGAGACTTCCTGTCAATTGGTAGAAGGTTTCCAACAAACAGGCCACTAGCAGGGGTCCAGTGCCACCTTTAGCCGGAACATACCAAGAAATTTTATCCGCCTCCGGGTGAGCGTGATCAAAATCTCCGGGATATCCGAAATCAATCACGATCGCTTCTTCTTGCAACATACTAGGAGACACCAACTTCGGAACTCCCGTCCCCAAAATCACCATCATCGCTTTCTTCAATCCTTCCAGCGGAGTTTTGCTGTTATAAACCGTTACATTTTGCTCTTCTTTCCTCAACATTTCGGCAATTGGTTTCCCGATTAACAAACCTCGGCCCACCACCGCCATCTCCCAGCAAACATCAGGGTCTAAGTCGTTATATAATTCTTGCCAAATATGTTTCACCGCCAAACTCGCGGGAGAAACGACCGTGCTGTTGTCAGGATTCAACGCATCAATATCTTTACCGATAGAGATTGCTTTCAAAACCCTCTCACGATCAACGCCTTCCGGCAGAGGCAAGATCAAAACTATTCCACCGACTTCCGGATCCGCCGCCAAGCGATTTAAGTCGTTGATGAATTCATCGGTTGTGGCAAACGGAGTTTTGTAATGAACTCTAACCCTTAATCCCAGTGATTGAGCAGAACCGCGGACTTCCGCAAGAAACCCCTCACTAGGACTGTCGTTAGTGTGCGGCACGAGAATCGCCAGCTGTTGAGCCGGTTTCGGACAAGATTTCAACTTTTCCAGAATTTTCTTGGACAACAAACGGCCGTCGAAGATTTTCACCTAGCCTCCTCTTTCTCTAAAGAAACTACTGTGAGTTTAGAAAAACCGGCGCAGTTCGGCAAGTCGTTTTTGAAAAACTTTTTTATCTTTCGCCTCCAAGTTCAATCGGAGAAAATCCTCGGTTTGCGATGGGCGAATAATAAACCACCAATCGGCAAATTCCATTTTCAACCCGTCCTTTCTGGAAATCTTCCTAGCCATCCTGGAGTACCTCCGACTAACTTCCTTAATCACCTCATTTTTATCTCGAATGACAAAATTTGACTCACCGGAACGATAATATTTCGGTAAACTATCCAACCAATCAGAAAGCTTACCGCCTAATCTCTTCAGCTCGGATACTTCGTTGGCGAAATAAAGCGCCGCGGCGATTCCCGAATCAAAAAACTTACCCGGCGCTAAAGATGAATAGTAATGCCCGGACATCTCACCGCCGAATCCGGCTTTCTTGGCCTTCATAA
This sequence comes from uncultured Candidatus Saccharibacteria bacterium, assembly GCA_964545345.1. Classification (GTDB taxonomy): domain Bacteria; phylum Patescibacteriota; class Minisyncoccia; order UBA6257; family WO2-44-18; genus JAUSKF01. The sequence goes on along the minus strand of CAZJFE010000001.1, from coordinate 26,818 downwards.
GCTTTTTGAAGAAATAATGCCCGACCCGGGATTCAATAATCCTTTTCCCGCCGGCTCCCATCAACTCTTTCGCCAAATAACCGGCGCGAACGTCCACCGCGATTGGTCCGCGGAATGCCTGACTAATCAAACCCAACACCGCGTCGCTAGGGACTTCCCTTCCGCGGTCGTCAACAAAGAAAACCCTATCGCCATCGGCATCAAAAGCCGCTCCGAAATCGGCTTCTTGTTTTTTAACTTCTTTTTTCAGCTGACTTAAAGCGTCCGACAACATCGGATTCGGCCCATGCGCGGGGAAACGCCCATCGGGCTGGTGATTCAAAACTCTCGCTTTCAAACCATTTGCTTTTAGTTTACTAACCACAATGCCAGTCACGCCGTTGAAGCAATCAAAAACCACACTCAGCGGACCGGCTAATTTCACCTTCTTTTCTAGAAAACCAACATAGGGTTTTAAATAATCCATCCCGTTAGAAACAGCCCGCCCCACAGCCCCTCCGGGGCGCGCAAGCGCGGGCGCGGTTTCTAACGGGATCCATTTCTTAATTTCCGAGCCACTAATAACCTCCCCGGTGGGTCCAACGACTTTCAAGCCATTAAAATCTTTGGGATTGTGAGAAGCAGTAATCATAATTCCGGGTGATTTTAATCTGTGGCACCAGAAATAAAACATCGGAGTGGTGCACTCGCCGAGGGAAACGACGACCAACGACTTACGGCCAACGACAAGCGACCGGGAAATCGCTTTGTATAGAGAGGGGGAGCTTAGTCGGGCGTCGTGGCCAATCAAGACTTTCCCCTTCTTCCAACGCTTCGCTAAGACAGAAGCAGTCTCCGCAACCGCCTCTTCATTGATCTCGTCGGGATAACGGCCACGAACATCGTAAGCTTTGAAAATTACCTCCTTCATTAAAATATGTTAGGTAACAACTCCCCCCAAGAAGAAACTTTTTTATGCGGGAAGTTTGGCTTACCAAAGATTCCGAATTGATCAAACAAAATCCGGCTCTCTACCGAAACTAACTTTTCTAAAACAGTCGGCTGGTCATCTACGTAAAGATTTATTCCTAGGGCTTTGGCCCGCTCGTCTTTGTCTTCCGGCTCAAAAACGAAAAAGGCATTCTTCTGATTGAAAAACCTTGGCCAAAGATCATGATGCTCAAGTGAACGGACAGCCATCGCCCAGTTCCTCCTCCGAGAGATCAAAAAATAAGGAATCCCCGATTCCCGAACTCGCCTCAACCCGTCAATGGCGCCCTGAACGGTTTCAGCTTTCAGCGCCGTCTCCGGATCGTCATACAATAGAGGGCGCATTTGGTTGAGAATTACTTCCGGCACTACAGCGTGAAATCGCTCCGCCGGGGTATCCTCCAGCTTCAAATCAAACCCGAATTTCTTAGCGAGAGAAATTTTGTTTTTATAGTTATTGATAATAACGCCGTCCATATCAAAACCGATAACTAATTTTTTAGGAATATTGGCCACGTTTCTATACTAAAGTATGTCGGAAACTTTGCAAAACCATTATAATGATAGACAACCGGTACAACAGAACAAAAAATGGCAAAACGCGATAAAAAAACCCCTAGAGTCAGCCCGGAAACCAAAAACAGCATCATCGCTATCTTTCTCCTTGGCATGGCGGCGCTCCTATTGCTTTCGGCATTCCACAAAGCCGGCCCGGTTGGTGAATTCGCCTACTTGGTTCTGGACAAAATGTTTGGCTGGGGTTATTACCTGTTGCCGACCATCGCCATCATCGTCGCCGCCACCTTTTTCCTCTCAAGGCAAAGAATGTTTATCACCACCAGCGTGATTGGAGCGATAATGTTTATCGTATCCGGCCTGGGACTTTTGGATATTCTACTTGATGGCCGTGGCGGCATGGCCGGAAAGATCGTCGGTTTTCTGGAAGTGCCATTTGGTTATACGGCTTCCATTATAGTGGCCTTTCTCCTTTTGGCCGCCTCACTGCTGCTGACTTTTAACGCCTCAATAAAATTCCGTCGTCTCTCAGAAGAAGAAAAGGAGGAGCGCCTAACCAAAAAATCCGTTGAGCCGGTTAAAGAACTCCGGATGACGGGAGGCGGCAAAGAAGATGATGACATTGATGAGGATGACGAAGAGGAGATGGACGAAGAAGAAGGCGAAGAAGAGGACTTACCGGTAACCGAATCCGCGGCGCCGGCAAAAAAGAAAGTAGAATTAAAAATCAAAGAGTACGGCAACTATGTAGCCCCGCCGGCTTCCTTGCTGAAATCTTCAGTAGAAAAACCCACCTCTGGCGACTTACGAGCCAACGCCAATATAATCAAACGAACTTTGGATAGCTTCGGCATTCCGGTGGAAATGGGGGAAATCAATATTGGCCCGAAGGTTACTCGCTACACGCTAAAGCCGGCCGAAGGAGTAAAGGTGACTAAAATTCTCTCACTCAACTCCGATCTGTCGCTCGCGTTAGCGGCTCACCCAATCCGCATTGAAGCTCCGATTCCGGGAAAATCGCTTGTTGGTATTGAAGTGCCTAATAAATCAGCGGCAATCGTACGATTGGGAAGTCTGATTGCCTATCCGGAATTCAAAGATTCCGGTCCGCTGGCCTTCGTCGTCGGGCGCGGCGTCAGTGGTGAGCCGATCATGGCCGACATTGAAAAGATGCCTCACCTATTGATCGCGGGAGCCACTGGTAGCGGGAAAAGTGTGGGCATTCACTCCTTAATCGTTTCACTCCTATATAAAAACTCCCCCGCCACTTTACGATTGGCGATGGTGGATCCGAAAAGGGTGGAACTTTCTGTTTATGGCGGGCTTCCCCACCTCATTGCTCCGGTGGTAACAGAGGGCAAAAAATCTGTCGGTTTATTCCGCTGGGCGATTAAAGAGATGGAAAACCGTTATGAAATTCTCTTGAACGCCGGAGCCCGCGATATTCGATCCTACAACCAAAAAAATTCTCCGCCGCTACCCTATTTGGTGATGATTATTGATGAGCTGGCCGATTTAATGGCGGCCTATGGAAAGGAAATTGAGGGATCCATCGTACGACTCGCCCAAATGGCCCGCGCCACCGGAATTCACCTAGTGGTAGCCACCCAGCGTCCCTCAGTGGAAGTTGTTACCGGCCTAATCAAAGCCAACATTACCTCTAGAATGGCCATGCAGGTCGGCAGTCAGGTAGATTCGCGTACCATCTTAGACATGGCGGGAGCGGAGAAACTTCTGGGCGGTGGCGATATGCTCTTCATCTCTTCGGAATTCTCCAAACCGAAACGTATTCAGGGCGCTTATATATCAGAAGAAGAGATTAAGAGTGTTTCGCGATTCATTGAAGAAAATAATGAACTCGCCGACATGACAGCGGAAATTCCGGAAGGCAAGGGATTGCCAATGAAAAATGAACCGACCGACTTCCTGGAGAATATGGATGATGGTGATGAAGCTGATGATGAGCTGTATCAAGAAGCGATTCGGGTAGTGACCGAGGCGCAGAAAGCTTCTGCTTCACTACTCCAACGCCGTTTGAAAGTCGGCTATGCCCGCGCCGCTCGTTTGCTGGATATCATGGAGGAGAAGGGAGTAATCGGTCCGGGAGAAGGCGCCAAACCAAGAGAAGTCTTCGCGGTTAACCCAGAGATGCCGGTTGAGGATCCCAGCAATGAAGCATAACTACTCTAGCCCTGACTAGTTGCTAACAGACAAGCCGGATTGGTATAATGCGGGGGAAAAGAGATGGAGCAAAAAACCCTGCGAGAGTTAATCATAGAAAAACTGGACGCGCGGGGTTTGAATTTGGAAAAAATATTTTTCCTCACCAACATCCCCCGACATTACTTGGAAAATATTTTAGCTGGCGAATGGCATAAACTGCCGGCCGCCCCCTACGCTCGCGGATATTTTAAAAAAATAGAGGTCACGTTGGAATGTCAGACCGATGAATTGTGGGATTTGTATAGAGAAGAGGCAGAAATAAAGTCTTCCGGGTCATCTGATAAGCTACCGGAAAATCGCTTCGCTCTCAAAGGCAATCCGCAAAAATGGCTCTGGGTTGGCGTGGCCGGGTTGTTTGTAATAATTTATTTGGGCTTCAATGCCTACGAGCTGATTGGCATACCGCCTCTAGAAGTTCGTAACCCGCTCAGCGCCACGGTTATCTCAATCCTTCCACAATATGAGCTTCGGGGTAAAATTGAACCGAAGGACAAAGTTTTCGTTAATGGCGAGGAGGTAATCGCCGATAAAGATGGAGGTTTTAGCGCCAGCTACGACCTTCACTCCGGCCTAAATACTTTTGAGATCGCGGCCCGAAGATTTTTGGGTCGGGAAGCGAAGATGGTCAAACAGATCATTTATCAGCCCGTGGCCGCCGAAGATGTACAGAAATAAAAAAGTTTGGTAAATTTTCTATATTCGTAAATAAAAAAATATGACCAATAAAAAAGAGGCCAAGGAGGGAGCGGAAAAAGCGGGCGGAAAAGTAGACATGGATAGTCTGCTGTCGTCTTTGCAGGAAAAGTTCGGCGAGGGAGCGATTATGAAGTTGGGTGACGCGAAAAAGCTCAACGTGGAATCTATTCCCACCGGATCCTTTTCCCTAGATCTTGCTCTTGGGGTAGGCGGATTACCGAAAGGAAGGATCGTGGAAATATATGGACCGGAGTCTTCCGGTAAAACTACCTTGGCTCTAAACGTTATTGCTCAAGCCCAAAGAAAGGGAGGCAAGGCCGCTTTTATTGACGCGGAGCACGCCATGGACCCGGAATATGCCGGAAAATTGGGAGTGAAAACAAAGGAATTGTTGATCTCCCAACCGGACAATGGCGAAGAAGCGCTAAACATCCTGGAAAGTCTGGTGCGCTCCGGGATTATTGATGTGGTCGTCGTAGATTCAGTGGCCGCTCTTACCCCGAAAGTAGAAATTGAAGGAGAAATGGGCGCGCAATACATGGGGTTACAGGCACGGATGATGTCCCAGGCCCTGCGCAAGCTAACGGCAATCTCGGCTAAATCCAACACAATGGTGATCTTTATCAATCAGCTACGTGAAAAAATCGGGATCGTGTTCGGCAACCCGGAAACCACCCCCGGAGGGCGGGCGTTGAAATTCTATTCTTCAGTTAGAATTGATGTTCGCAAAGAGGCGGTAATTAAAAAAGGTGAGGATGTTGTCGGTAATCGTGTCCGAGCGAAAGTGGTTAAAAATAAAGTGGCGGCGCCCTTCAAAATCGCCGAGTTTGATATTATGTATGGCACCGGGATGTCCTATGAAGCCGATGTCGCTAACGCCGCTTTGAAATACGGCGTTATGACAAAAGCGGGCGCCTCTTACAGCTTTGAGGGAGAAAAATTAGGCGTCGGCATTGAAAACGTAAAAGCAAAATTAGTAGAAGACAAAAAACTACTGCAGGCGCTGGAAAAAAGAGTCAAAGAAGTCGCGACTACCGTCGTTTAGAGTATCGGATAGACTAGCCCTACTAGGAATTCTAATATCCGATCGTACCAGCGCCACTTAAAATCCGCCCCTGAAAATGGGGTGGATTTTTTTCTCCAATCATCCAAAATCGTCCGCAGATCCCCTATCATGTCTTTTCGCTGAAAGACTACACTGGCCTCCAAGTTAAAATTAAAACTTTGACCATCAATATTATTAGATCCGACTAGCCCCTCTTGATCATCCACTAACAGAACCTTGGCATGGTTCATGGTCGGCATCATCATAAACTTAATCATTGGGCTCAGACTTTTCATGATATATCGATGCGCTAGATGAACTAACGCGTGATCGGTGTCCGCCGGTAAAATAACTTCTACTGCCACCCCGCGCTTGGCCGCTCTTTTCAGAGACCTGAATAACCAGGGTTGTGGAACAAAATAAGGTGTGACGATTCTGATGCTTTTCTGCGCCTCAGCGCATTTTTTCTTGTAATAGTTAACGAAAGCGCGTTTATCATGGAGCGGCCAACGCTCAATCAACCAAGTTTTCGCTCGATAAATAGATTCGTTCAGCTTAGGAATTCGCCATCTGCGAAAACCGGTTACCGATTCATCGCGGCCGCCGGACAAAAAGTATATTTGAGAAAAAGAGCTAAGTAGCCGCTTGACTAGAAGTCCGGTGGTTCGCAAATGCAAATCTAGCCAGTCCGCGTATTCGCCGCGGATATTCACGCCGCCAATAAAACCAATTGCTTCATCCACGATCAGCAGTTTCCTGTGTGTGTGATTAATCCAACGGTTGTAGATCAAAACTTCAGCGCCGGCTCTGGCGAAGGCCTCGCGATCAATCGTGCCAAACCAAAAACTCCCCGCCCGATCCACAATTATTTTTACCTTCACCCCCTCTCTGGCCTTCGCTTTCAAGACCTGCCAAAACTTATGCGTCTTATGATCATCGGTCAAAATAAAACTTTCCAGGAAAATTGATTTCTTGGCCGACTCCGCCGCCTCCTGCATCGCCTGCCATGCTTTTTCAGAGCTGGTAAAAAATTTGTACTTCATCCCTAAATTAGCGTCTTGATCGCTGCTGCCACCTTTTCAGGATCATGGCGGATAAACCCGCTCTTCCTTAATAGATCAACTACTACCGGAATCGGTCTGCGATCAAAATTATTCAGATCAGCTTCCACAAATTGGGAGTTCTCTTTCGCGTATGGCTTAAAGCGCATCAGCGAGGGCTGGGCTTTATTAATTACCACGTAATCCAAAACATCTCTTCCTAAATATTCCTCAATCGTTTTAGAAAAGTCTGAAGCGCGGAAACCGTGCGTTTCTCCAAACTTAGTCATCAAGTTTACAAAATATATTTTCCTACCTTTAGATTTTCTAAGGGCTTGAGAAACTCCGTTTACCAGCAGATTTGGCAATAAACTCGTATACAAGTCACCGGGGCCAATGATAATCCCATCCGCGGCCAGGATCGCTTTCTGCGCCTGTGGATTAATTTTCGCTTCCGGCTTCAACCAAACTTTCTTGATACGCAAATGACCATCATGTTTCGGGATATCAATGTTCCTCTCCCCTTTTATGATTTCTCCATTCTCCAATTCGGCCATCAGGAAGCACTTCTGCAGAGAAACCGGCAACACCCTTCCCTGAACCGAAAGTATTTTCCCCGCCTCTTCTATAGCCCGATCAAATCCTCCGGTAATCCGTTCCAAGGCGGTGATCAGGAGGTTTCCAAAGCTGTGCCCGGAAAGACCGCTCCCCTCCTGAAAACGATAATTAAAAAGTTCCGACAAGATTTTATTATCGGAAGAAGAAAGGGCGACCAAGGCGCGGCGAAGATCTCCGGGAGGCAAAATACCAAATTCTTCCCTAAGGATCCCGGAGGACCCTCCTTCGTCAGCGGTTGTTACCACCACGGTAATGTCCTGAAAATACTTCTTTAACCCGAGTAATACCGGGAAAATTCCGGTTCCCCCGCCGATTACTACGATCTTTTTCGAGGCCTTCATTTTGTTACATATATAGTAATTGATCGGCGAACAGCCGACAACCGGCAACAAAAAACCCGCCCATAGAATAAGAGCGGGTTGCGCGTCTAGAACATAGGGGGTCTCCTGAAAGGGGGTTGAAGAAAGAAGCTGCGCGAGTTGAGCCCGCAAGCACTGCCCACATCAACGGCATACACCATAACCATTCGGCTTTTGGTTTGTATGCGCGCTCGGTGAGCACAGCTCCTTTTTCAATGACCCTCTATCAATCCACAAAAGCTAGGCTTTTATGAACTGAATAAAAGGGGTAAGTGGAGTGGCTGGCTCCACCTACCTTTAGTAAGTCTCGCAATTGATCCCATTCCACCCATCTAAAATTAATGGGAGGGAGCAGTAGGTATATCAATGTGCGCGCACTGATATGCCTACGTCCGCTGTTTCCGTCAGTCCTAGGCGGCCGGCCTAAGACGTCTGCATGGCCGCTCGCGTTGCAACGCGAGCTCGACCAAACAGAACGCGGAGGGGCGAAACCCCCGGATTAGCTAGAGCGCCCGTAACCGGAAAGCTCTAGCCGATCCTCTTTAGACACCAAGGTGGCTGCGCCCACCCGTGCCTCTGTTTTTAAGGAACTCATTCCTAGCTTCCTTCTGCTCAATCTCGAAATTTGTTTCGCCATTTCTGGCTCATCAGCCCGGACACACATCCGAGGACAGACCACTGCGGTAGCGCCTTGGTTTATTTTTTCGCCAGGGTCCCCGCTAACGTTGGTAGCCAACGGTTTTTTATCGCGGTTATTCTCCGCGCGTACTATCAGTCAGCCTTCCCGCGAGCCAGGCGGGCCACCCGAAGCCAGAACCATCGCTCCCACCTCTGGTGGTGCTTGGCCACTACCCACCCCACCATCCCGCCAACGAAGTAGCCGAAAAGGAACATATTCTACCTCCTTAATTTGATTTTGTTTGAAGAACGATCTGTTTCGCCATTTCTGGCTCATCAGCCCGGGTGCACACCCGAGGACAGAGCAAGTTTTCCGGTCCAAGAGGGTCCGGTAGGGGTAACTTGCAACCCTGAATTGTTAAACAACCTGGAGGTGGGGTTTCGCAATCTCTACTACCCCACCTCCCCGACTTTTTATTGCCGGTCCCTTTTCTTTAGGTCTGTGGATCCATCTCTTCTGGTCGCTCTCTACGCCTTTACATGTTCCACATTTTAGGCCTCCCTATTCAAAGGTGCTGCCTCATCAAGATTTGATGAGGTGAGTCATGATGATGAAGTTCGTTGTAACGTACTCCACGTGGTAATGCTGCAGCGCTATGGGATCTCGGAACACCGTCGGGCAATTATGTATTTTTGATAAAGCCCCGGCCGAATCCGCATAGCTCCACTTCATCACCATGACTCACTCCACCAAACCCACCCTCAACTTCTTGCGGGGATTATACTCCAAATATAACTATTTGTCAACGCTATTGACCTTAATATACTAATAGTGTATATATAAGATATACACTTAAGCCTATGGCCGACCTAAAACAAGTAGAGGAAAATGTATACGACTCTCTGCGCCAACTCGGCCTTAGCGAACTGGAAATAAACCTCTACACCATTTCCCTACTACTTGGGCCGAGTTCCATCTCCGAACTTGCCAAGCACCTAAACATGCCTCGTCCGAACGTTTATAAGGTGATTGCCGGGCTAGAAAAGCACGGCCTAGCTAAATTTAGCGAGCATAAAAAATATTCCCGATCGTTCACCGTGGAATCGCCGACTCTAGTTTTGGAAAAACTGCGCCAAAAACAGGAAGCTATGTCGGACTTGGGCCAACACCTGACTTCAGCCATGCCCGACCTACTCGCTCTCTACCGCCAAGGAGCCACGCCGACAAAAATAAGAGTATTAGAAGGAAAAGAACAATTTTTAAAGATATATCAACAAATTTTAGACGAAGCCAAAGACCAGATAGAATTTTTTGGCTCCGCCTCCGACATTTTGGCTTTCATTTCCTGGGAGCATCAAAGAGAGTGGGCGAAAAGACGCGTCGCTAAGAAAATCAATGTGCGAAGTTTAGTTTTACCCGGCAAAGGAGTTGACTTGATCAAAGGGGTGGCCAAAGAAGAATTGCGCGAGCTTAGAATTTTTAAAAGCGCTAGCCCTTTTACAACCTCGTTCAATATCTTTGCTAATAAAGTAGTACTCTGGCAGCCTAAGGCGCCTCTTGTCGTTCTGATAGAAGACCAATATATAGTACAGATGTTCCGCAGTATCTTCTATACGCTCTACGACAAAGCCGAACGATAAAAAACCGCCCGGTCCTGAAAGGACCTAAGCGGCTTACTTCTTCTTGCCCCCTCCAGACGGTTTTCCTCCGCCTCCCCCACCTCCTCCACCAGTGACGCCTTTCGTCATGACAACGAAGGCAGCAATAGCGGCGGCGATCAGGAGCAGGGGCTTCAGCACCGGCCACAGCGGTACGAGAACTACATCCCTCACCTGTACCACCCCAACCAGAAGGTGCTCCATCGTCTCCTCCGGCCACTGCAAATAACAGAGACCGAAGATTACGATGATACAGCCCAGGATGTTCTTCCATCCCCCGAAGAAAAAGCTGTAAACATGATCCATGGGATCCCCTTTCTCTTGGTTGATTTCAGGAGGTTATTTAACTTTCACTCTGGTTTGATTATAGCACATCTTGCCGCATTTTGTCAATAAGGCAAAGATTGCCGAATTCGCTGTTAAACAAAGTGTTAAACATTTTCATAGTGCCTAATTTTACTTTTGTTTGACGTTAAACAAATCGCTACTAAATCAATGCGCCACCCAAGGTCGCTATCTATTAGTTCTGGATGTTTACCGGCAAACATCTCGGCGGTTCGCCGGAGCTTCTTCAGCTTGGCGTCAGTTAAGTTATCTTCAGGTTGTAAGACGGTGTTTGCCGGCAAACAACGCATCGTTTTTACTTCAACAAAAACCAGTACTCCGCTACGATCTTTGGTGATAATATCCAATTCTCCCCATGGTTTCAGATAATTGCGCTCAATAATTTTATATCCCTTTCTGATTAAAAAATCGCAAGCTAAATTCTCGCCATCATTTCCGGTAATTTGTTTATCAGTCATTTGTTTAGCGCTAAACATAGTGCCAAAATTATATATTGTTTAACTTGTAAAAACAAAAGTTTGTGAAACATTGTTTGACGATAAACAAATTCTTCTAGCTATGACGGCACCTGTTTTACATAGGATTTGTTTATCACCAAACAAATTTATAGATTCCCGCACAAATCTGGTACGGTGTTTAACACTTAACTGTTAAACAAATCTCCTAATATCCAAGTGTTAAACAAAACAACATGTTTCACACCGATTGCCGGATTCTGTCAAGTATACTAAGTTGCCTAGTTGCCGCATTATCCGGCAAATAAAAAGGAGCTCATTTGAGCTCCTTAATCTTTAAGGCAACTGAATCCCAATTCAAAAGCGTCTTTTATCGCTCCAACAATTAATGAGGCGCAATGGGCTCCCGCCCAAGGAAGACCAGATAGATTGATAATATCGTCAACTTTCAGCTTCATGATCTCTTCAACCCGCCTACATTCAGCGTATTCGGAGAACCAACTAGAAGAAGCGATTAACCAGCCACAACCCACTGAAACGTGGTGGACCGCTTCTATATAATAGATGGATCCGAACGTGTGACAGGCGGAACAGTTCACGAACTCAATATCAGAACTTCCGTATGCGGAGTTTGCCGCCTTACCAGCGCCAAAACATTCAGGACAGGGGAGCATCGCCCACCGAAAAGACAACGACAGGAAATCATTATAAAGCTCGGATCGATCCTGACCAATCAATACACTCTTGGTCTTTTCGGGAAAACTACCCCAATTCTTTGGCTGCTGATAATGGCGAAGCAATTCTTCATCGGCCGACATCAGTTCAACTCCGGAGGGATTAATCCCTTGGCCCTAAGAATTTCTTTTTGAATAGCGATCCGAATATTTTTCTCCACCCAAGCCGCATAGCTCGGGCAGTTAGAATTCAATTCTATTTTTTCCAGAGATGATCCGATGCCGAAGTAAGCCGCAAATTTCAAATCCTCATCGGGCAGATCGCTAACATGCTTTCTTTTCATTTCAATAACCGTTTCCGCGACATAATCTTTGTAAAGTTCGCACAGTTGTAGGTAAGCGGAAAAATCTTTGTTGGCCGCCAAGGCATACAACTCGGCAACCCAAAAATCGGATGGCTTCATACTTTCTCCTTTTAAATAACTGAAGTCAAAATAACTCCTTCTGGATAAAAAATCCAGCTCTGACTGAAATTGAAAAATTCCGAACTTTGGTTATACTAGTGAAAGAAAGCGCGCTTAGCTCAATGGCAGAGCGACTCGTTTACACCGAGTAGGTTGGGGGTTCGATCCCCTCAGCGCGCACAAATAAAAAAGATGCACTCGCTTAAGTGCATCTTTTTTATTTTAGGCCCCACTGGAATAAGCCTTCGCTTTCGGCTGGGTAGCCCGAAAGCTCGGTCGAACACACGCCACACCCCGACCCCCGTCTCGGACACCTTCGGTTTCCGAGTGCCTTCCTGATACGGGGTGTGGCTGGTTCGATTCCACATGGATACATACAATCAACAAAGCCGCACTGAGTGCGGCTTTGTTGATTGTGCCCCCACTTGGAATCGAACCAAGGTCTGCGGATTAAGAGTCCGTAGCTTTACCACTAAGCTATAGGGGCGGGTGTGGATAACTCTTGGATAAGAATAATCGCAATTTGACGGATTGTAAACTCTAAGGCCTTATTTAAGCTTATTTCGCCAAATTCTTCAACTGCTCGGCGCGATCAGTCCGCTCCCATGGCAAATCAATATCAGTTCGGCCAAAGTGGCCATAGGCGGCAGTTTTTGAATAGATCGGGCGCAGTAAGTTGAGGTCACGAATGATGGCCGCTGGACGGAAATCAAAAACCTTGGTCACGATCTCTTCAATTTTATTGTCGGGTAAAATCCCAGTTCCGAAAGTGTTCACGTTGAACGCCAGAGGACGGCTCATACCAATCGCGTAAGCAACTTTCACCTCGGCCTTCTTGGCTAAACCGGCCGCAACGATATTTTTCGCCGCCCAGCGCATCGCGTACGCCGCCGAACGATCCACCTTGCTCGGATCCTTACCGGAAAAAGCACCGCCGCCATGTTTAGCCATACCGCCATAAGTATCAACGATAATTTTCCGTCCGGTCAGACCAGTATCACCGGCCGGGCCGCCAATAACGAACCGACCGGTAGGATTTACGAAAATTTCCGTCTCGGAAGTGATTAGATTTTTCGGAACCACCGGATTAATCACCTTTTCTATCAGAGCGGCGCGCAATTTCTCTCCGGTGAAATCCGGATGATGCTGGGTAGAGATCAAAATATTTTTTAAATGATGCGGCTGACCGTCGTGGTAGGCAACCGTCACCTGGGTTTTTCCGTCCGGGCGGAGATGGGGGAGTGTGCCGTCTTTTCTCACTTGAGAAAGTCTCAGAGCAAGCGCGTGAGCAAGCGCGATCGGCAAGGGCATCAACGATTCGGTTTCGTTGCAAGCGTAGCCATACATCATTCCCTGATCGCCGGCGCCTTGCTCCATCGGATCTTTTTGATCCACGCCCATCGCGATATCCGGCGACTGCCGGTTGATCATCAAAGTGATTTTAGCGGTGTTACAATCCACGCCTTTGTCGGGATGATCATAACCGATATTTTTTATAACTTGGCGGGCAACTTTCTCCGCGTCCACTTTTCCTTTAGAAGTAATTTCGCCGCCGATTACCAACTGATCGTTGCAAGCAAAAGTTTCACAAGCCACGCGCGATTTCGGATCCTGCTCTAAATAGGCGTCCAGAATGGCGTCACTGACCTGATCACAGAGTTTATCAGGATGGCCTTCCGTCACCGACTCCGAAGCGAGATATTCAATTTTCATAAATAAATGATATCAAAAAAATTGAGCTTCAACATTATTGACAATAAGGTTTCTCCGTGCTATAATGCCCAAAGCAAAAGCGACATGGCGCCGCTTTAACCAATCAACCATAAACAAGGAGGCCTGCCGTGGCAAAGTCACTGCTGAGCACGGAAGAAATTCTGAAGCTCAAGGATTGCGGCGTCAGCGCAATCGGGATCGCGGAGCTGGCTGGTACTAGCGCAAACGCAGTTCACGTGAGGATTTCACCCGATCATAACCGCGCCGCTAATCGGCAGGCCTACCAAGGTCTGAGTGATGAAGGAAAAAAGGTTTACTCCAGCAAAGAACTCGCCCGGTACTATGAAGCGCAGAAGAAGTCGATCGCCGCGATGAAGGAGTCGGGATTCGTCAAAGGAAGACCTTGGTCAGAAGAAGAAGTGCAATATCTGAAGGTGAACGGCACCACCAAGACAGCGCTCGAAGTTGCCATTCACCTGAAAAGAACCTTCGCGGCAGTACACACCGCGGCTCGGCGATATCACGTTAAGCTTCGCGAGTAATGACGTAGAGAACAAATCGGCCACTTCGGTGGCCGGTTTTTTTATTGGTGCCCCTGCCTGCCGGCAGGCAGGCCCGGTAGGAACAGGCCTTCGCTTCAACTTCTTCCCAACAGCGAGAATAGTTCTCAGAGCAGCATTGCTCGGAGGCCCTGCCTGCCGGCAGGCAGGGATTTAGCTCGCCCGCCATAGGCGGGCAGGGTTTCTTGGTAATCCAAGAATAAATCGCCGAGAGCTAAGAGTCCTTTTTGCGCCGGCAAAAAGAGCTCTGGTGATGCGAGAGAACTGTTTGAGCTAATTTGTGCCCCCGGTAGGAACAAGGCCTCGAGTACTCGGCTCGAACACTTTCGCAGCACCCCGACCCCCGTCTGGAGAACCTTCTGGTTCTCCATGCTCTCCAACACGGGGTGCTGCTGGTTCGATTCTACTAAGACAAAAATTTCAAAACCGGCACAAGGCCGGTTCTGAAATTTGTGCCCCCGGTAGGAATCGAACCTACATTTCCTGGTTCGAAGCCAGGTGTCCTAACCATTGTACTACAGGGGCGGTAAGCACTTTTTATCCTATACAACAAAAAGGGATTTAGAAAGCCCGCCGTTTTCACGGCGGGCTCGGTAAAACCAATACTTCTTTCAATGCTTTCTCTGACACGTCGCATTCACAAACGCGACGTGATCGCGATGAAGCTTGTACTGCACGACGCCATCACCGATCATTTTGAGAATCAGGTTGGCGTCTACCAGGACGGTAAGGGCGTGCCGGAGCGATTCTCCGGCGAACTGATCCTCCCACTTCTCCTTGATCTTGAACTCAACCTCACTCTGAATCCCTTTGAAGCTCTGCGGCTTCACCTGATCGCGCAGAGAAGAGATGATGTCTTTGAGAAATTCAAAACGCTTGATGGTCTCGGCGTCCGAAGGTGACATGCCGTTCTGCAGGAACTTATAGGCCGAATGGAAAGCTTCGTACTCCCTGGAATGAGCGACTTCCACTTCCTGGTCCACTCCGCGAACGATCACCTTCTCAGTCACAACGTCAATGTAGATGACTTTCTTGTGCCTGTCGGCGGCAAAGACCGCCAGATCGTTGAAGTCAGTGTCACGACTGACGATCACCACCACGTCTACGCCAGGGATCTCAATGTACTGACGCGCCCGCCAATTCATCTTGGAATCCACGGCGTCTTTCTCCTTGGAACCCCTCGGGCAAACGATCGCCTGATATCCGGCGGCTGACATCTGCTCGATGATGTTACTATCCCGCGACGCGAAAGGGGAAAGGAAAACATCGGACAGCCAGAGATCTCCGAAGCTACGAGCGTGCTCCCTCAGTTTGAAGAAGCTGATGCTGAATCCGGCATCCCGAGCCGCAAGCTTGGTATTGTCGTAATCCACCAGCATGGCGACCACCGGACGTTTCGGTTCAGGAACGCTCTCGGGCCTACTCTTTTCCAAATCTTCCTTCGCCTCCTTCTTGGCCCTGAAGATGAAATGACTGGCCGGCAGATCGCTCTTGAGCACCGTCAAGCCCACAAACTCCCGGCCATTGAAACCGCCTTCCGTGAATCGAACGCACCCGGCGTTTTCCAGATCGTTCAGATACTTCCTGAGCGTCAGCTCACTGAGCGAGTCACCACTTTTCAGAATCTGTCCGCGAATTGTCCGGATCGGATTTTTGATCTCCTTTCCGGGACCGCCGGCTTCCTGCTCGCAAGCCAGTACGGCGGCCATCACCTTATCAGCACCGAACGGTTGACGTCCCATCTCTGCCTCCTTTTTCCCTTAAAAGTTAATTCAATGTACTGCTACACTAACTGCCGCCAATTATAACCTACAATCATAAAAAAGTCAAGCTATTGACTTTTCCTGGCCATCTGCTATAATGGCACCTGACAGTGTAGTTCCTTAACATCGTCCTACTGCTTATTAGGTTATCGAGCGATAACCGGGCGGAGGACAAAAGAAGTACTTTTTCAGGAGGTGTCGCCGTGGAAGACAGCAACGCCAAGAAGGTGGATCTGACGAGGACGCCGGTGGATCAGGAGTGCTGGGACTGGATGGAAGAGGAGCACGCGACCGACCTTCACACCAAGCTGGTGGAAGCGGCAGTCGCCGAGAATCGCCAGCTGACGAAGCTGGAGGTTCAGGAGAACTATGCCCTGGAGCTGGCGGAGTGCAAGGCGGCCTGGGAATCCAAGCCCGAAGCCGAGCGGAAACAGCTGGAAGAGAAGCGGCGGCTGAAGAAGCAGAAGGCCTTCCAGAAGGACGACTCGCTGGAGACCGGGATGGCCGACAAGCTGGGACTGGTGCCGTGCGCTCAGTGCGGCCAGAAGAGGATCCCGCACAAGTGGCGTCGGACTCGCTTCAGCAAGGAGTCCGGTCAGTCCGAAATCGTCACCAAGACGGTGACGATTAAGGGCGTGAAGCAGGAGGTGGAAATCTGGGGAGGAAACTTCTACGGGTGGGAACCCAAGGAAGGGGAGGCAGGTCCGTTCACGATCGTCTTTCTCTGCTCGGATGATCCGGGTCGCAAGACCAAGGGCTGTGGCACTCTCTACAAGGAGGCCCTTCCCAGGGATCACGATCAGCATCTGGTCCAGAAGCCCTACGGCGACCTGATGGAAGTCCGGCGGATGATGGCTCGGTCGGCTGGAGCGGCGGAGAAGCTGGAGAAGTTCCCGATGATGAAGGATGCCTGGGAATTCCTCCTCGGAGCCGGCGCTGGGTCCATCAAGTCGCAGGTGATCGCGAAGGCGAAGAAGCTGGGTCGGCCGCTGACGCTGGACGAAGTCCGAGTGGAATTCAAGGATGAAATCGTTGCGGTTCGCCGGGTCAAGTCCAACGAGAAGCGGATGACGGAGCGCGACCAGAAGCGCAAGGACGAAGAGCTGGAGCGGAAGCTGAGGCTCCAGGAAATGGCCAACAAGGCGGTCCGCCGGAAGACGGCCGTCGGGCGTGGACTTCTGGGGAAGGACTAGGAAGGCAATCAGTGCCCGCCAAGCTAAGCTTGGCGGGTTTTTTATTTCCAACAAAACGAGGGCGTATTGCTTTAAGGAACATCTCGGAGGTGGTTGGGCTTGGCTCGTTCGTTATCTACCGAACGAACAACCGCCGAGAGCGAAGAAAACTTTTCCGCAGGACAAAAGTTATTCTGTTTCCGAGAAGCAATGCGACTGAGCAGTTGACACGCTAGATTGTTTCTGATATAATCTCACCAGCAAAGTAAAAACTACTTTCTCTTGAAAGGAGCTGCCTCCTCCTTTCCTGTAAGCTCTCGTCGCGTTGCGGGAGAAATTACCGGGAACAAGGAGTGAGGAGGCAGCTGTATACCCTACAGCAACGACGAACGACGCAGTTAACCGGGAATTTCTCCCGCAACCCTTCTGACTGGGACACGCAAATTTTGGTTCATAGCGGTGTTGCTCGGATTGGAGATAGATTTCTATTCTCCAATCCTCGCGCCTAGCTCTGAATCTAAAATTTGTCGTGTCGCGGCAGAGATTTACAGAAAAAGAGGAGGCCTAGATGAACGACCTGGACCTGAAGGCGGAGCTTGATGAAGCTTCAATGACGGAGTATCCGGACAAAAATCTGGAAGAAACTCTGACCGGACACATTTTGCAACGATTTGATGCCGGCAAGGGAGCGACTGCGAAAGCTCACAGCGTGAAGAACGAAATCTGCCATCTTTCCAAAGAAGGCATTGAAGCGCTGCGGTGTGGCGATGAGCAGACGGCCGACGAGAAAAAGCTGGCTATGGAAGCGGAGTTGAAGCGACTGGCGAAGATCGATCTTCCTTTTGATTCCTTCTGGCAATTCCATTCTGAGGCCGCCCAAGAAGTCGCCGAATACCACGTGGTGCGCTGGCTTTATCCGATTCTCTTCACTGATTCACAGCTTCGTCCCGCGAAAATGCCCTCGGCCAAAGAGCTGGCGATGACGCCACAGGCCTGGCTGGCTGGAATCATTGACGGCATCACTGAGATGAGCAAATTGCTCCGCGACCGGCTTTGCGACGATTCGCAGATGACCGGCGAGGAGCGGCTGGAACTTCGCAAACGGTTTCTTACCATTGCCCGCCAGATTAAAAGCTATCTGGATCAATTCGCCGATTCGGTGCCGGCAGTAATCAACAACAGCCGTCGCCCCGGATATCACGAGACCTTCCGTGGCGGACTGGGTCGGATCACCGGAGCCATTGAACGCACGCAGGAAACAATCATTGAAGCGCTTGACCGGACGGCAATCTAACAACATCCCCCTCGCTAAGCGAGGGGGATTTCTTATTTCGCGAACGGATTCCTTGCGCCGCGAAGCTCAAAGTGTAAGTGGCACCCGGTCGGACCGTGTACATTTCCGGTATTGCCGATGTGAGCGATAATGTCTCCCTGTAAGACATAATCACCAATTGAAACCAAGTTCTTCTGAGTGTGCGAATATTTTGAAACCACGCCGTTAGGATGCTCAATTTCAACAAATCCACCATAGCCATCGTTCCAACCGGAAACTTTTTCACGCACCACTAATCCTTCCGCGGAAGCATAAATCGGAGTGCCGCAGGCATTCGCGATATCCACGCCATTATAATAATGCAACTTTCCCCAATTCCACCCGGTAGTCGGTAAAATAAAATATCCTGGATAGTTAGGGAGATCAGCCAGTGAGGCGCTCGCGAAAGTCTTTTTCGGTTTTGCCCCCGGGATCACCAACGAGCTGCCAATTTTCAAACCGGCGGGAGCGATTTTATTAAACTGTCTGATTTTCTCCGGAGTAACGCTGTAAAACTCCGAGATCGAGTCAACGGTTTCTCCTTCCTCAATCTGATGCAGAACCCCGGTGACCGGCAAAACAACCAACTCTTGTCCGGGGCGAATACTATTTCCGACACTGCTGTTTGCCCAAAAAATCGTATTGAGAGAGATGCCAAAGTTAGCCGCGATCTTGGAAAGGGTATCGCCCTTCTGTACTTTATAAACCAGCAAGCCGTCGCGGGTCGGCAAAATCGTACTTAGTGGATTGCCGGCATTCAATAAAGAATCGCCGTCCACGACTACGAATCCGGCAGTCACATCCGAATCGCTGGCCACGTCAAAACCGGTCCCAAAAACCTGGTCCGCCGACAACGAATCAATATCAGGGCTGAGGACGCTCTCTAAATTTGCCAGGGCGGGGGAAGCGCCAACACCTAAAAACCGGCTTTTTTTAGCCACCACTAAAACATTTAGGCCGATTCCCATAATAATCAAAACAACCGGTACAACGGTTGTCATCGGTAGCTTATTAAAGATTGATTTGAATCTAGTAATACCTGTATAATAGCACAAATGAGCGCATCTTTCAAAGGGTTAAATGAACCGCAGCAGGAAGCTGTTGAATACGACGGCGGGCCGATTTTAATCGCCGCCGGAGCCGGATCCGGAAAAACTAAAACTCTTACCTCGCGCCTGGCGCGCCTGATTGAAAAAGGAGTCGCGCCATCAAAGATCGTCGCTATCACCTTCACTAACAAGGCCGCTAATGAGATGCGGGAGCGCGTCGCTAAACAATTGGCCACTTCCGGGGCTACTCCCTTCCTTGGCACATTTCATTCATTCTGCGCGCGCATCCTGAAAGATGAAGCTCGCCTGGCCGGCCGAACTCCCAACTTCTCTATTTATGACGCGGACGACTCATTAAGTTTGATAAAAAAAATCATGAAAGCCGCCGATATCTCAAAGGATGTAATCAGCCCTGCCGTTCTGCAAAACAAGATCTCGCAGATAAAAAGCGAAATGCTTTCGCCGGAAGATTTTGATAAAATCACCAAGAAAATTTACGAAAAATACGAAGCCGCGCTGGCAGACAGCAATGCTTTTGATTTTGACGATCTGATCACTAAAGTAGTCCAAATTTTTGATGGGCATCCGGAAGTCTTAAAAAAATATCACGAAAAGTATTCACATATCCTAGTAGACGAGTACCAAGACATCAACTCATCCCAATACAAACTAATCCGTTTCTTGGCAGAACAACAAAAAAATCTTAGTGTCGTCGGCGATGATCAACAAGCGATCTATAGCTTCCGGGGAGCCGACTTTCGCAACTTCTTGAATTTTAAAAACGACTGGCCGGAAGCAAAGATAGTTAAGCTGGAACAAAACTATCG
Organism: uncultured Candidatus Saccharibacteria bacterium; assembly: GCA_964545345.1. GTDB lineage: Bacteria > Patescibacteriota > Minisyncoccia > UBA6257 > WO2-44-18 > JAUSKF01. The sequence continues at coordinate 6,741 of CAZJFE010000001.1, read as the reverse complement.
TTCCAGCGGGACAATTATTGACGCCGCCTCCGCCGTAGTCCAGAACAACAAACTACAAACACCAAAAAAACTTTGGACCGAGAATGCCGCCGGAGAAAAAATCAAAATCATCCGAGCCGCTTCCAGAGAAGAGGAGGCAATGCTGATCGCCAGTCAAATCAAGCAAATCCGGGAGGGGAACGTGGCCGTCCTTTACCGGACCAACGCCCAATCTAGGGCGATTGAACAATCCCTGCTATCAGCTAACGTCCCTTACCGAATTTTCGGAGGCATCAAATTCTACGAGCGCAAAGAGGTGAAAGATCTCTTAGCCGGACTCCGCTTGGCGTATAACCCGGCCGACGCGGTCAGCGAGGAACGGATCGGGAAAACCTTTGATAGAAAAACTGCCGCCTACTTGATTCAAGAGTTGCCCCGCTTAGGAGAGAAGCTAAATCAGCTAGAGCTGATAAATTTCTTTATGGAGAACGCCAACTACGTTGATTATCTGCAAAAAGAATACAAAAACTTCTCTGAACGCTTGGAAAACATCAATGAATTGATCAGCTTCGCCAGTCAATTCAAAACCTTAGGAGAGTTCTTGGAGAAAGTTTCACTACTGCAATCAGCGGACGCGCCTTCCCAGTCGTTAGTCGTTAGTCGTAAGTCGTTGGTACCCCCGGTGTCTCTAATGACCGTTCACATGGCCAAAGGGTTGGAGTTTGATAACGTCTTCGTTATCGGCTGTTCCGAGGGATTAATGCCGCATGAACGCTCATACGGCTCCTTAGATGATCTGGAAGAAGAGCGACGGTTGATGTATGTAGCCATGACCCGCGCCCGGAAAAAGCTATGCCTATCGCTCTCCGGCACTCCCTCAAGATTCATTTACGAGATACCGGAACACCTATCCGACTTCGTAGATTTAGCCACCGGAAAATACAAGCTCCCCGATGAAGACGAAATGTACATAGAGTATGAATAAAAAACTCCCCAATAAACTTGGGGAGTTTTGTCAGAACTTGAGATTGATCTCCACGAATCCTTTAAGGCCGGCCTCTTTCTCCTCCATAAAGTCGGGCACGCTACCGGCTATCTCCCGACGCAAGGTATAGCCGCTTCCGTAATATCCCTTAACGCCGAAGGCGAACCATTCGCAGGGACGAACCACCGGGCCGCCTTCAAACCAGTTGCCGCCGGTATCAAAGTTGTGGACCGCGTAAACCTCGGCGCCGAAGTACTTGCAGATGTCTCCACGCCAACCGATCCCGCCCTCAATCATGTTCTTAGGAAGGGGTTTCTCGGCAGTCAGGTAGAAATGCTGTTTGCCGACATTGACCTGTTCAATCAATTTGATCGTCGGTCCGTTCAAAGTCAGGTAGCTGGCGAACTCCGGCCACAAAACCTGTACCGGGCCGAATTCCTGCCCCAGTGGATCAATTCGCCGATCGCCGGTTGCAATGTAATCCACCATGCCAATCAACAGAGAAATGGTGGAGTTTCCAATCAATTTCGGAACCTGGGAGACGATTCTGATTTCCGAATGGCTGGTTTTAATTCCCAGCTTCTCCATTAAATCAGAATAATCACTAATGTCTCCTCCACCACTATTGATGTAGGTGAGCGTGTCCAGAGCGTGGCAGCCATAAGTAACTATGTCCAAGCACTGGCCGTGACCATCCAGAATCTTCTGGGAGAACGTCTCGGCCGTGTACTGGCTCATATTCAAACCGCCCGCCTCTATCATGACGTCAAACTGCAAAGCATAGGGCGCTCGTTTCGGATCCTTGAGTAGTTCCGCCAACTCGGAGGCCTGTTGGCTAGCATGATAAGTGTTAAAGCCCCCGGTCGCGGCAGTCTCAAATGCCGTCAGATACGCGTTAAACGGCGTGGAAACGAACGCATAGTCATTATCTCGGTCACTTCCGAAAATCGGCTTGTACATTCCCGCTACGCTATCCATCCTGAAATGACCGTACTCATGAGTGACAAAACCGGCCGGAATCTCCAAAGCCAGGAGAAGCAACGCCGATCCACCGAACCTTAGTAAGCGCTCTCCCGGGGACTGCTTCTCCGGATGTCGGCCAAGAATAAAGTTGTCCGCTCCTACGTGTAGGAGTTCTGAATAAGACAGCGCCCAGCCGGCGATACTATCAGGATCATGAACCTTACCGTTGGAAAAATTATAGTAGATCCTGAAACGGTGCTCCGGCAGGTAATTCAGATCCGACTCCTCAGCCAGAACCGGCGGGGCCAGCGCTAGAAAAAGCGCCGCGGACAAAATTCGCTTCATTTCGTATTCTCCTTGTTTGATGTAGAAAAGCTAGCGCAATATTACCACGCCAGAAGCTAAAAATCAACACTTCCCCATTACTGCTTAGGAGTTAGAATTTTCTCTTTCAAATTAAGATCTCTAAACTCTTCCGCCACCTCTTCTAAAATTGACTGATAAGCTCTCGCGACATCGGAATTGGCCTTCATAAAAACCGAACTGATTTCTAAAAGAATCCTGGCCTCCTCAGCAGGGGAGAGTTTAATCTGCTCCAGATATTCGGTAACAGCTTTTTTCGCCTTCCCTTTGTTGCCTGATTCCAATAACCGGATGATTTCTTCGGTTTTCATATTATTCAGTCAGCGGCCCAAACTTATCTTTCAACTTCTGCTGAATTACCTTGAGTAATATGGTTTTAGCCGCTCTGGAAGATTTCTCTTTTGGAGTGATTTCCCCGGCGTTTGCCTGTAAATTCTTGATCGCTTTTTCAACCGCTTCATCAACCGCGACGAAAATATTGATCCGCTCCTCTGGATCATCAATGCGTGAAAACACTCCCTCAATACCGGTCAAAAGATCTTCAAGCGGTTTGTTCTCAATTTTGGATTCCGCGATGTGTTTGTGAACCAAATCTTCAACCAATTTATTGACCCGCTCGGCCAGTTCCATGGAGGCGTGCCCGGAGAGCAACTCCTCGCCACCTAAAGATTTTTCTGTACTTCTTACTTTTTCAATATATTTTTTAATCTCAGAGGCCTTCTTAATGCCGCCAACTCCGGTAACCCGTTCGGTCATCTCCGCCACGCGCCGATTAATCTTCTCCGGTAAAGAAGAGACGAAATCTTTGACCGGCTCAAAATTATGAAAAATTTCCTGCCGTAAGGCGTTGAATTGTTCTTTCGCTTTGCCGGTAGAAAGCTCATTTTTTAGCTGGGCGAGGTTCTCAATTTCCTGATCAATCTCCCCAAACAATTTCTGTCTTTCCGATCTAGGCGCGCTACTGATTTCGCGATGCCACCTTAATTCCTGCTCGGGCAACAATTTTCGCAAAAAACTGGAGATTAGCGGTATGCTGGCCGGATGGAAAATGCCCTCCATGAAAACAGCAAGCTTTTTTTGGCCAAGCTCTTTTTTCAATAAAGACTCCTGCTGGGCGATTTTCTTCAAAACCTCGTCGCGGTTATCGCGGCCGCCAAGAACCTCAATCTGCTCCTCCCAACGCTGGTTATTCTTACGTAATCTCTCAAAATCCTCCATGTTTTTGGCGCGCTCTATCAACAATTCGGGATTCCGGACCGCTTCATCGCGAATTTCCGCGACAATCTTATCGTGCGTCCCGGCGTCCAGATTAAAACCGATATTCTCACCGATTTCTTTTTTATAGAAATCAATAAACTGCTGGCCTAAAATTTCCTGAGCCCGAAAAGCTTTGTGACGATTTTCGATCTCCCGCTCATGAGACATCGGATCAAGTTTCTCGGCGTCTGGGTAACTCGCCAGAAATTCCACGAATTTCGGATCATTTAAAACCTCTTCAATCTTAAATTTGGAGCTGGCCCTGCCTTCCACGCGGCGAAAATCCGCCATCGGAATTTCCTCCAGCTCCTCATCTTTTTTCAGAAGCTCCGCTTCTTTAGCTGACTCAGCCGCTCGCGCCGCCGTCTCTTCATCATCCACGAAATAATTATCCGGATCTTTTTCCATTGCCTCCGGAGTTAGCTCGCGGGGCTCCGCGGTTTTTTCCTCTGAAGGCAAAACCTCTTCAAAGGGAGCGCTCTTCGGGGTCCGTTTTTTGTAAGCTCTTTTCTTTTTTTCGGCCGGCTCTGAAACCGCGGGTGATTCTCCTGCCTCTTTTTCTAAATCAGGTTTATTCTTTTTCTCTTTGGAAGCAAATTCAGGCGAAAACGATTTCCGGTTTCCCTCTTGCATCTCCTGAATCTCTTTGGCTAACTTATCCAACTCTTCAGGATATTTACTCTCCGGAACCGGTTCGGTCAACTCAATAGGATCCGGGCTATTCTTTTCTTTGTTCTCCTCGGCCATTGATTCCATTCTATCAAATTCATATGTAATATATGCATATGTCTCACAAGCTCGGACAGCACTTTCTCATCAACAAGACCGTGATTCCCAAAATCATCGCGACTTTGGATCTACAACTAGGCGAAACTGTTGTAGAAATCGGACCCGGAAAGGGGGCTTTGACGCTTCCGCTTGTGAAAGCCTGCCAAAAAATTAACTGCCAACTCGTCGCGATTGAGAAGGATTTGGACTTAATGAACCAAATGAAGGACTTGAATATTGAGGGCTTGGAAATTATCCCGGGGGATGCCTTAAAGATCCTACCTAAACTAATTACTAACGACTCCAAATTAGTAGGCAACATTCCCTATTACATCACCGGTCAACTCTTAAGAATTCTAAGTGAAGCCAAAGACCCTCCAAAAGCCTCCGTTTTGATGGTTCAAGAGGAGGTTGCAGAGAGAATCTGCTCTAAACCGCCAAAAATGAACCTATTATCGGCGATTACCCAATTTTGGGCTGAACCGGAGCTTATTTTACGCTTAAAACCTGCCGATTTTGACCCACCACCCAAAGTTGACTCGGCGGTCATTAAGCTAACAACTAAGCCGCTGGTCGTCAGTCGTCAGTCGTCAGTCTCTTATTACCGCCTGGTTAAGATCATTTTTAAGCAACCCCGTAAAACAGCGGCAAACAATCTCGCTGATGGCCTGGGAATACCCAAAAAAGAGGCGGTGGACCTGATTGAATCGGTGGGTCTGCCGGAAAATTCCCGCCCTCAAAACTTCAACCTGGATCAGCTTATTAAGTTGTCCACAATTACGGCTAAATAATCGTAATTCCTGATTCCGTAACTGCTATAATAATATGGTACGCCATTGTGAGGGTGGGGAGTTCTCTTATGGTAAAGAAATTATTTTCTCTTTCGCTGTTGGCCGGGTCTACCGCTCTCGCGGTGATGATTTTTGTTCAGAAATCTCCCGAACAAATGATCGCCAAAGAGGGGCAGGCGAATCTCATCGCCGCGAAAGAAAGCTCTGCCGAAGAAAAAATTCCTGATCTTGTTGACTCTTTGGATAACCCGGCCGTTCAGGGCATTGGTGAGGAGATCGCGGAAGAAATCCTCGCTCAAAATCCGGACGGCCCGGAGATTTCCGACGAAGGACGTCTGATTACCGCACCCGATCCGAAAAAAATAGCAGAAAAAATTATCGCCGAACGCCTTTCCAAATCAACCTTCCCGCTTCTCGCTCCGGAGATTGATATGAGTATGATCAAAATCGTCCCCGGCAACGACCCGGCGCTAGTGGATGGATATTTAAATAACACTAGGGCGATTTCTGAAAAGAATTTCTCCGGTATCTCGGTGGATTTCACCGATCCGGATATTGAGGATTTCAAAAAACTAGCCGACGCCTACGAAAAAACCATCAAGGAATATTACTCACTCAATGTCCCAATCAGCTTGGTAGATTTTCACAAAGAGAAAATAAAATTATTTACCCAGCAAAAGAAAATCTTCTCTAATATCGCCAATATTGATAAGGATCCGCTGGCCGCTTTGATTTCTATGCGCCTGATCGGCCAAGCGCACGAGGATCTAACCAATCTCAATGAACGGATCGTCCAGTTTGCTAAAAAATATAATCTCTAGATGCTGAAAAAATCACTTATCACCATCGTCGCTCTTACGCTGATTTTTTCGCCGCTCGGTAGCGCGCCAACGAGAAAGGCCCGGGCCTCCGAAGGCACGGATGCTTTAGTGGAGGCCATTTTGAAAGCCGCCGCTTCTGCTTTGTCTCAGGCGCTCGCAGACGCGCTCACGAAAGAGGAGACTTCAGCCGCGAAAGCTGAGGCCAATAACACCAAAGCGGATGCTCAAGGAGCCGGACAGCAAAGAGTTCCGACCACTAACCCTACGGAAGAAGCGCTAATCAAGGAGGGGAATAAAACCAAGGAAAAGGAAAAAGACCAAACTTTCTGGCAGTGGGCGGAGGAATTCGTGCAAACTGTGCTTCAAAAGGCCATTTTGGACGTTGTCGTAGATCAAATTATCACCTACATCCAGGGCGGTGGCAAACCTCAATTCGTTACCGATTGGCAAGGATTCTTGGAGGATGCCGGCCAACGAGCGGCTGGGGATTTTGTTAAATCCTTGGGCGCGGGATTCCTCTGCGAACCCTTTAGCTTAGAGCTTCAAATCGCCTTTACCGGTGGAGAGGGAAAGAAATTCTCTGAGGAAGCAGAGTGCACCTTGGATGATATTGTGGAAAATATTGAAAACTTCGGTAACGATTTCCGCGAGGGCGGTTGGATTGCCTACGGAGAATCTTGGAAGGTTCAAAATAACTTCATCGGCGGATTCATCAACATCACCGAACGTCTGGGGCTGGAAAAAGAAGCGGCAGAATTAGCTGCTCTAAACGAGGCGGCATCCGGTAAAGGATTTCTCTCAACCAAGAAATGCA